>NZ_JBNNST010000003.1:0-393822 GCF_050278025.1 Peribacillus sp. NPDC097197 | reverse complement strand
TAGTTTCTTAACCGGACTGAGTTCCCGTCGTTTTTCTTTTCGTACCTGGACATCTTCTTCAAGTTGGATACCATTCGTTTCCTTTTCAACTTTTTTCACTAATGCTTTTTCTATTTGAGTTAGTTTTTCCTCTGCCGTTAAAGAGGACGTTTCGTCTTGAGCAGACAGTTCATGCCCTTCTTCATTTGTAATGGTCTGAATCTGTTGGTACATTTCTTCGATTTTTTCTTGTAGCTTCGCCTCAAATTTGGTCGTCGCCTTTTTCCACACAAATGAATACCTGTTTGCACTGGCTTCAATTTTTGTTCCGTCTAGGAAATAGTTCTCCATTGTGATGTGCTTTTCTTCTATTAGTTGATGGATCATTTCTTCAAATAGCTTCGGAAGGAGCTTTTCCATTTGTTGTGTGCGAAATCGATTAATCGTTCGATAATCCGGTTTCTGCAGGGCAGCCAGCCATATTGTTGGGATATTTTCTTCAACCAGTTTAGCGATTTCACGACAGGAATAGACTTTTTGAGAATAGGCATACAAAATGACTTTCGTCATCATTTTGGGATGGTAAGAGCTACGTCCGCCACCATTATAGTGCTCAAAAAAGACTTTATCTTCTACTGATTCAATCATTTGATCGATTACACGCGCCACGTGGTGAACCGGAATGAGATCCTGAATGTCAAAAATAACAGTGGTTTGTTGGTTATCATAGGGAATAAAAGTAGGTGTGGAATTTCGTTTTTGAGGAACGGTAGTTTCCTCTTGAATGGTGAGTGGTAGTATAGTCTGTTCCATGTTATAATTTTCTGTAGTAATCTTTGGATTGCTCATAAATAATCGTCCTTTCGTAAATGGTGTGTGGTAACTTCATTTTACTAAAAAGGGCGATTTTTTTGTGCATAAATTTCATAAAAAAAGGGTTGCCCTAAAAGTCATTTTCCTGACTTTTGGGACAGCCCCGTTTAGAGTTAGGGAAGTACCGGATACGAAATACTTACAAACATATCTCGGTTGATAAGATGCCGATAAAGGATCTTGCGCAGAAGATTACGGCGAAGGGTGAAGGTAGTAAGGGTATTACAAAAGGTGAATATAAAAATTTGAGGAAAAAGACACCAAGTAACGAAATAAGAAAAATGGTTAATCCAGATGGTCCTAAAGTAGACCCAGTATACGGGTATGAAGTTGATAAGTTTGAAGCAGACCATATTGTTTCAATGAAAGAAATAACTGAAATGGATGGATTCAGTGGGTTAACTCGAGAACAACAAATAGAAATTCTAAATCTAAAAGATAATTTTGTTGGTCTTGGAAAATCTTCGAATGCATCTAAGGGGGCTCATAGTTGGGCTGAATGGAAAGGGCATTCTAAGATGGGAGAGGTTCCTGTTAATGTTAGAATGGAAATGATAGAAAAAGAGGAACAAGCTAGAGAAGCTCTAAAAGTAGCTATAGAAGAGAGGTTGAAGTAATGAACAAATTTGAAAAGATTATTATGGGTAAAATCATTATAGTGACTGCCGAAAAAGAATTAGAACCTCAAGTAGAAACTTTGTTTGCTATATTAGAACAGGTAGATCGTAATAAATTAATTCATGGTTTCTCTCTACAAGTAGGTTGGTCCGTCTTTTATTTACATGAGAGAGAAACCGGGAGTTTTATATTGACTTCTCCTGATTATACTAGAAATCCATTTGAAGATATAACAGAAGATTTAACTTTAGCATTGTGGGTACAACTAGAACAAGGTCATTTTTTGAGAAAGATAAATGTCGAAGGTTTATCAATAAAATTTAGTGATAAAATCATACTTTCTAAAGGTGTACTAGAACTCGAGAAAATATATTTACAAAGAAATGGAGATGTAGAAAAAGGAGATTCAGGTTGGTATATAGGTCCTGTAGAAGATAATAATAACACGGAGTTGTATGCTCTATATGCTTATCAACTACTAAAAATTAAACCAGAAATCATTCAAGTGCTTGCTTTACCAAATGACTATATGGTTGTTTTTGAAGGTAATGAAATAAAAGCAGTATTAAACGAAAACGATGTAGATGTTTTTTAAAGGCTCCATATAGATTTTATATACGAAAAGGTATCTCTGTTCCGTATGATTTCCTTCGCGATGAACGTGATATAAGAGTATCATTCGATTGTACGTGGGATGATAAAACTGGTTTAGGGGTTCGTCTCATAAATGAAAAAGTAAAAAGTAGGGTATCAAGATGTCGCAATTTAAATTCACTAGTTGTTAGGTGAAATTTCTATGAGTAACAGCAAAACAGCAGATTTAATATTGGAGATATATTGTATTAATATTTGAAAATATTAATCATAAAGTTTTTGGAGAATAAGAATAGATTTTTGATGAGCCAGAAAGAGAATGTAAGACCTTAATATCAGTTAAGGTCTTTTTGCCGTAAAGAAGATAGATGTAATGAGTTCGTAGGCGGGCAGCCAAGGCCGCAGACAAAATGGCAAACGGGACGAAATTCATCCCCTACAGCAAAGAATATGTACATAATAAAGTCCAGAAAGCCCAAGGCACAATCAAAGATATGGGCAAGTCCCTCGGGAAAGTGGAAGTGCCAACTGGAGTTAATGTTAGGACAGTAGCCGATACGACTGGAAATACTTATAAAGCTATTGGTGTGGATAAGACGACGATAAAGGATCTTGCGCAGAAGATAACGGCGAAGAGTGAAGGTAGTAAGGGTACGGGGAATGGTAAATCAGGAGAAAAGAGTTCTCTTGCACCTGGTGGAGGATTGGCTGCACATGAGGTAAAAGGTGGGCATTTGATTGAAAGACATGTTGGAAAAACTGATGAAGAGTTATTAGAGAGAATAAAGAATAATCCTAGAATTAATGGGTCTTCTACTTTTAAAGATAGGGCTACTGCTGAGAAAGTTGTTAGTACAGCCTTAAGCGAAATTAATAACAAAAATGCGATTAAATCTTGGATGAGTAATTCACAAAGTAAGTCAAACTTAGTTTTGACTTATGAAGGAACCGAAGTTATTGGGCGTGGAGTAAAAAGAGGTTCTACCACTGTTGAAAATATGTCAAATGCTAGAATTATTTTGAAAAAGGATGGAGAAGGAAATTACATTTTAACTGGCTATCCAAATTAATACTCAAGAGGTGAGATGTTATGTTGTCTTCTAACAAACTAGAAGAATCAGTTTTTCAGTTCTTGGCCGGAACTTTTCATCAAGATATTGATTCTTCAGAAGTGGCATTACAAGAATTATTAACAGAAGAAAGTATAGAATATCTAGAATCTGCTATTGTCTTTTTAACAGATTTTATTAGAAGTAGTAAGTATTCAGATATTCAAAAGAATGAATATATTCAAAGTTGTGCAGATGGTGTATACTTTCCTGCTCTTGATTTACAACCACTTCAGTGGCTCTATCAAGTAATTGAACAAATAAAAGAAGCTGTTAAAGAAAAATAACAACTATATCCCGGATAACGGACACTAATAAAAAAGTGCCTAGTTGTTCGGGATTTTCTATATCGAAAGAGAACTCTTTATAAATTAATTTATGTACGAAAAGTGGGCGCAAATAAAAAAAGTCTCATTATCATATCCATTCGATCTTCCTAAACTTTTAATGCCGAACGAATAGCCGCGAGCACGAAGGTCGCAGACAAAATGGCAAACGGGACAAAGTTCATCCCCTACAGCAAGGAATTTGTGCAAAATAAAGTCCAGAAAGTCCAAGGCTCAATCAAGGATATGAGCAAGGCCATCGGGAAAGTGGAAGTGCCAATTGGGGTTAAGGTTAGGACAGTAGCCGATACGACTGGAAATACTTATAAAGTTATTGGTGTGGATAAGACGTCGGTAAAGGATCTTGCGCAGAAGATTACGGCGAAGGGTGAGGGTAGTAAGGCTGTTGCTGTAACTAAATATGGTAGTCATTTTTTAGAAGAATTCAAATTGAAACCTAATGTACAATATGAAACGAATGGATATTTATATCAAACAGATGATTTAGGAAGAATTAAGAGAGTTTCCGGAGAATTAACTTTAGAGATGGGAGAGCGTAATACTAAACATCAGTTAGCTGCTGGGGGGGAAGATAGAGTTAAAGCTCCTAGTACTCAAGGAGATCATGGCGGACATTTAATTGGTACGCAATTTAATGGGTCTCCGCTTATTGATAACATAGTTGCAATGAACGAGTCGAACAATAGAGGAACAAGAAGATGATGACTATTTTGCCAATGCGGTTAACATACAAACCGTGGTGGTTTTGGGTACCTGGTGGCCACTAGAGCCTTTCACCAAATGACTTATGAAGTAAACTTCCCCCTCTATTGAATCAGTCGAATATATATAATTGACATTGAGAATCATTTTCATTTATAGTGAAGGTATAGTGAAAAAAGTTCTCAATTAGGAAGGTGAGAGGAAGAAGGTACTTATCGGTTTTTTATCCGGTACTACCGAGAATATGGCCGTAATTATGAAGAATTGCCTGACAACTGTAGGCTGAAAGTATATACGGAGAGGCTGGATACCGGAGAAGTAGACACTTTAAAGGAGTTTGATTTGACCCTTTATCGGTGTATATACATGGAATAAAGAGGAATGACCTTGTGGAGCAATCAAGTGAATCTTGCGCGAAATGAAGATTATATGTTTGAGTTCGGGCGATTTGGGTTATAGAAATCCTTGTGACGCGATACAGATTTTTTTAGAAAAAATGAAAGAATGCTGTGGTCATAAATGGTGATTGGATTCTATAAGTCCATCATGAACCTACTACATTTAATCCAGTAAAGAAATGCGAAGATTATGCAGATCACTCTTATATGGGGAAGAGAAAGTAGGGATTTTTCCGTTCAATCGAATATGATGTATCCCAACCTAGGAGAGAGTCTGTTTATTTATGAAGGAGGGTTTTCATGAGAACCCAAATAGATAAAAAGGGAGAAGCAAATAAAGATCAGCTTATCCAAGAACTATTGAAATTCGGCATTTTCAAGAAAAACGATAAACAATTATATGAGTTACCAGTTATTGTACTCCAAAAAGAATTCAATCAGCTAAGAGGTGAATGGAAGAATGCCTAGAAGAACAAAATCATTTAATCAACTGCTTAAAGAGAACCGAAATACCTTGCTTCAAGACAAACGTGAATTGGAACGAATCTTTATCAAAATCGATCAAAAAGCAACGGGTGAGGTTAAAAGCGATCGACAAGTACACTCGTCATGATATCCTATGCTCACATATATAAGGAAACCGATACCAGTCTATGTTTCGGTTTTTCATATGCTAGACACCATATTTCTGATTTTGATAGTTGATGTCCAAACCAAAACAAACAGTGTCATGACAAATGGCGCTTCTGAAGCAGCTGCATCCGGTTCACCCCTTGTATTTACGATAGGGACATAGTAATGGTTCTAAAAGGAATAATGAAAGCATATAAAAAAGGAACGGGTTCTACTCATGTGTAGAGTCCGTTCTTTTTTGTCACGTGCTCCCATCACATCCAGGCATTATGGCAGAATATCAATGGACAGTACGTAGGAGGGATACCATGTTAGTCGGTCATATTAAGGAAATCGTGCGGCATCCTGTTAAATCGTTTCGTGGGGAGAGCGTCCAAAAAACGAATGTCATGCAGTACGGGGTATATGGAGATCGCAGTCATGCGTTTTTGGATGAAACGAGGCCAGGTAAATTTTTGACCATCACTCAACATCAGAAAATGGTTCAATATCAAGCGCGATTTGTCGGGGAAGAGTCGATGGTTGCTTATCCCACAGTGGAAATTACCTCACCGGAAGGAAAGGTCATCACTTGGGGGGATGAGGATTTACTCAGGGCCATGGAAAATGAATCGAAGCGGAAGGTTTCTTTCATTGAATATTCGCCTACCCATGTACCATTGGGAGCGATAGAAGCGGAGCCTATTCAACTGGTGACGGATGCGTCCCTGAACGAATTACAAACGATATGGGGGAAAGACCATCTTGACCACCGACGGTTTCGGCCCAACTTCGTCATCTCGTTAACCGATAAAATCCCATTCATTGAACAAACCTGGTTCGGAAAACGGATGAAAATAGGCCGGGATGTGGAAATCGAATTGAGAAGGCCCTGTGAAAGGTGCATGATCATCACGGTGAATCCGGACGATGCAAAACGGGACCCCACTTTGCAAAAAGCGGTCCAAAAGAACTGTGCTAACCATTTTGGCGTGTATGCGTCTGTCACTCGAACAGGGGAAATAGGGGTCGGAGATGAAGCATTCCTTCTAGACTGAAAATAGGAACACTGCCTACTAATGATAAAAGGCAGTGTTATTTGGTTTTATCTCCCATTACTCCATTACGATATTGAAAAAATGGTAAAATAAAGGTGACTTATGCGGGGAGTTGTTTAGATGCGTCCTTATCCTACTTGGTTTACTTATGTGGTGAAATTACTTTGGTTGGCGGGGTTATTTGTCCTGCTTGTTGTCAGTTATACCCTTGGATTGACCATTCAGAAGAAAGTCGAGGCCACTTTTATCATCGAGCCACTTTTCTGGTTCGATAGCATGGTACCCTTTGTATTTGGTCTATACGTGTCCCTGCTTTTCGTGAAGGGATGGACATTCAAGCTTCATATGCCTCTTTTTATCTGCGTCACCCTTCCATGTCTGATTCTATCCTTATACGTACCAATCGTGTACACCTTTCTTCCAAGCGCAGCCTATTTTCCCGACCCATATTGGCTGCTTACAAGAGATAGCTTCAGGATCATACCGGTCGTAGCTGGTTTGACACTATTCACAAGCCTATTCGGAGTGAAGCGTGGTTGAAAGTTTGATGAAGGATGCTTGGGTGCGTAGTGTGGTTGAATTATCGCCAAGCGTGGTTGAATAAATGGAATCTGTGGTTGAATATTTACGTTGTGTGGTCGAATTATCGCCTAGCGTGGTTGAATTTCACGCAAACTGTCTTTTTTTTGAACGGGAGGGAGTGGGACTGTGAGGAAAATTGATCTAAATTCGGAGTTTATCCTTCATTATTTACTATGCTTGATTGTGTCATCTGTCGCCGTTTCATTTATGGGCATCGCTTTATTAAAGCCGTTATCATTTTTAGCCTTTTGGTCTGTAGGCATCATTTCGTTTTTTGCCTTTTTCTTTTATCTGTTTTTTGCTTCGCCTATACAATATAAATTGAATAAAAAGCCACGGAAATTCAGTCTTGTTTATTTGATGATTTATGTAGTGTTTTCCTTTCTATTCATGTTAATTCCGGCATATGATTCAGCTTCTAATCCATTTGTGACGAGTAACTATTATGTAATGGCTAGTTTGGCTGCCATTGTTTTTTGGATAGCGGATTCTATTTTTCTACAAAAGAAAGAATTCCTTATATAAAAAAGGAAATGCAGTCTATATGCCGTGGTAAAAATGAGCTTGATAGCCAAGCTCATTTTTTTACATAATTCTATTGATTAGCTATTTCTTCTCGTTGCTCGTTTATCTCGTTTTCTTCCTCATCTCTTGTTGGTTCGTTAACAGTATTCATATTTTTCATCATGGTTTGCTTAGCATCTTCTAAGCGGTCTTCTAGTACATTTAAGCGTTCAGATTTCGCTTCGCTAAACACGCCTCTTGAAGTGTCCATTTTCATCTCACTTGCTATGCTTCTGTGTTCACGTTCCATGGAGTTCTTCACTTGATACACCGTTTCGATGCGATCGAATGCTTGTGATGTCTCCATTAATGAAGCCTGTGTGTCGGTTCCAGCCGATTTTTCTTCTTCGGATTTCTCATCTTTCCCTAAAGCCTTTTGGCGCTCTTCCATTTCCATTTCAGCCATTTGGTGGTCTATTTCGGCAATTTGTTGCTCGAATTGTTTGAGTTGTTCTTGAATCGAAGAAATGTCTCCGCCTTTTTCCAATGTCCGTTCGGTTAAGTTGCTCTTCATTTCCTGAATGCCCTCACGTTGTTTCATTAGACTTTCAATCATGGATGTTTGCTTTTGTTGCATTTGTCCAAACAGTTGGAGCGAACTGCCGCTGATTGTGACTGTATCCGTCTTGCCAAACAGACTTGCTGATACCGAAGCCTTTACTTGCTGATGCTCCGGTTGCTTAAATAATGGAACAGACTCCGTTCCAAAAGAAATTTTCATCCCAATCCCCCCTACTCACTCTATATATCGGATTATGGATGAAAAATTATAACGATAAGGAAGATTGTATAAAGGTAACCACAAAAATTCCATTAATGGTAAAATTATTAAATAAACCGACTTTTTTACTTACATAGAGGAGGAACAAAGTTGAAAAGCAGAATTCTATTTGTGGGCACCCTGTGTTTACTCTTTCTTATCGGCTGTTCGAAATCGGAAGAACCGTCATTCGAGGATTTTTTTCACGCCGAAATGGAAAAAACGAAGGATGAGTATGGGGATGAGTTTGATTATGACTATTCTCTCGTCTATACAAAAGTCCATACAATGAACCAACATGATGATGCTATCGCCATTTTTACGGAGCATAATCCAAATGGAGACCAAATCTTTATTGCCTATTTAGAAAAAGAAAATGGGAAGTGGGAGTGGAAGCAAACAAGAGGCGCAGAATTTAACGATCCAGTCCAATGGTCTGCGATGAACGAAGAACCCTACATATACTCAGGGACGCTTACCGATGACTCCATTTCCCATATGTTTGCAGGAGATGAACCTGCTGAAATCATCGAAGTGGAGAAGGGGAAAAGATTCTGGTACGCCATTAGCGATATTAAGGACGTAAAAGTAAAAGCGGTCAAAGAAGACGGAACCGAAGAAAATGTGGAAGAAATAGATGAAGGGAGAGTGAAAAAAGTTGAGTGAGGATCAATGCCCGAAATGTAACTCATACTCGATTAAGAAAGGGATACTTGGGACAGGGTTCAAATTTGTTCAAATGTTCTCCTATGATCATTTAAAGAATAAGCCGTCCAAGATCACCTCTCATTATTGTTCGAATTGCGGGTTCATCCTTGGTTCTTATGTGGATAACCCGTCCAATTTAGAACCAAAGGGGGATAAGTGAAGCTGGATTGCTTATGTGCACGACGGAAACCGTCCATCTTGAAATTGGAAGCAGATATCGGCGCAGATCCGATATGGTGCCATCTCTGTGGCTGTAACCTGGATATAGATGAAGTCCCCACTTCAGATGAACTGAAAATGGAGCTATCAGATTGGGTGAGAGAGTATGGAGACTGGATAGATTGGGATACGGATACCATGCTTCCAGACGGATTGACTCTTGAAAAAGAACATAATGAAAAGGGATTACGATTAACGGAAAAAATCAAAGAAGAGCTGGAAGGAAAGTATAGAATTGTATTTTTTCCATCCAAAACGACCTGTATGGATACTCCTTGATCAACATGCTCCTTTAAGGGAGTATGGATTGACTGTTCTTTACTAAGAACAATTTGTCTGGCATTTTTAATGTTCCTTCTTGATAAGGTATGTTCCATTCGTACTTTTGAAAAGATAGTGGTAGGAGGAGATCATAGTGGAGGAAGCAAGGATTTCGAAAGAGAAGATGAAGAATATGCTCGTATGGATTTTCGTGCTATGTCTGTTCGATGCTGTGGTAACCGATTTTGGCATCCAGGCAGGATACATAAGAGAACTGAACCCCCTCATGAAAGAAGTGTATCATTGGAATCGCTCCTTCTTCTACGGATGCAAACTGTTCCTTCCTTTGCTTCTCTTGTGGATCTATCCGCAGTTAAAACGTAGAAAAGTGGTGAATGGCGGAATCTTGCTTTGTTTGGTAGCGTATGCCGCCGTCACGGTATACCATTTCTTCTGGATGTTACTGGTGATGAAAGGCAGTTAGACTGATAAAAAGCCGGAATTGACCGATATATCATGTGAATTGACCGATAAAAGCAATAAATGACCGATAAATACCAAGAATCGACCGATAAAAACAAAACAAACAAAAAAAACGAATAATTGTCCGTTAAGACAATTACTCGTTCTATGGAATGGTTTAATTGTTATTGTTGTCGCTGCGGGCCTTGCCGCCCTTTTCACCGATTTCTTGGTAAAACTCTTTGTCATGATTTTTGGAGGTCGCTTCTCCGCCTTTTTCACCGATCTCTTGATAAAACTCTTTGTCGTGATTTTTTGAAGTTGCTTCTCCACCTTTGCGACCTGCTTCTTCCCGACTCATTTTGTTATTGTCAGCCATGTTAATCACTCCTATAAAAGTTTTTTGTGTTGCTTACAGTATCATGTATATCCTAATCCACACTCTAGTAAACTAGTATTTTGAAAAAAATATATATTATAGAAATGAAAGTCGATTTTTTAAATAGAAACGTTTAAATGGCGCTCATTTGAGCGCCATTGTCATTTTTTAGATTAAAACTAATTGTATGCTAGTCCAGTTCGTATAAGTGAAAAAGATGACCAGTACATTCTTGGTCATGTTGATCAGAATCCGATTATTCCTGAACTCCATTTCCTTATTCTCTTGAAGAAAAAAAGGCAAGGTAATGCGATGTGGGAATCTTTCAAGGACCGTCAAGCCAATCCAGATGATCAGACCAAATAGCGGAAGGGCAAGTACGCTTTCCTTTGAACCCAAAATACTCACTTTCCCGAACGAATTAAATTGAAAGGGTATTTGACTTGGTAGAGAAGACCATTCCGTCATTATGTATACAACACTTGAAATAAGAAATAAGAGCGAAATGATATCTAATATCATTTCTATTAGCGTCCTTTTGCGTTTAACTACTAACCGCTGCTGTTTAATCTCCCTCATCTCCGTTTCAAAATAATAAACTTCCCGGCGTCTTTCTTAAAAGTGGAATGTAGCGGACCACTCTCCTATTTTAGCACGGGGGAAGGGACGAAGTATGATGTAAACCTCCCAATCAAAAAAATAAAGGGACCATATGGCAACCTTGTTCAATTAAAAAAACAAAAAACCTTAGGAGAGGGGGCCTAAAAAGGCGGTCACCTAAGGAATCGTGAGCAGGTAAATACCTGACTCTTTTTCCATTATACTCCTTTTGAATCGGAAGATAAACACCCCTTCCTCTAGGTTACAATAAAAAATATATTTTCTGTATGTTCATCACTCCATTTATATCTGTTATGGTGCGAATGGATGGTATTTTTGATGCATGTAGCCTGTGTTTTTCATGGAAAAAAGGACTTGGAATTAATTTGGGAAAAATGATAAACTAGCTATATCAGTGTGTAGAGATATTGGTCTTTCTTTTTGGGGGCCAAAAATATATGTCTCATGATACGTCTGCCATCTGAAATATTTTTTTATATGGGAGATGGATCGATATGCACGGGGAAACAAGATTACCAAGAGGCGGAAAAGAATTTATATTGTTTTTAGCCATCATTTCCATTCTTTCTGTCAACATTATCGCACCACTTATTATGGCATTTAAATTTGGATTCACGAAGGACGTGTATGTTGATACGTTAAAAGTGATTCCGTTTGTTTGGGTTTGTGTCATTATATTGGTACCATTTGTGGTAAATCCACTTGTTACTAAGCTTGTACAAAAGTTTGCTGGACCGACGGACGGCTTTAATGCACGGGTGCTGTTCACGATATTATTTAGCGTAACCATCTTGTCCGTTTTACTGACAGTTATCGGATCTTGGATTGGCATGGGGGAAATTAGCTGGAAGCCGATTCATACGTTCTTTTATGACTGGCCACGTAACTTCTTTATCGCATTCTGGGTTGAAACGTTGATCGCTCAACCAGTAGCCAGGTTTGCCATGAAGAAATTGCATGAAAGTCAAGCGCGTAAAACCGTAAATGCTTAAATCCCATACAGTACCACTCATATAAGCCGATTGATTTTATTTTAAAATCAGTCGGCTTTTTTGATGGGGTCTTTAGAAAAGGTATGGAGAACCCGTCCATCGAGCGTATAATAATAGAAGGTATTGTGTAGAGTACAAGCTATCCATACAGGGATTGCAAGAGGGATTGGGGGAGGCAGATCATCATGGAATTGTTGATTACCATGACGGAACGGCTCGGGATCATCGTGACGATTGCCTTTATCGTGACCCGTTTTCGTTTCTTTCGACAAATGTTGAATGAGGATCATTTTAACCGGAAGCAACAGGTCAAAGCCATTTTGTTCTTTGGGGTGTTCGGCATCATTGGCACCTATACCGGACTGACATTGAGTCCCGAATCGCTTGAGTTCAACCGATGGGTCGGGTCTGTCGGGGAAGATGAGGCCATTGCCAACTCCCGCGTGATCGGCGTTGTACTTGCCGGTTTATTCGGGGGATGGCGCATCGGACTTGGTGCTGGGATCGTCGCGGGGATTCATCGTTTTGCATTGGGAGGATTCACGGCGCTTTCCTGTGGGGTCGCCACGATACTTGCGGGTCTGCTTGCGGGTCTTTTTTATAAGAAAAACAAACATGTTAAACTTTCCAAGGCTTTAATGATCGGGGCTCTCGCCGAAGCGATGCAGATGTTCATCATTCTTCTTCTGTCGAAACCGACCGAACAGGCCTTTTCCCTTGTCGGGCATATTGGTATACCCATGATTATCGCCAATGGCCTAGGCAGCGCCTTGTTTCTATTAATCATTCGAAGCGTTCTGAATGAAGAGGAGAAGGCTGCTGCCTTGCAGGCACAGAAGTCATTGAGGATTGCAAGGCAAACCCTCGGGTACATGCGCCAAGGTATGAACGAAAAGTCGGCTGCCGCGGTATGCCGGATTTTGTTTGATGAAGTGAAGGCAAGTGCCATCGCGATTACCAATGAAACGAAGATCCTCGCCCATATCGGTTTGGGGGATGACCATCACTCGCCGGGACGGCCGCTCCAGACAGAAATTACACGCCAGGTGATCGAGGGTGGGGAACTGATCGTAGTGGGAAAGCGGGATATTCATTGCCAGGTTTCCGATTGTCCGTTAGGCGCGGTCATCATTGGTCCTTTAAAGAAAGGGAATCAGACAGTCGGGACGTTAAAGTTATATTTTCGCCATGAAAAAGAAATCAACAACGTGGATGTCGAGTTGATGTCAGGGTTGAGTATGCTCCTTAGTTATCAACTGGAAGTGTCACAGCTCGATGATGCACAGAAATTGGCACAAGAAGCTGAGATTAGAGCCCTTCAGGCCCAAATCAATCCGCACTTCCTATTCAATGCTTTAAATACGATCAACTCGTTAATAAGGATTGATCCTAACAAGGCAAGGAAAATGCTGCTTCACTTATCCCAGTATTTCAGAAAGAACCTAGCCAGTACGACGGTGGAGTGGACGACCTTATCGGAGGAACTTTCACATCTTCAAGCGTATGCGAATATCGAAAAAATGCGGTTTGTCGATAAGCTGCACATTCATTATGAAGTGGGTGAAGATGTTCTCCATGCGAAGATCCCGCCGCTCATCCTCCAGCCATTAATCGAGAACAGCATCCATCATGGGTTTAAAAACAAAACGGAAAACTGTTCGATACATATTCTTCTTGAAAAAGAAACGGAAGCCTCGATTAGAATCGTCATAAGGGATAATGGGGCTGGTATCGAGCCAGGTCAGTTACAAAAGCTTGGCCAAGAAATCGTTGAATCCAAAAGCGGGACAGGCCTTGCCCTTTATAATGTGAACAAACGGCTTACGATGATGATGGGGCAGCAATCGGCCTTGAAGATTCGGAGTGAACCAGGAAAAGGCACGGAAATATCCTTTCGCATTCCAAAGTAAATGAAGAAAGTGGGGAAGAACATGAAATCGGTCATTCGGACACTTGTCATAGATGATGAACGTTATAGCCGCGAGGAATTGATTCATCTGTTGAAGCAGCATCCCTCCATCGATATAATCGGCGAGGGTGAATCTGGGGAACAGGCCATCGTCTTGGCGATGCAGCTGCAGCCTGATGTGATTTTCCTCGATGTGGAGATGCCGCTCATGAATGGGATGGAGGCAGCGAAGGCCCTCCAGGAATTGAAGAACGTCCCGAGAATCGTCTTTGCGACTGCCTATCCTCAGTTCGGTGTGGAAGCCTTTCGTGTGGATGCGGTGGATTATCTATTGAAACCGTATGATGAAGAACAATTGGCAGAGACGGTTAGCCGCCTTGAAAAACTATTCTTAAAGAAAGAGGAGAATAGGCCGGTCAAAAGCGCCGGAAGACTGGCTGTCGAAGTGGAGGGGGAAATCCTCTATGTTCATCCTCATGACATCCTATACATTTCACGGGAAGAAAAGGTATCGAAGATCGTCACGGTCGACCATGAATATGAAGTGAAAACGACGATGAAAGAATTAGAAGAACGGTTACATGAATTCCCATTTTTTAGAATTCATAAAAGTTATCTGGTGCATTTGAATTATGTATTGCGTCTTACCCCCTGGTTCAATGGGGCGTACCAGCTTGAATTGAAAGGACGGGACGAAATGCTGTCCGTCAGCCGGACGTATGCCAAAGCTTTTCGAGCGGCCTTGGAGTTATGATAGGGTAGGAAGAATCTGATATGAATCCAAGCGTGAATCTCAGATTCTTTCTCGTATACATGTGACAAAATTTTGAACATTTTACACGTTAATTCGACATATGAACCTCTTACCCTCCGAAATCGACATGATAATAAGAATTCAATCTTTTCTGTCAATTCATCGTTTATACTATATGTAAGCGATTCCAAGGAGGGCATAGACAGATGTATACATTTTTAGGTGGAGTCATTCTATTACTAATCGGATATTTTACATATGGAAAATTCATAGAGAAACTGTTTGGTGTCAAAGCAGAACGACCGACACCGGCATATGCGAATCAGGACGGCGTCGATTATTTGCCGATGAGCACAAGTAAGAATTCTTTGATCCAATTATTGAACATCGCAGGGGTCGGACCCATTTTCGGTCCAATCATGGGAGCTTTATATGGACCTGTTGCGTTTATCTGGATCGTGCTTGGTTGTATCTTTGCAGGGGCGGTTCATGATTACCTAACTGGCATGATTTCAATCCGGAACCGTGGAGCGCATTTACCGGAACTTGCGGGTAAATTCCTCGGCAGAGTGATGAAGCATGTTGTCAATGCATTCGCCATCCTGTTATTAATTTTGGTGGGTACGGTGTTTGTCACGTCCCCAGCATCCTTGCTTCATAACTTGATGAATGGCACGGTGAGCCTGACGCTCATCACGGTAGCCATTTTCCTATATTATATTCTGGCGACACTTCTGCCCATCGATAAAATCATCGGACGCTTTTATCCGATATTCGGGGCTTTATTATTAATCAGTTCCGTCGGGGTGGGTGGAGCCTTGATCATCCAACAAGCGCCGATACCGGAACTAACGTTATCCAATCTACATCCGGATAACCTGCCGATTTTCCCGTTATTGTTCCTAACGATTTCATGTGGGGCACTATCAGGCTTCCATGCAACACAATCACCGATCATTTCACGTACGACTCAAAATGAAAAACAAGGCCGGAAAATCTTCTATGGAATGATGATTGCAGAAGGAATCATCGCCATGATCTGGGCCGCGGCTGCCATGAGCTTATTCGATGGACCAGTCGGATTGAACGAACTACTTGCAACAGGTGGAACGGGATTAATCGTAAGTGAAGCGGCAAAAGTAACACTTGGAGCGTTATTCGGCACCATCGCCGTACTGGGAGTCATCGTCTTGCCGATCACGTCGGGAGATACGGCTTTCCGAAGTGCACGGATGATCATTGCCGATTATGTGAAATTCCCGCAACTGAAAATGAGCAGCCGCTTAGTCATCGCGGTTCCTCTGTTCGTCATTTCCATTGCTTTGACGCAAATCGACTTCAACATCCTATGGCGCTACTTCTCATGGGCCAACCAAGCAACAGCCGTCATCGCCCTATTCGTAGGAGCCATGTACCTGTACATCGCGAAGAAGAATTACTGGGTGTCCTTACTGCCAGGAACCTTCATGCTATATACGGTGTTGGTCTATATCCTGAACGCCCAAATCGGATTCCGATTATCGATGGATACCTCCTACATCATCGGAGCCATCGTCAGCGTCATTTTGGTCATAACCTTCTTCGTCGCAGCGAAAAAACAACGAGCAGCCAACATCCCGCTCGAAGAAGATCTTTCGTATTATAAGAAAACTGCTTAAAGAAAAAACGCCACTTTGGCGTTTTTTTTATATTCAGGTAGGATTTTCGAGATAGAATAGATTGACAAAAATATTTATTTATGCTATAATTTACAGTTAAAATTTTTGTGTGTATAATGAGGTTCTCCTGGCCAGGGGAATCTTATTTTTGTTATACGGGGGATGAATGTATGAAGAAGAACGAATCAAGTATGACTTCCTTAATATCAGCCTTTGGTCGGGCTTACCATAGTCAATACGACACACCGAAAATTTTTGATGATTTTATTGTAAAAGATTTAATTAGCCAAAAAGAATTTGCGGATATTCAAGAGAACATGATTAAAGGCATTCCATTCTTTAATGATAGCATAGCAAAGAAATTTCGAGATGACCCAGATGAAATTTTAAAATGGATTACACAAGTTCAACTTTCTCCAACTCCTTTAGCACGTGCTGCCTATTGCGAAAATGTAGTACGCCATGAAATCGTGCTGGGCGTTCAACAGTATGTCATCTTAGGAGCGGGATTAGATACCTTTTGTTTCCGACACCCGGAATTAAACGAAAGCATCGATATATTTGAAGTGGATTATCCAGCTACACAAGACTTTAAAAAGATCAGGCTAGAAAATGCAAATTATCAAATCCCGGATACCCTTCATTTTGTTCCAATGGATTTCACCCGACCATTTGCCATTCAAGATCTTATTGGAAAAGGTTTCATGCCTAACAAAAAAACCTTTCTTAGTCTTTTAGGTGTTTCATATTATTTAACAAAAGAAGAACATGCCAATTTGATTAATGAATGGTTTGCCAATCTACCTTCAGGGAGTTCGATCGTGTTTGATTATGCAGATGACAACCTTTTTGAAGAAAAAGGGCTGTCCAATCGAGTGCAAAATATGGTTCAAATGGCATCAGCTAGTGGCGAGCCCATGAAATCATGTTTTACTTATGAAGAAATGGAGAAAATGTTAGAAAACTCAGGTTTACTCATTTATGAACATTTATCACCTGTTGCCATTCAAAATAAATTCTTTGGTGGTCGAACAGATTATTTGTCTGCATTCGAAACCATTCATTACATCCATGCTGTGAAAAAATAGTATGTCGCAAGAACTAGAACCTCCCAATCTCTCTATGATGGGGAGGTTCTTAGCATTTATATCTGATATTCCTTTGAACATTCCTTTTTTTGAATGTCATAATCTTCTGCGGTTCCTGATGGTATTTACTTTTACCCAAGGAAGTTTTGAATTTGATGGATGGTCAAAATCGTGGTAAACAAGCACCCGAAGGAAGTTAAGATTATGATTTTTCTATTGTTTTGCTTTTCTTCAGGTTTAAAGAATTCATGAATTTGTACAATCCATAACGCCATAGTGACAAGGGCAAGAATTCCGATGGACAAAACACTCACCTCCTAAAGACTGTTCATACTTATATTTATCTTTAGTCTAAAATTCATTTCACAGTGTGACAAGTTACTGAAATTCCAGTTAACGTGTATGTCTTTCCTTGTCATTAATTTAACATAAATATCCATTCGTTGCTAAGCCTATTTAAATCAATCTTTTCCTTGAACCTAGCCTTAAAAATTGTTTAGCAAATTAAAAACTATTCATTTTAATTTGGATAAAGTTTACAATCGTTATAACCGTTAATGGCAAGTGAATGGGGATGGGGGAATGATGATGAAACAAGTTTTATACATAGGGGCAATACTAGGAACGGTCCTTCTAACGGGATGTAGTGCAAATGAGGAAGCGAATCAGACAAAGAGTGAAGAGGCGTCTAAAGTGTTAGGGGGTGAACAAACTATAGAAGGCGCACCTTTATCCAATCTTGCAATTGATGTTGTGGAAACAACGGGTCCCCTGCAATTGACGCAGGAACAAAAGGAAGCGTACCACAAGCAGTATCAGGAAATTGTTCATCAGGCAAATGAGACAAAAATAGGGATTAATCTAGGCGTTCCTTCGATTGAGGAGTTTGAACCCCAAGATTGGGCTGAGCCAAAAGACTATAAGCAGAGAATCCAAGAACATATTGATTTCTTCTTGGCAAGTGAACGTGAGGCATTAAGTAATCTATCTTCACAAACTGTGAAGTCGTTATGGGTTCGAATGGAGAAAGGAAGAAAACCGCCCATCTTTATGTTAGCCATAAGATTTTTTCAGTAGAGGTTTCAGGTATGTTTGAGACACAATATAATGAAAATCGGGAAGGCCAAATGTTTTCAAAGGTAAATCAGATTACATCGCATATAGCCAGTTCTTCTAATGGAGAATGGAAGCAAACATTCTCGGAGGCCAAACTTGTGGATAATGGCCGTACATATAGCCTTTTGATTGAAGGGGTGTATACTTTACATCGTATAACCACAAAGAAAGCCTTCACGATCGAATTCAGTTGCAATGAATTTGGTGCTATTCTTTGACTCAAGCATTATCTTACACGACACCAAGCTTATAAAAGAAGGGATTAACAGTCATGAGTATCGTACAATTTTCGAAATTCGAGCAATACAAGGATCTGCTGTATAGCTTGCCGGCCTCGTATACAGTGGACATGATCAGAAACGAGCAATTTCTGCTTGATCGGGATGAGAAGAAAAACCTCGAAATCTATTATGCGCCTTTTGAATATGTGAATGAACGTGCCAAAGTCGTGATCGCCGGAATCACACCAGGATTACACCAGATGAAGAAATCCTTTTCAACCGTCATTGAAGTCAAAGATTACATAGAAAGTGAGGAAGAAATCCTCCACGAAGTAAAGAAACAATCCAGCTTTGAAGGGCCGATGCGAAAGAACCTCGTCAAGATGCTGGATGAGCTGGGTTTACATGAATACTTGGGGCTGTCCTCCACGATCGAGCTTTTCGCCGAGGCCAATTCCTTGGTCCATACAGGATCCGTCCTGAACTATCCGGTGTTTTATAAGGGGAAAAACTACAGCGGGACGACGCCAGACATCTTAAAGACGGAGCTCCTAAGGAAACATATCATGGAAGGGTTTGCGACCGAAATCAGCAATTTGGACCAACCACTCATCATTCCGCTAGGCATCAACGTCTCCAAGGTCCTCACCTACTTGGCGGAACAGAATCACCTCGATGCTAGCAATCTGCTACTAGGATTCCCGCATCCTTCCGGGGGCAATGGACATAGGCACAGGCAATTCGCGGAGAATAAAGAACAGATGAAAGAGATGATCCGGGATTACTTTTCGAATCATCCAATCCAGTGAAGCTGTAAGTTTGTGATTCAAGGGCATCCAGAGAATGTGTAGAATCATGATAAAAGCCACCTGAGGAGGGAGTCCCTTCAAACAGGCGGCTTTTATTGGTTTGCATTTTACGCAGATATATTAAAAATGTGAGGAGTTCGATGTCGCGATGGCCCTACTAATTTTGGCTGCCGTGTCTAATAGCAATGGAAGAAATTCTTCTTGGAGAACTTCTTCACTGATTCTTCCAGCATGTGCGGAACAATTGATGGCGGCAATGACCTGTCCTTCAGAATTTTTTATGGGAACAGCGATGGATCGGAGTCCTTCTTCGAATTGCTGATCAACCCCTCCCCAACCCATTTCACGGACTTCATCCAAGGTGCTCAGTAATTGTTGCTTGTCCGCAATCGTTTTTTCTGTAAACGACTGAAGCGTAATTTGATCCAACCGTTTCTTTAGTTCATCTTTCTGAAGATTAGCTAGAAGCACGTGTCCCATGGACGTCGCATAAGCAGGGAGGCGGGATCCGACATCCAGATTAATCGACATGATTCTTTTCGTAGGAACACGGGCAACATAGATGATTTCCGTGCCGTCCAAGACAGAAATGGAACTGGACTCACCTATTTGGGCAACAAATTCCCGCATGATGGGATAGGCCATATTCCAAATGTTCTTCGAAGAAATATAGGCATAGCCTAATGTCAGGGTTCGGGCGGTTAATGAAAAGGATCCATTTTTCGACTCTGCAAACCCTAGGTGAACCAAAGTAAGTAAGATCCTGCGCACAGTCGGTCTGCTTAAACCGGTTATTTTCGCCGCTTCACTTATGGTCAGTGTCGGAGTTTCCTGTGAAAATGCCTGAATAACAAGCAGCCCACGTTCTAGGGATTGGATATAGTCGCCACTTTTTATATTTTCTGAATATTCAGTTGACATAAATGATACCCCCTGTGTAAAATAAAGTTGTACGAATAGAAAATTTATGTACGGTTATCGTACAATTTGTTCATTCATTTTGCAAGTCCTCCAAGAAAAGATTACCTATACGATTCACTTGCAAATGTATGCGGTTACAAAGTGTAAATATAGTTGGCCATTTAAAATCTGAGGGGGAAACAATGATGTCAGAAACAATTGTACAAAATAAGCGTGTATTAGAAGCGTATGAAAGCTTTGCTAAGCATCTGAAGAATTTTTTAGATGAACAACAATTTAATCATGAAGAGTATACGAATTTCGTGAATTGGGCAGATCGTCTGGGTAAAAGTGGAGAAATCCCGCTATTCCTGGATGTCTTCATCGAGACCTATGTATTGGAAGCTAAATATAAGGGGTTGCCTGGTACAGAGCCTTCCCTTCTTGGACCTTACTTTGTGGAAGGGTCGCCGTTACTTGAAAAGCAACCGTTCATTATACCGGAAAGACCGGATGAAGCCGGAGATAAGTTAGTGTTTTATGGAAATGCAAGTTCCGTTAACGGGCAACCATTGGCCAATACAAAAGTGGAGTGGTGGCAGGATGACAGCGACGGCCTATACTCGAACTTTGATTCAAAAGCACCTGACTTTAACTTAAGAGGTCATTTCTATACAGACGAGAACGGAGACTTCGAGGTGCATGCGAGAGTTCCTATTCCTTACCAAATCCCTACGAGTGGTCCAACAGGTGAATTTGTAAGAGCGGCTGGGTACCATGCATACCGTCCTGCCCACATCCATATGAAACTCGAGCATGAAGGCCATGAAACACTGATCACTCAAGTCTTTTTTGAAGGGGATGAGTGGTTAGAAACGGATGTAGCCAAAGGCGTTCGAACTTCCTTGTTAACGAAACTTGAACAAGTGGGGGACCATAAAGAGGCATCCTTGAATTTTGTATTGAGAACCCTCTAATACTTGATGAATCGAATTCCTAGGCTGTCGAGAGCATTTCGGCAGCCTTTATTTCATAACACTAAAGATTCCTTCCATACGTATAACGGATAAAGGTGAGGTGCCAATACATGAACTCTTATAAAAAAATGATCAACGGGAACGAAATCCAAGTGGTGGATTACCCGGGGGAAAAAGGTCCGATTATCGCGATTCATGGACTAACAGGTACACATAAAAACATGCACCATTACGCGGATGCCTATAAAGGGGAATACAGATTCATTTCGGTCGACCTGCGGGGACGGGGAAATAGTGCGGATACAGATCCCGAGCCTTCCATCTTTCGTCATGCCGAAGATATCCTGGCATTAATAGAAGAAATGAATATCGAAAACCCTATCCTCTTGGGTCACTCCATGGGAGCCTTTATATCGGCCATTGTGGCCAGTAAATTAAATACAGTAAAAGCCGTCATTCTGCTGGATGGTGCTGCTACAATGTCCGAACACCAGAAAAGGATCGTTCAGCCTTCGTTGGGACGATTGAGTAAAGAATACGAATCTCAAAAACATTATGTCGAAGAAATCAAAAAGATTTACGGAAACCTAGGAATCACGTGGACAGAAACACTGGAGGATGCCGTCGAGTATGAAGTGGCTCCTGTAGCTGACCATTGGGAGAATAAATCAACCGAATCAAGAATCCTCGCTGACTTTGAAAGCTTTTATACCTTTAGTCCAAAAGAGATCTGTTCACAGATTCAATGTCCCGTATTGCTTGTGTATGCTGAGGGCGACATCGGGTCCATGCCACCGTTATTCTTTCTGTCCGACTATGAGGAAACGCAGAAGTATACGGAACGAATCGAAACGGTCGTTTCGGACTGCAATCACTACACCATGGTCTTTGAAAAACGTGATGACATCAATCAAGATATTCAATCCTTTTTGAAGAGGGTCGAACAAACACCATTTACGTTTTTGAAGCAGTAGAGAAGTGAGGAGACCTACATCCTGAAAACCATCAAACTATAAAAATGGCAATCTACATAAGAAGGGAGAATGATGAATGAGTAAAGGGTTGGATTATTTTAAGGAAGTTTATGATGAGGTGCCGGGCTGGGTGCAAAAAATGCATGATTACAGTCCGGTTGTCTTAGACCACTATACGGGGTTGCGCGGTGAAATTATGCAGGATGGCGCGTTATCACGTAAAGAGAAGGATGTACTCGTGGCCAGCATGAACGCAGCAAGACTATATCCACGTAGCATGGTGTATCACACCAAGGGCGCCATGGATTATGGTTCAACGATTCCGGAACTAGTCGAATACCTACTAGTTTCCTATTTATATAAGGGGCTTCCGTCACTTAAAGTGTCGCTTGAGTCTTTGGCATATGCCCTGGAATTATCGGGTACACCAGTTGAACAGCCAGCAAATGACCCTGAAACGATTGAAGACGTGATTTCTACGATGATTGCCTGGATGGGAGAGCTGGATACACGTTTTTTAGTAGATACATGGAACGTCATTCAAACGAATGAAGCCGAGAGGATCGAGGAGAAAATCCTTAGTGAGGGAACCGTGTCTTCTAGATTGAAATACCTGAACATGGTGGGCAATTACATTACCGAATTGAGGGGTGAGGAGGCGATTGCCTGGATAGAAAGAGCGAGACAGGCCGGAGCTTCAGAGGCGGATCTAGCTGATGTGGGATACATATGCATTCTGACGGCCGGCATTCCAGCCTGGTTTGAAATCAGCGATTCCCTGAAACGGGCAAGGGAGGGACAGGCATGACGAAAGTGACACAAGATCTGCAAGAAGCCTTATCATGCGTCAAAAGCGGTCAAACGATTTTGGTGGGCGGCTTTGGATTAGTGGGTGCACCACTTACGCTAATTGAAGGATTGACTAAAAAAGACGTGAAGGATTTGACGATTGTCAGTAATAATCTCGGGGAAGCAGGTAAGGGTTTGGGAATCCTGCTCAACCAAAACAAAATCAAAAAGGGGATTGGCTCTTATTTTACAAGCAACCGTGATGTGGGAGCCAAATATCAAAGAGGGGAAATCGAACTGGAAATACTGCCACAAGGGACATTGGCAGAATCCTTGCGTGCGGGTGGGGCGGGCCTCGGCGGGTATTACACGACCACAGGCGTCGGCACCGAGCTGGCAATCGGAAAAGAAGAACGCAATATTGATGGCGTGACTTATATTCTGGAAAAAGCGATCCGCGCGGATGTTGCCATTATCCGGGCGCATAAAGCTGATACCCTAGGGAATCTCGTTTACTACAAAACGGCTCGTAATTTCAACCCATTGATGGCAACCGCTGCGAAAAGAGTCATCGTAGAAGTGGATGAGATCGTCGAATCTGGTGAATTGGATCCAGAGGAAATCGTCACACCCCATCTTTATATCGATACCATTATCCAAGCACAGAAAATCTTGACAAAGGTAGGGGTAGTGAGCAAATGAATAAACAAATGAGCAAACAAGAGGTGCAGCATCTGATTGCGAAGCGTGTGGCCAAGGAATTGCACGGTCCTTGTACCGTCAATTTAGGAATCGGCATCCCCACACTAGTAGCCGAATATCTCGAGGATGAGAACGTGTTTCTGCACACCGAGAATGGCATGTTGGGTGTAACGGATGTTGAAGAGGAAGATATCGACCCGAACCTTGTCAATGCAGGCAAACTACCAGTCGGTGAAGCGGTGGGGACCTCCTTCTTCGATAGTTCCGATTCATTCGCGATGATCCGCGGCGGTCATGTCGATGTGGCGATACTTGGTGCCTTACAGGTTGCACAGTCAGGAATCATTGCGAATTGGGCAGTTCCAGGTAAGAATATCTTGGGGGTAGGCGGCGCCATGGATCTATTGGTCGGTGCGAAAAAAGTCATTATAACGATGAGCCACACTTCGAAAGACGGCCAAAGCAAAATTCTGAAAGCATGTACCTACCCGATTACATCGACCAGAAGCGTGGATATGATCGTGACAGAGTTAGCGGTATTCGAAGTGGTCGATAAACAATTAAAGCTGGTTGAACTGATGCCAGGTGTAACGCTTGCAGAAGTGAAAGAAAAAACAGAAGCCGATTTTATTGTGTAAAAAGGTGAGAGTGAGGTAACTATGAAAATACGTTCAGTAGATATATATATACTAGATTTACCGACAATCCGTCCGCATCAATTGGCGATGCATACCATTGTTGAACAGACCCTTGTTGTTGCCTGCATAACGGATGAAGCGGGAAATGAAGGATGGTCGGAAGTCGCGACGATAGGCGGCGCTTCATACGGGGAATCCACGCCGGAAGCAATAAAGGTCAATATTGACCGATATATATCCCCTTTGATCATCGGTAAGGAACCCGTACACTTTGACAAAATCATGTATGGCATCTCGAAACACGTAAGGGGCAACTACTTTGCCAAATCCTTGATAGAGGCGGCGATGGTCGATTTAACAGCTAGAAGCAAAGAGGTGCCTGCCTTTGAACTATTTGGCGGCCAGATTCATAAATCGCTGCCAGTCGCCTGGACTTTGGCGAGCGGTGATACGGATAGAGATATTGAAGAAGCGAAGGAACTCTTACACCAGAAACGTCATAATATCTTCAAATTGAAAATCGGTAAAGGCGATCCGATTAAAAATGTTGAACATGTATTGGAGATTAAAAAAGCCGTCGGGGACGAAGCGCGCCTTACTGTAGATGTGAATCAGGCGTGGGATGAAGATACGGCGAATGCCTGCATTGCACGTTTAGAAGACGGTGGCATTTCCATGATTGAACAGCCACTCCCAACATGGAACAACGAAGGAATGGCACGCTTGACGAGCCGATTCAAGGTGCCAATCATGGCGGATGAATCGGCGAACTCCATACAAGATTGCTTCCAAATCGCGAAACACAGAGCAGGCAATTCCATCGCCCTGAAAGTGTGCAAAGCGGGCGGAATGACTCAAACGAAAAAAGTCGCAGCCATTGCCGAAGCGGCTGGAATCGGCTTATACGGGGGGACGATGATCGAATCCAGCTTAGGGACGGCCATCTGTGCACAATTATATGCAACGATACCGGAAATGAAATTCGGTACGGAATTATTTGGCCCATTATTGTTCAAAGATACGATCACGGTGAATGACATCCAATATGAAAACTTTGAAATCATCATTCCAGATGGAGTTGGATTCGGGGTGGAAATCGATAAAGAGAAAGTACAGCACTATTCGAGAGAAATTTGATAGATAAATGTGACTTTGACTGAGGCCCACCTTGATGAAGGGGGCCTTATTTTTGACTAAACGATTCATAGTTGTAGGAAATTGTCGATTGTATAGATGGATGGTCATATTTTTAGAGGGGCTATTGCTTTTGAATAAAGGGAAAACTGGCAACCATGGAGAAAGTAAAACAGGACGTATCGATGTCGACGCGTTAAGGTAAACGAAAACTCGCAGAGAAAGGGATCTTTCCTATGAAGAAACTTTGGTATGGCGGCACAATTTACACAATGGAGAAAGAACATGAAACGGTAGAAGCCGTCCTTGTCGAGGGTGACAACATACTCGCTACGGGATCATTCGATGAACTGAGCGTCGAGGCAGATGAGCGAATGGATTTGAAAGGGGCCGTTATGTATCCGGGGTTCGTTGACAGCCATCTTCATATGCTGTTCCAAGGCGAAAAGTTAATTCGTCTTGATTTAACAAAAGCCCGTTCGGCAACCGAGATGCTGGAGATGGTGAGCGAGGCAGCGAAGACAGCCCCAAATGATAGCTGGTTGTATGGGGAAGGCTGGAACGAAAATAACTTCGCCGACCAGCGCATTCCGACAATCGGGGAACTGGATGCGATTCGAAAAGAACCGATCCTGTTGACGCGGGTTTGCCATCACGTCGTGTTGGGCAATTCAGCGGCCCTTGCAGCAGGCGGCATCACATCAGACAGCCAACCTCCAGCAGGCGGGGAAATCGGGAGAGATGCGGACGGCACGTTAAATGGCCTGTTGTTCGACCAAGCGATGAACCCTGTTACGGAAGCTGTTCCAAAAGAAGGGAAAGCGTACATCGATTCATTGACGAACACACTGAACCTTGCTGTGGATAACATGCTTTCTTATGGCCTGACGGGTGGGCATACAGAGGAAATGAACTATTTCGGAGACTTCAGAAACCCACTCACGGCGTTTCACCGCGTCGTCGGCAAGAAGAAGCATTTCCGCGTGAATATATTGCGGCATAACGCCGTATTTGAAAAAATGATTGAAGCCAACGCAGAGTTTGACGAGCCCTATGTAGAACCGGGCGCGATGAAGATCTTTGCCGACGGGGCCCTTGGCGGGTCGACGGCGGCCCTATCCCAGCCATATGCCGATCAACCGGACAACAAAGGGCTCTTCATCCAAACCGATGAAGAGTTGGAGACGTTGGTGAAATTGGCACGCAAGCATAACGAAGTCGTGGCCGTCCATATGATTGGGGACGCGGCGACGGAACAAGTCCTTCGGGTCATTGAAAAATACCCGGCACCAAGCGGCAAGCGGGACCGCTTCATCCACTGCTGCATCTTGCGAGAGGACCTCGTCGAAAGAATGGCCAAATTACCGATCGTGGTAGACATACAACCGGCATTCGTCCCATCCGACTTCCCGTGGGTCATCGACCGACTCGGGGAAGAGCGTCTTTCCTTAGCCTATCCATGGAAAACGCTGCTGGACCGGGGCATCATGTGTGCAGCGGGAACGGATGCACCGGTAGAGGACATCGATCCGCTCGTAACCATCTATGCAGCAGTCGAACGGAAAAAACCAGGCGCCAAGCATGAAGGCTACATACCTGAACAAAAGCTATCCCGTTTCGAAGCCATCCAACTATACACGATCGGCAGCAGCCAGGCGATCAACAAAGAGCATGAGCGTGGCTACATCAAACCAGGCTACGTCGCAGACTTCACGATATTCGACCGTGACCTATTCGATGGCACGACAGAGGAGATGCTGACAGCCAAAGCCGTGAAAACGGTCGTGGCGGGAAGGGTCGTTTTCGAAAGGGGAAAATGAGACGAGAGGGAGATGCTTCGATTATGGAGCATCTCCTTTTTACAAGATTGCGAGTAATTTTCAAAACTTATAATTATTGTTTTACAATAATCCTTTATTGTTTTATAATAAAAAGGAAATAAATGTAAATTGATAAAGGAGGGCTATATCTAATGAGTCTTTTTACCAAGTCTGTTTTGAAATTCTTATCAATTATGTCTCTGATTGCTCAATTTTTTTGTGCGTTTGCCGGATTAATGCTACTATTTGGGACTGGAGCTGTATTGTTAGTTCCGAATGGAGTTAAAAAACAATTACTACAGTATGTAGATGTTAACTCAAACTTAAACACAAACCCATCAGTATGGTTTTTAGTACTTTCTTGCTTAGTGGCGCTAGCAATCATTGCTTGTTTGTTTATCATTATGCATGCGCTACGTAAAATGATCGGCAATATTTATATACAAGACTTCTTTGTTTACCAAAATCTTTCGTGCCTCAAACAAATCCTAATCGCAATCACAAGCTTCACCATTTTGCAGTTCATCAGTCAGGTGTTCTTTGCAAAACTACACGCTTATAATGTCAGTAATGTTTTTTCAAATTCCAGTCCAGGTTTACTAGGAAACATTCTTCTATTAGCTATCGTATATACGCTTTATGTGGTTTTTAAATACGGAATATCCTTGCAAGACGATTCCAACAATGTGATTTAAGTGGGAGATCCTCATGATAAAAATTAATCTAGATCGAGTCATGCTAGAAAGAAAAATCTCTTCAAAAGTGTTAGCGGAAAAAGTTGGAATTACCCAAGCTAACTTATCCATACTAAAAACAGGTAAAGCGCGTGGTATTCGCTTTGACACATTAGAAAAAATCTGCCAGACATTACATTGTCAACCTGGTGACATACTCGAATATGAAGAAAAAACTGGCATATAACAATGGTTATATGCCAGTTTACAACTATTCATTAATATGGACTGAAAGTTAACTACGCCACACGTCTTTAAAATATTCGGATAGGACACCTTCTCCTTGAAATCTATCTTCAAGAACCGCTTTCACCTGATCTTTCACCTGATGAAATTTCCCTTTAAGTTTTTGATCAGTATTGGGGAAAGATGCTAAGTATGAATATGTATATACTGGGTCATCAGGGCATCGTTCATAGGCACTTTTGTTCATCGAAATGCCTTTCTCCTCCCAATATTCATAGTCACCGAAATAATAGGGAAACAGCGAAATCATATAACCAAAACACCAAAGAAAATCCTCATTTGTAATAAAATTAGCCATTCCAAAATGCGTAACTTCCTTTAACACAGCTTCTAATTCATTAAAATCTACATCTTTAATCCCTAAAGGTCCCTCTTCGATAAGACATACCAGCAAAAGAAACCAAGTCGAATCGCCACTTTCAAGTCTTGGGGATTCTGCCGCCAACTCTTTATCAGGAGCGATTTTGCTTCATTCCATTTTTCTTGCCTTTCTAATGTATCAACTTCAACCCATTGCCAATCAATCACAATGGTTCACCACCTAACTTGGATATGTACGAACTTCAGTGGAACAAGACTCAGGCATTGAATATGGACGACGACTGTATGACTGATTCCGCTAAAGCCCCCGTTACTTGAATGACTTATACCAGTATAAAGTGGTTTCAATATCAGGATTATAGGACTGCTTGAGTGTGTCCACTCCACCTAGCATGAATCCTTGTTTCACATAAAATCTGCAGGCACCTAGATTATCATCTTGGGTTTCCAAGGACATGCCTATCAGGTTTCTTTGTTTGGCCCACTCTTCTGCCTGATGTAAGAGCAACGTTCCGACGCCACTGCCTCTATGCTCTTTCTTGGTCGCAATGTTTTCAATATAACAGAAGCGGTTCCAATCCTGAATGATTCTAATTTGTCCTATGCACGTATCATTCAGATAAGCTAAAAACAACGCTTTATCCTCTTGGTTTATATAGTGACTCCAATCAAGTTCGTCATCTGGAAAACGTGTTTCTCTAGCTTTATCAAAAAGAACCTCTTCATAAGACCACTTTCCTGCTTGTAAACGGGGGACAACTCTACCATATAACGTAAAATAATCATTTGTCAGATTGATATCCTTTATTAAATCTTTATTTAATGGAGAAATAATGAGTTTATCTTCACTACCCAATCTCAAACACTTCCTTTTATGATGTTTTTGAAAATATTTAAGGATCATTAAACCACTGCACGTTAGCTGAATAAGCCTCTCTTTATATACTACCAAAAAAAGTAAACTAGGTAATGTAAATTCATGCTAAAGTGGTATAGGATTGTTAAAGTTTACACGTAAACTAATACGTTAAAGTATTTTTGCAAGGTAATGGGGGGAGAAACATGAAGATTGAAGAAAGACTGTATCAAGCAGCAATCGAATTGATCATAAGTAGATACCCTTCTGGATGGGGCGGTGCCGCAGCAATGTATACGGAAGATGGTATGGTCTTGACAAGTGTTGCGCCAGAGGTCATAAATGCTTCGACAGAATTATGTATGGAAACGGGTGCGATCCTTGAAGCACATAAGCTGAACACACAGATTACACATTCTGTTTGCGTTGTAAGAGATAACGAACAGGCTGAATTTAAAGTCTTAACTCCTTGTGGGGTATGCCAAGAAAGACTTTGGTATTGGGGTCCTCATGTAAAAGCAGCTATTACGAACCCAGATCAAAGACTTGTATATAAAACACTGGAGGAAATCCAACCATTTCATTGGTCTAGAGCCTATGATAATCAAGATCCTTCTTGAACTAACGGGGTCTTTGAAAAAAATGAACAGTAAGCACATTAAAGTTGGTGAATACATGTCAGGTAAAAAATATGAATTAGTAAAAGCGTTTCCACCTGAATTAGAGGAAGATGTGATGAGGTGTTGAGTATAATTTCCCAAACAAGTAAGGACTTCTTCTACTGTTTTGAGGTTAATTCTAAGGGAAGTAAGTTGATGATCCCTGAACGCATATACAATAATGAAACTTCCTTATCGCACTATCATTCATTAACAAATCGACAACAATTAGTAGTAGATTGTTTATATACAAGGCATCACGATGGTTTTATTAGAGAAAAGCATTTAAAAAAGATCATTCATCAATGCAGTGACTACAATGGGTGGATCCTTCCCTATATCATTCGATTGACGGGTGAGTATGTAATCGAAATCTTACAAGTGATAAAAGAAAATTTGAGTCACATTAATAAGGGTATAATAAAAAATTTCATTACAGAGAATCCAAGATTTTATCATACAATCGAAAGTCGAGTAGTAAGTTATTTCTGATGATCATGAGACTGGAGATGACGGCACAGGTCGAGTTAAATACCGAGTGAATGATGTCGATGTACAGGTCGTCAGGAACGTGTCTATTATTAAGATGACCAGAGATTCTCGAACTACCAGAATTCCAAAGTTTAGGTACATTCTGAGACGGTTGGTTCGACTCCCGCGTCTCCATACTGTGAAATGTACTGAATTTCACTGAGTGCCATAAACGTTGATATAACAACGTTTATGGCGCTTTTTTAATGCTTTTGAGTTGTATTGAATTGGATTTAATCCTTATTAAAAACCTTATTAACCTTTGTTAATCCTTTGTAGAATTGCCCATGAAGTTAGTAAACTTATCGATTGTTTCGGACTTCGCTTTTTTGGTAACGTGTGCATAAACATCCAGTGTTGTTTTTACATCACGATGGGCTAGTCGAAATTGAACTTCCTTAATCGATGCCCCAGCTTCAAATAAAAGCGAACAATGGGTATGGCGTAATCCATGTGCTGTTATCGTCACAAGCTTATGCTTTTTTAGAAAAGTAGCTAACCATTGAACAGTTTTGTTAGGGTCTTGGAAATATATTGAATCGGAGGATATAGAGTAGCTACTGTAAATGATATAATAGTAGTAACTACCTAAGAGAGAGGTGTGGATGAAATGGAGAAGTATACAATTCTACGTAAAGACTTAATTCAAGAGCTAGAAACATATTTAGTTGGACCACATAGTGTGGATGAAATACTAGGAATAGACATTCGTCCAATGCAGCTTTATTTAACTGGGAAGCTAGTACCATTCGGGTCATCTTCAGATGTTGTAAATGAGCGTGATAATGCAATTGAAACACATGTGCAAGTAAGCGAAGAAGAAATAAATGAACAACTAACAATAAAGAAAATCTTCCGTCCATCCACAATGGGATTCAGCTTCAAGTTAAAAGAATTGACTACAGTAAAAATTGAGACATCTTGGGCAGTCTATGAGGACGAAGAACATAAGCGAATGCCACAATCAGAAAAATGGCAAATTGATCTGTCGTCTAAAAGAGTAGATACCCTTGAAAATAGTAATGACTCAAAATATGGCAAAGTCCGTTACACGGTTACATATCGCAATGGTTTATATCATGTGAACGTATTTTTAATGAATACATTAAAGCGTGAAGATCAATATCCTGAACAGGATGAAGTAATGTTCCAATGCGAATTAAAGGTACATATACCAACAACGTATGTAGCTAAGTTTACTTCAAAAGCTGATCAATATCATGTACAAAATGAGCTACTTTATCGTGATAAAGAAGAACTAGCAATTGGTCATGGTGTTGGAGTAGATTGGGAGAACGTTGGCAATATGATCACGATTTATTCGACGTGGATGCCGCGCTATGAACTGCCTAACATAGAGCATTGCAAAATCAAAAATCAATCTTTCAAAATGAAAGATTTAAGTGAAGCTCCTGTTACGCTATTAGAAGAGCAATTAAGTGTCATTCCAGCGGCATATCAGGCATGGCTAGATAATGAAGTGAAATTAATAAGCGATTTACCAACACATCTTAAAGCTGAGGCAGAGCAAAATGTGTTAAAAGTTAAAAATATTATTAAGCGCTTAGAGGAAGGGATCGCATTAGTAACCGAAAGTAATGATTCTTTATGCTATTTAGCTTTTCAATTTGCGAATCGTGCGATGCTTTTACAAAGAGCGCAATCAGCAGTTGCACAAACGTATCGTGCAACTGGCCAACGAGTAAAGCCTACATTAGATGGTGAATGGCGTTTGTTCCAATTAATATTCTTATTAATGAACATAGCAGGATCTTCTGATGAAAATCATACAGACCGAGAAATTGTTGATTTAATTTGGTTCCCAACGGGTGGAGGGAAAACTGAGGCCTATCTTGGGGTGGCAGCTTATGTGATGGCTTATCGTCGTCTATTAGCACCAAATCAAATTGAGAAATATGCTGGGGTCACAGTGTTTATGCGTTATACATTGCGTCTACTAACTACTCAGCAATTTCAACGTGCAGCCGCTTTAATTTGTGCAGCGGAAGTGTTACGAAAGCCTAATGCCAAATTATTTGGTGAAGAGCCGTTTAGTATAGGGTTATGGATTGGACAAGATTCATCACCGAATAAATTTGAAGACGCAATCGAAAAATTAGAAGAGCTTCGTGAAGGTAAGGAAGTAAAGACTGGAAATCCGATTCAACTGATGAACTGTCCGTGGTGTGGGGCAGAATTAGGTCCTGAACAGTATGAAATCGATAAAAAGTCGCAAAAGATTTGTTGTTCAAATAAACAATGTACATTTAAGCATGGTATCCCAGTTTACACAGTAGATGAAGCTATTTATAAAAAGCTACCAACTTTATTAATAGGAACGGTAGACAAAATTGCACAGTTACCATGGAAAAATAATATGCATGAGCTTTTCGGTAATAAAAATGTTTATCATCGTGAATTAGGCTTTGAATACAGTGAATCGACACCAAAAGGCTATAGTCGAATTAATCGCCTAAAGCCACCAGAACTGATTATTCAAGACGAGCTACATCTAATATCTGGTCCACTAGGTTCATTAACAGGCTTATACGAGGTAGCAATTGATTTATTAACGAGACATAATGGAAGACCTGCTAAAGTCATTGCCTCGACAGCGACAATTAGTGGAGCGGATGAACAAATTCGAGCGCTTTATGGACGAGATATGCAGCAATTCCCGCTTGCAGTTCAAAAAGCAAATGACAATTTTGTTTCGAAGGAGATACCAACGACAGAAAAGCCTGGACGATTCTATGTCGGAATATGTGCGCCAGGAGTAAGTAATAAAATCCAAGCAATCCAAACATATAGTGCGTATACCACAATTACGCGTACGAAAGCAAAATTTAAAGTAGATCCGTACTACACAATGCTCGGTTATTTTAATACTGTAAAAGAATTAGCGAGTATGAATACAACATTTAAAGATGAAATTAATACGCGTTTAAATATGCTTGATCCAAATAAAAAATTTAACCATGATTTAGTCGTAGAGGAATTAACGAGCCGTAAAAAAGCACAAGAAATTCCACAGCTACTGACGCAAATGGAAAAAACAATGGAGGAAGACGGCGTTTTAGATGCGGTACTTGCAACAAATATGATTTCGGTTGGTGTCGATGTTGATCGTCTTGGCACAATGTTTGTACAAGGACAGCCAAAAACAACTTCTGAATATATTCAAGCAACAAGTCGTGTAGGGCGTAAATATCCGGGAATTGTTTTTGTTCTACTGAATTCACTGCGTTCAAGGGATCTTTCGCATTTTGAACGATTTAAAGTTTATCATCAAGCGTTATACCGCCATGTTGAAACGATGAGTGTAACGCCATTTGCTACAGGTGCTTTATATAAAGGGTTAACGGGTACATTTATTGGATTTTTACGTCAAAGCATTATGGAAATGAATGCAGAACAAAGCCCGAAACAAATTTTACAGTTACAAAAGGAAGTTGATGACGCAACTGTTCAATTTTTAGCACGTGTTCAAGACGCATATGGTACAACAATTGAAACGGAAGTAAAGGGATTAATTGAGTGGTGGCAGGAGCTAGCTAACAAGTATAGTGATCAAAAGTTAGCGTATAAGCCGTCTAAGTATGTAAAAGGTTCTTTATTAAGAAACTTTAGTGAAGAAAATAAAAATCAAGATGCACGTCCAGCGATGATGTCATTACGAAATGTAGAATCAGCTATCGAAATTGAGGTGTTAAAATCATGAGCCAACAAACGGAAACGATTCGTCCTTCACAGCTTATTTATCAATCTGGACCGGGAGCAATTGTAGAATTATTAAATCAAAGTGTCATTGTTAAATCAGCAGATCAGTGGCAAACTTCCAGAGCGCCGCAGGAAAAAGATGCTCGTATTACATCCTTTTTAAAGGTAGATCATGTACGGATTTTAAATGAAAACCCTGATAAACAAAAAATTAAAGCTGTAACCTTCCCTAAATGGAAAATCTGTCCCAAATGTCAAAGTATGACGGATTTTAATAATACAACGTGTTATTATTGCGCACAAAAAAATACAGAAGATCTTCAAGAGCTTTATGCAAGTCGATTCGTTTTAGTATGTGAAGAAGGGCATATTTCTGATTTTCCGTATGAAGAATGGGTTCACCGTAAAAAGCCTTGTAGCGAGAACTCTAAGCATCCGCGCTTAGTGCTTAAAACACGTGGCAAAAGCGGTTCTTTATCGGACTTGCATGTAATTTGTCTTCATTGTAATCAGAGTGAAAGTTTAGGACGAATTATGCATCCTGAGGAACGAGAGGCGTATTCTTTATTTGATTGTAAAGGCGATCGTCCATGGATTAGCCCAACAGCAAATAAAAAATGTTCTTGTAAGATGAAAACAACACTTCGCGGTGCATCAAATGTTTATTCACCATCTGTTATGAGCTTTTTACAAGTACCATTGACAGAGTCTAGTTCTGTTTTTGATATTCTTTATTTAGTAGAAAAAGATAAAGATAACTTTAGTAAAGCATATCTAGGGATGGGGGAAAGCGGGTTAGAGATGGCTTGTAACTTTAAAGGTATTCCATCTTCCTTTATCCCGATTATAAAACGTTATTTAGACGGTGAAATTTCACTTGAAGAAAGCTCAACATATGAAACAATTAAAAAGCAAGAATGGAATACGTTAACGCAGGATGAAATTGATGTAGAACGCTTTTTATCTAAAAAAGTAGCAATTGCTCCAGCACTTACTCCTTATTTTGATGGGATTTATCGAGTAGACTCTGTACCTGCAGTACAAGTACTAAAGGAATTTACCCGACTTGATTACATTGATCGCTTCACTGATGATGAAGTAAAAACGCAGCCAGTTGTCATTACAGGAGAACCGAAATGGTTACCAGCAGTAAGAAATTATGGTGAAGGGATTTTCTTTAAATTAAATGAAGACAAACTATTAAAATGGGAGCAAAGTGAGCAAGTTACGAAGGCGATTATTCAAGCATACAATACAAGTCGTGTAGAGTTTAAAAAGGAACCGTTAGACATTTTACCGCGCCAAATTTTATTGCATACGTTTAGCCATGCACTTCTACAAGAATTAGCAGCACATTGTGGTTATACAACGACCTCTTTAAAAGAACGTATTTATGCTAGTGAAGATATGTTTGGAGTGTTTATTTATACGGCGTCGGGCGATTCAGAAGGTAGTTTAGGTGGTTTAACTAATTTAGCCCAAAGTGAAAAGCTACTACCAATCATTATTCGTGCGCTAGAAAAAATGAGTTACTGTTCTTCTGATCCAATTTGTTCGGATGGTGAATTTGAATATCACACAACTGCGAATGGTGCCGCTTGTCATGCATGTACATTTGTATCGGAAACGTCGTGCGAGTGGGGCAACTTATTATTAGATCGTCGTACGTTAATTAATATAAATCCTAATGAGCAGGACGGCTATTTCGACCAATTATTAGAGATGTAAGAGGTGTGACAATGTGAAGGTAGATTTAGTAGATAATAAAGGGACAAACACCCTTGCGGAAGTATTGAAAAAGGAAATCAAAAAAGGCTCTAAAATTGCTGTTGCCTCGGCTTCATTTAGTTTGCATGTCTTTCAAGAATTAAAAAAAGTATTGGAAAAAGGAGAATCCTTTCGATTTTTATATACAGAGCCAACGTTTTACAATCAAGAAATTGACCAAAATCATCAGATGAAAATTGTTGAAAAAAAAGGCCAAACAGTACAATTAGATGGTAATTACTCTGAAATTCTATTACGCAATCAAATGCAGTCAAAGCAAACGGCACGCGAACTAACGGAATGGATTAAACAATATGCTGATTTTAAAACAGTTTTAGGTGAAGTAGCCTATCCGAAGCAAATAATGATTCAAAATAAAGCGGATGACAATATATTTATTCAATCTGAAATTGAATTTACGGCAGATGGATTAGGGATTACACCGTCTAATCGGCATGCAAGCTATACAGTTATGAAAGAATCGATGGGCGTAACACAAAATATGCTCGCAGAATTTGACCGCCTTTGGCAAGATGAAACGAAATCCATAGCAATAACAGCAGAAATCGTGCAGCATCTAGAAGCATTTCAAAAGGAAAATACACCAGAGTGGCTTTATTTTGTTACGCTTTATCATATTTTTTCACAGAATTTAGAGGGAATTTCGGAAGAGAATATCATTAAAGAAGGTACAAATTTTAAAGACACAGTTGTTTGGAATAAGCTTTATCCGTTTCAGCGTGATGGTGTAATCGGCATGATTGATAAAATGGAAAAATACAATGGTTGTATTTTAGCTGATAGTGTCGGGCTTGGGAAAACGTTCTCTGCATTGGCAGTGATTAAATATTATGAATTACGCAATGACCGTGTACTTGTGTTATGTCCGAAAAAGCTTCGTGATAACTGGGCAGTGTATACACAAAATGATAAGCGTAATGTATTAAGTGATGATCGCTTCAATTACGACATTTTAAATCATACCGATTTAAGCCGTGAAAGCGGAATGTCAGGTGAAATCCGTCTCGATACAGTGAAGTGGGGTAACTATGATTTAGTGGTTATTGATGAGTCCCACAATTTCCGAAATAATAATGCACGCAAAGGCCGCTTAACACGCTATCAAAAGCTGATGCAGGAGATTATTAAAAAGGGTGTTAAGACGAAAGTTCTACTTCTTTCTGCAACGCCCGTAAATAATAAAATGACGGACATTAAAAACCAAATAGCTTTCATTACAGAAGATAAAGATGATGCTCTGCTTGCAGAAGGAATCGTTAGTGTTGAACAAACACTACGTTCGGCACAAGCTGCATTTAACCGTTGGACAGCACTGCCTGCTGGGGAGCGTACGACAGAGCGGTTTTTAAATATGGTGGAGCAAGATTACTTCCAATTACTCGACTTACTAACAATTGCCCGTAGCCGAAAGCATATTGAAAAATACTATGATGTAAAAGATATTGGTAACTTCCCAACACGCCTGAAACCAATTTCAATAAAATCTGATGTTGATACAGAGCAAAATTTTCTTAATATGAACGAGGTGAATGAACGCTTAGAGTCGCTTAATTTTAGTATTTATCAGCCGATGCAATATGTTTTGCCACAAAAGCGAAAACATTATGAAGCGTTATACGACACTAAAGTTAAAGATGGTCAATCAACATTTAAACAAACGGACCGAGAATTTGCAGTAGCAGCTTTAATGAAAGTAAATTTATTTAAGCGATTAGAAAGCTCAATTCATTCATTCCGTTTAACATTGGAAAAGTTAGTGGCACGCATTGAAGGCACGCTGCAAACATTACAGCTACAAAGTAAATCAACACTGACAGAGCAGTTTGACGACACGGAAATAGATGACGAGCAGCTTGAAGCGATTACAGTTGGTAGTGATAAAGTGCAAATTCAATTAAATGATATCGATGCACTTAAATGGGCAGGAGATTTAAGTGCGGACTTAGCAACATTACATGAATTACTAGAAAAAGCAGAGCAAATCACAAGTACACGTGATGCGAAGCTCGAACATTTGATTCGTCTTATTGAAGATAAAATTAGTAATCAAATCAATCAGAATAATAAGAAGGTCATTATTTTCTCAGCATTCGCAGATACAGTGAAATATTTATATGAGCAGTTGTCCGAGCGCTTTTTGGACAAACAGTTACACTCAGCACTTGTTTTAGGTAGCGGTGCCAATAAATGTACGTTAAAAGGTGTGCGCGTAAAAGACTTAAATGATATTTTAATTAACTTCTCACCAAGATCCAAAGAGCGCTATAAAGTGGACAGTAAACGTACAGATGAAATTGATCTATTATTTGCGACAGACTGTATTTCAGAAGGGCAAAACTTGCAGGACTGTGATTACTTAATTAACTACGATATTCATTGGAATCCAGTGCGTGTCATCCAACGCTTTGGTCGAATTGACCGAATTGGCTCAACGAATACGGAAATTCAGCTAGTCAATTTCTGGCCGAATATGGATTTAGATGAATATATTAACCTTGAGGAACGTGTAAAGGGACGTATGAAAATTTTAAATACGTCTGCATCAGGTGAAGAAGATATTTTAGATACGTCATCGAAAGAAATGAACGATTTGGAATACCGTCGTAACCAGCTAAAAGCACTGCAAAATGATGTGTTAAACTTAGAGGATGTATCAGGTGCAATTTCAATTACAGACTTAACTTATACAGATTTTAAAAGCGATTTAACTTCTGCATTAAAATCGTATAAAAAAGAGCTGGCAGCAGCACCAAAAGGGTTATATGCAGTCGTAAGTAATAACAACTTTTCTGAGGCAAAGCCAGGTGTCATTTTCTGCTTGAAGCAGCATAAAGAAGTGGCGGTGGAAAGCAACAGTCTAGCACCGTACATTTTGCTTTATGTGACAGGTGATGGCGAGGCATTCATTCATTACACGCATGCGAAAAAAATTCTCGATGCATATCGTAAATTAGCGCATGGGAAGCAAGAGATTGATCACAAGGTCGTGGCTTTATTTAATGAAGAAACGAATTACGCAGCGAATATGGAAGCGTATCAAGAGCTTTTAAAGCAATCGGTTAATATTATTAAAGATAAACAAGAAGAAGTAGGGATTGAAAGCTTGTTTAGCTTCGGTGCCAATACATTGCAAGCAGAGTTAGACTTAGGTGATGATGACATCGAGCTTATTTCATTTTTAGTTGTAAAGGATGAGGCTGAATGAATGAAGCCCAATTATTAAAGGTAATCGACTTACCAAAACCAACACATGTATTAAAAACGCTACCGTATAACCAACTAGAAACAAGACTTACAGCTGCTCAGAAAAAAGTGATTTCTGAGCAAGTTGTAGCGCGCGGCATGCGGATTTTAGCATCGATTCAAACGAACAATACAAATATTGAAGCGTTTGAAAGTGAAACAGAACGCTTTGATGCAATCGTGTTTCTAGCGATTCATCTGAAAAATATAAAAAAGGCAGCTCAAATTTATAAAATATTTATGAACGTTATGCCGAATCCACTTGTTATTTTATTTTATGATGTACATACGAGATGGCTATTTTCAATACACGAGAAGAAAAATGACGGTTATTTAGCAATCAAGCAACTGTACGAGATTCAAGAAGCGGTAACATTGGAACAAGTAGAACAGCATCTAAACTTTGATGAATTGAATAAAACGAATTTAAAAACGTTTTATGAATCATGGCTTGAACGAATGTTACAAATTGAATTACAAGTTCGGTACAGTGTGTATGCACCTGTTACATTGCAAAATAATGTATTAGAAAAGCTTGTCGTGATGGATGAGCAAATCGATGATTACGTCAAGCAAGCAAAGAAAGAAACACAGCTGAATAAGCGAGTGGAATTGCAGCAGGCGGCGAATAAAGTAAAAGAGCAGAAGGCAAAGCTCATTACTAAAATGCAGTCATAACAAAAAGCCCAACGTCTGCTACGCAAACAATGGGCTTTTTAACACAATATTCACCAAAATCTACTATGCAAATCATGAATGAATATCAGATAGTGTAAATTTATGTATTTATTGTAATAGATAATGTAAAAAATATAAATCATTAAGTATAAAGGGGCAACAAAATGGTCAATAAGATGAACGGAGAATCAGTAGATTTAACAGCACAAAATATTGCACGTTTAAAAGAATTATTTCCAGAAATTTTAACAGACGGCGAGAAAATTGATTTTGATATGTTAAAGGCTGTATTAGGTGACGAAGTAGATAGCGAGAACGAACGCTATCAATTTACATGGCATGGCAAGAAGCAGATGATTGCTGGCACACAAAAGCCATCAAAAGGGACATTACGGCCTGATAAAGAAAAAAGTAAAAACTTGGATACGACAGAAAACCTTTATATTGAAGGTGATAACTTAGAAGTTTTAAAGTTACTTCAAAAATCATATAACGGCAAAATCAAAATGATTTATATTGATCCACCGTACAATACAGGAAAAGATTTTGTGTACAAAGATAATTTTAAAAACGGTGTGCAAAATTATTTAGAGCAGACAGGTCAAATAAATAGTGAAGGAAATAGACTAACTACTAATACAGAGAGCAACGGAAGATTTCATACAGATTGGCTAAATATGATGTACACTAGGCTGAAATTGGCAAGGAATTTACTTAAAGACGATGGTGTAATATTTATTAGTATTGATGATCATGAGTTAATGAATTTATTAAGACTGTGTGCAGAAATCTTTGGAGAATCTAATTTCATCTCTAATTTTGTGATTGAAAAGAGGACTAATAGAGAAAATAGAAAAGTCGTTTCCTCAAGACACGAATATTTAGTTTGCTATGCTAAAAATATTGGAAGTAAAGTACCTATATTAAGGCAATTGCCAATGAGCGAAAAAGCTTTAGCAAATTATAAAAATCCTGATAATGACCCTAATGGTTTATGGAAATCTGACCCAGCGACTGCGCAAGCCGGTCATGGTACAAAATCACAATTTTATGAATTAGTAGCTCCAAATGGAAATAAGCATACATTACCTAGTGGAAGATGTTGGCTATATACTCAAGAGGAAATGGAAAAACATATAAAAAACAATCGTATTTGGTTTGGGAAAGATGGTAAGGGTGTTCCTAGAGTAAAAACGTATTTAAATGCTAAGGAAAGAGGACTAACACCAGAATCCATGTGGTTTTCTGAAGATGTCTCTACAAATGAAATTGCGAAAAATAATTTTAAAAAGCTATTTGACGATCAAGCAATATTTGAAACACCTAAACCAGTAGAACTTATATTACAAACCTTACGTCTTGCAACAAATCAGACAGATAATGATATTATTTTAGATTTCTTTTCTGGATCTGCTACTACAGCACACGCTGTAATGCAATTGAATGCAGAAGATGGAGGTAATCGTAAATATATCCTTGTTCAAATTCCGGAAATATTAGATTTAGAAACAGAAGCTTATAAAAATGGATATGACACAATTTGCGACATCGGTGAAGAGCGTATTCGTCGTGCAGGTGAAAAAATTAAAGTGGATCTAGTAGAGAAGCAGAAAAAGTCAGGTATGTTAGATGAAAATATTGTTAATCCTGAATCACTTGATATTGGCTTTAGAGTGTTAAAACTTGATACGTCGAATATTCGTGAGTGGAACGTCGATTTTGTTGATTTAGAGGGCAAGCTTGATTTATATGATACACCGTTTGTGGAGGGCCGTTCAGAGCTTGATGTTGTGTACGAAATTATGTTAAAGCAAGGGCTTGAGTTAACATATCCAATTGAGACATTTGAAGTAAATGGTCAAACAGTTTATGATATTGGATTCGGTAGCCTTTTCATCTGCTTATCACAAAAAATTACGACGGACATTGCACAGGCGATTATTGCGCGTCGTGATGAGCAAGGAACCGATACTAGTAATGTCATTTTCAGCGATACGGGCTTTGCAACAGATTCGGATAAATTGAATTGTATTGAAATTTTAAAAGATGCCGGTTATTCAGAAGATAATATTTTAACGGTTTAAGAAAGAGGTTTAGGCAATGAACAAAATAAATGGTGAATCATTAGATGTAACAAAACAAAATATTGCATGTATGAAAGAATTATTTCCAGAAATTTTAACAGACGGCGAGAAAATTGATTTTGATATGTTAAAGACAGTGCTTGGTGGCGAAGTAGACAATGAAAATGAACGCTATCAATTTACATGGCATGGCAAGAAAAAAATGATTGCTGGTACACAGAAACCATCAAAAGGTACACTTCGCCCCGGTAAAGAAAAAAGTAAAAACTTTGATACGACAGAAAATCTTTATATTGAGGGAGATAACTTAGAAGTTTTAAAGTTACTTCAAAAATCGTATAACAACAAAATCAAAATGATTTATATCGATCCACCGTACAATACAGGTAAAGATTTTGTATACAAAGATAATTTTAAAGACGGTGTACAAAATTATTTAGAGCAGACGGGGCAAGTGGATTCGGAAGGGAATATTCTTTCAACAAATGCTGAAAGTAATGGACGTTTTCATACTGATTGGTTGAATATGATATATTCTCGACTTAAATTAGCTAGAAATTTGCTAAGTAACGATGGTGCTATATTTATTAGTATAGATGATAATGAGCTAACAAATTTGATAAAGGTTTGCAATGAAATATTTGGTGAAAACAACTTTTTAGCAAATATAGTTTGGCAAAAGAAATATGCTGCAACTAATGATGCTAAAGGTTTTTCTACTACTCATGATTATATTTTGGTGTACCAAAAGTCAGGGGAATTTAACAGGAATTTATTACCTAGGACGGAAGAACAAAATAAACCTTATAAATATAACGATAATGACGGTAGGGGATTATGGAGAAGTGGAGATTTATTAGTAAAGTCATTTTCAAAAACAGCGGTTTATCCAATTATCAATCCTAATACTGGTATAGAACATTGGCCAGCAGAGGGAAGTAGTTGGCGTGCTAGTAAAGAAACTATGGAGCGATGGTTAAACGAAAATCGAATTTACTTCGGTAAGGATGGAAAAGGTGCGCCTCAATTAAAACGCTATTTAAATGAGGTACAACAAGGAAGAGTCCCTATAACTTGGTGGAATTTTGAAGAAGTAGGTCATAATGATGAAGCGAATAGAGAAATAAAGGATTTATTTGAGAAAAAGCCACCATTTGATACACCAAAGCCGACTCGACTTATTAAACGCATTTTACAAATTGCAAGTCAGAAAGATTCTATTATTCTCGACTTTTTCTCCGGCTCAGCAACAACAGCTCACGCAACAATGCAGTTAAATGCTGAGGATGGTGGTAATCGTAAATTCATTATGGTACAGCTTCCAGAACCGTTAGATGAAAAGTCAGAAGCGTATAAAGATGGGTATCGTACAATTTGCGACATCGGTGAAGAACGTATTCGTCGTGCAGGTGAAAAGATTAAATCGGAGTTAATTGAGAAGCAGCAAAAGTCAGGTATGCTAGACGAAAATGTTGTAGACCCAGAAGCACTAGATATTGGCTTCAAAGTAATAAAGTTAGATACATCGAATATTCGTGAATGGAATGTTGATTTTGCTGATTTAGAAGGTAAGCTAGATTTATATGATACACCGTTTGTAGATGACCGTTCTGAACTAGATGTTGTGTACGAAATTATGCTAAAGCAAGGGCTTGAGTTAACTTATCCAATTGAGACATTTGAAGTAAATGGCCAAAAGGTATATGACATTGCATTCGGTAGTCTTTTCGTATGCTTATCAAAAAGAATTACGACGGACATTGTACAAGCAATTATTGCACGTCGCGATGAACAAGGAACAGATACAAGTAGTGTTATTTTCAGTGATGCAAGCTTTGAAACAGATTCAGATAAGCTAAACTGTATCGAAATTTTAAAAGATGCCGGTTATCCAGAAGATAACTTGCTAACATTGTAGAGGTGATGCGGCATGAAAATTCAATTTAAAGATTTAACGTATCAAACAGATGCCATTAATGCAGTATTAAGTGTGTTTGAAGGGCAGCAAATTCGTAAGTCAGAGTTTACAATTGCTGATCAAGCAGCACAAGGGAGGCTATTTGGAGAGAAAGGTATCGGGAACAAAATAGACATTTCTATAACGAAGCTTCTACAAAACGTTCAGCAAATTCAAATTAATCAAGGCATTCCTATTGCTAAGGATATAGTTGGCTCGTTTCCACAGTTTAATATTGAGATGGAAACAGGTACGGGGAAAACGTTTGTCTATTTAAAATCGATTTTAGAGATGAATCGTAAATACGGCTTTACGAAATTTATTATTGTTGTTCCTTCTGTTGCAATTAAAGAAGGGGTTATGAAGACGCTTGAAATGACAAAACAATATTTCAAAGCACAAATGCAAGGGCAAGTATATCGTTCTTTTATGTACGATAGCTCAAAGTTAAATAATGTACAAGCGTTTGCGACAAGCGATGATGTTGAAATTATGGTGATTAACATTCAAGCATTCTCAAAAAGCGCGAAAAATAACGATAATATGAACATTATTTATCGTAACGATATGGACGCGTTATATGGGATTGCGCCTATTGAGCTAATTGCGGAAACAAATCCAATTGTCATTATTGATGAGCCGCAAAGTGTAGATAATACACCTAATGCACAAGTCGCAATTGCAGCATTAAATCCATCGGTAACGTTCCGTTTTTCCGCAACGCATAAAAATAAAAGTTATCCATTAATATACAAATTAGGGCCGGTAGAAGCGTATCAGCAGGAACTTGTTAAGCAAATTGAAGTAGCAGGTATTAAACGATCAATCGATGGTAATGAAGATTATTTGAAGTTAGTTGGGATTAAAGCAACTAAAAAGAATGTAACAGCAACGGTAGAAATGTTTTTAAAAAATAAAAATGAAATAATAAAAGAAAAGGTTTCGTTAAAACAAGGCGATGAATTATATGTGAAGTCAAAACGAATTGAAGCATATCAATCAGTAGGCTTTGTAAAGGATATTTCGGCTGAACCAGGTAATGAATATATTGAGTTTTCAGGTGAACCTTCGATTATCCGTTTAAGTGATTGGCAAAATGAAGATTTAGATATTAAGCGTGGCCAAATTCGCAAAACGATTGAAGAGCATTTAAATAAAGAGCTAAAGTTAAGTGAAAAAGGCATTAAAGTATTAAGTTTATTCTTCATTGATAATGTTGCGAACTATCGCCAATATGACGAAGAAGGTAATGAAGTATTAGGTATTTACGGGCAAATTTTCGAGGAAGAATATAAGGCTGTAATAAAATCCGAAAAGTATAAAAAACTACGTGACTTTGATATACCAGTAGAAGAAGTTCATAACGGATACTTCTCAGTTGATGGTAAAAAGAAAGTGAAAAATACGAATGGCTCTACGAAAGAGGACGAAACTACTTATAACATCATCATGAAAGACAAAGAAGATTTATTAACAATGTATGATGAAGAGAAGGGAAGAACGAAAGCTGCGCATAAGTTACGCTTTATTTTCTCTCACTCTGCTTTAAAAGAAGGTTGGGATAATCCAAATATATTCCAAATTTGTACACTGATTGAATCAACAGATACGATAACAAAACGTCAAAAAATTGGACGTGGACTTCGTATAGCTGTTAATCAGGATGGTGAGCGTGTACCTGGCTTTGAAGTGAATACACTTATTGTGATGGCAAATGAGAGCTACGATGAGTTTGCAAAAGGGTTACAAACCGAATACGAAGAAGAAGGTATGGAGTTTGGCCTATTTAAATTAGATATTTTTAGCTCACTTGTCATTGCAGTAGACGAACATACGGGCATTAAAACACCGTTAGGACATGAACGATCTGAAAAGCTTGTTAATTATTTAAAAGAACAAAAATATATTGATGACAAGCATAAAGGAACTGTAGAACTTGCCAAGGCAATTAAGGAAAATACATTCGAAATTCCACAAGAGTTTCAAGATATTGCACCAGATATAAAAGAAAAAATTATCGAAGCAATTGAACAGAAATTTAACGTTGAAAAAATCGAGATTAAAGATAATGCAAAGAAAGAGCAAGTGAAATTAAATAAAGAAGCATTATCGGGACCGTTTTTAGAGCTATGGGAGCGCATTAAATATAAAACGAATTACACGATTGAGATAGATACAGAGAAATTCATTGAGCAGGCAGCGAATAAGCTGAATGATGAGTTAATAATTCGAATTAATAAATTAGAATATGAGCGCCATAAAATTGAAACGACTGAAGCAGGGATTTCCACTGGTAAGGAAGAGTCAACAGTATTTGCGACAACAGAACGTGAATATGAAAAAGCACCAGATATTTTAACGTATTTACAAAATGAAACAAAATTAAAGCGTAAAACGTTAATTAAAATTTTAAAAGATAGTGGCACGTTATCTGACTTTAAACGTAATCCACAAACGTACATGATGGAAGCTGCTCGTATTATTAATGCAGCGAAACGTATGGCAATGGTTGATGGCATTAAATATGAAAAAGTAGCTGGCAATGAAGTGTATGATCAATCGCTGTTCTTAAAAGAAGAAATTGATACGTATAGTGATAGCATTGTTCCAGTTAGCAACAACCGCTCACCTTATAATCATATTGTTGTAGATTCTACTGTGGAACGAGAATTTGCAGAAGCATGTGAAAAAGATAGAAATGTTAAGTTTTATATCAAACTACCTGCTGAATTTAAAATCAAAACACCACTTGGTATGTACAATCCAGACTGGGCTTTAGCGCTTGAAAAAGACGGGAAGGATCATTTGTACTTCATCGTTGAAACAAAAGGAAGCATAGCATCTGAAGATTTACGCCCAACAGAGTTGGCAAAAATCCGCTGCGGTGAAAAGCATTTCAAAGCGATTGAAACAGGTGTAACGTTCAAAAAGGCAACAGCTTTACAAGAAGTATATTAACTAGGAGGCTTTGAGAATGGCTGAAATCAAATACGAAGTAGTTGAACATATCGGTGTTCTTTCAGAATCAGCAAAAGGGTGGAAGAAAGAGTTAAACCTTGTTAGCTGGAACGGTGCAGCACCAAAATACGATATTCGTGAGTGGGCGCCGAATCGGGAGAAGATGGGGAAAGGAATTACCTTATCTGATTCAGAAATAAATGAACTTAAAAAAATATTAAAATAATTTTTGAACCAAGGGATGAGTTTTTTCCTTGGTTTTTTTATTTGTATGGTACTTATCAGTCGTAAATGGATTCTTTTTATTTATCGTAAAATACGGCTTTACGAGGTGGTTTTGCTCAAACTTTATTTCAAAACTAATTTAAATCGCCTCTACAATAAATGAAAGTTGCATTGAAGTAAATTACTATGCCTCACCCATCCCAAATGCAAATAATAATAGTAGTATGCAAACTAATATAAATAAATTAGCTATTACTCCAATACCACCGATCAATAATCTCATTGCATTTTGTTTAGTTAATCGTATAGAAGTTCCGGCAAGTATAATACCGATAATTGACAAAGTTATAATAAAGTAAACTTTTGGAACAGGATTAGCATTTGGGCCACTTGTTGCAAAGAAAATCATAATACTTATAACGACAGGTACTATCGATAAAGCACCTAAAATAATTCCCTTTTTAAATTTTTCCATAATTATCCACATCCCTTATGGTCCAAGTGAATCATCCTATTAACTACTTACTTATGTTTCCTTTCTCCATTGCTAAAGGCACTCAAATATAAATCTAACGAGTCTTCAATTTCCTTCGCTACAAGATCTATAAAATCGTCATAATCTTTATTAATATAAGCTTTATCTAATGCATTGAAGTAAGCTAATCGATTTTTTATGTGAATTATAGTAGGTGGGTAATCAGATTCCATTAACTCTAAAAACAACCTAGAACTACGGCCATTACCATCTATAAATGGGTGAACCTCTCCAAAGTGAATATGTAGCATTGCAGCACGAATGATTGGATGTAATTTTTGTGCTTCGCCATTATACCATTTCATTAGGTTATCCATTCGTTCCTGAACTTTAAACGGTGGTGGCGGTGTATGATTAGAACCAGAAATAAATACTTGTTGATCACGATATACACCGGCATAATCATAATCAATGCCTTTTAGAACAAGGAACGGTACTCCTTTCTGCACAATATCTTCAACATACAAAATAGCATCTCGGTGGTTGATAACCTCTAAATGTTCACGGATGGTTTTACCGCCAACTGTAATTCCTTCAAGTACTACCTTTGTTTCATTAATCGTCAGTGTATTGCCTTCAATTGCATTTGAATTATAGATCCAGTCTAAGATGAGCTTTTCTTGTAAGCTTCGTGCCGTATATTTAGGCAGTGGACTTTTTGCAATTAACTGATGCTTTTTTAAATCGATTTGCTCAGACATTAAACCTACTCCCCTTAAAGATTTTATTTGTACTAATATTAGACATAGAGAATTGGACATCCTTGTTAATTATGTTTAACAAGTGGGGTATAGTTCAACGGTCGTTTAGCAACTTATTTTGTTTACAATATTAAATCTGTATAAATATGGGAAGTGCTTTTATTTTAGAACTATTGCAGAAGCTTTAGCAAAATTGTACATCATGATACGGATATTTATAAAGCAAATCAATGAAGTAATTTTATAATTATTCATTGATTTGCTTTATTAATTATATCAATGGAGATTAATAAAACGGTTAGCGAGAAGAGGATTTAAAACTACATACCACTTTTTGTTTCCCTTTGGTCTATAGTTAAAATAAATATAGCCATTATTATGGAGTAAAATTAAATATTTATCTAAATTATTCGCACCTTTTAATTTTAAATAAGAACGCTTATATATTTCTGAACGTGGTATCTTCACATAACCATCTTCTTCAACTATATCTTTAATTATATTTTGTAAATATTATGCAGTACTAACTAATTTTATATCCCCTCTAATTGGCATTATAGTTGGCCAATTATAGTCACTAAAGTGACCTCGATTACAGGAAGACAAAAGAAAACCCGCCTGTTATATTCCTTGATGTGGAAGAAGAGAAGATCATTGAATTAGCTCCCGACTTTGAAACATTCTTAAGCGGATTAACCGTGTGGGAAGATGATGAAGAAGACGAAGATGAAGATGAGTGACAGCCACACCAGTTGAAACGGAAAAACAAAGCCTTACTACCAGTCACATGTAGTAAGGCTTTTAGGGTAGATTAACGTCATACGCATACCTATTAAACTTTGATAGCCACCCTTTTGGTAAACAGGCGGATGAGCCATAGGAGAATGCCTACTATTACCAGCACTACGAAGACCGATACATACAAAGGCATCGTGAAGGTGTAGTTATACATCCCAATTGCGAGTCCGGCATGCATGAGAACGTCTTCTATATAAAGAACTAAGCCCCCCAATGCAATACTGCCAAGGCCGGCAATGGTTCCAAACCGGTAGAAGGCCGCCCCGATGAGCCATCCTACTATATAATAGGTGAGGACATTTAATGAGAAGATCAATAGGGCTAATAGCGGGTCACTGTGAAGTTCTACAATCGGTGTTAAAATAACGGATTGGATCATATCACTAATGAGGTTACCGCCATCATCTATATGCTCCGACTTATACCCTTGAAAAACGATCGGTAAATCAGCAAGCTTGATGATAAACGAAATCACTTGAGTAACGAGTGCGGATAACAAGGGAATGATGATGGATAAGCTAATGGAAGTAAGAGAGGCACCATAAAAGAAATCTTTCCTTGTGATTCCATGGCCTACATAGTGTTTGATGAAACTAGATGAGGAGATAATCCCGATGACAAGCATAAATATATTGGAAGTAATGGAAGACGAGGCGAAAAATGTACTTACTTCATCCTCGCTAAACTGAGAAGTGGTTATTTTAATTACATGGATAAGCAACATGACGCCAAAGAAGCTGAGTGTCCAAACAAACTGCATCCAAAACATATCCCTCGTTACTTGTAAGTATGGCTTTTGATTCATTTCAGACATCCTCTCCAGTCAAGTGAATGAATAAATCTTGAAGCGAAACGGGTCCCATTTCGAGTCCACGTTGCTGCGCCTCTTTTTGTTTGGCTTCACTAAGTTCCCCGAAAACCATTACAGACTTGGTGCCGCCCAATTGCTGTACACTTAACTGCTTCAATTCAAGGCCACGCACAAAATCATCTACCTCATCAGTTTCTCCGGTGATCGAAGCGCCCTTCGTGATGAACGATTCATACTCTTCTTGAAGTAACAGCTTTCCTTCATGCAGAATCAATACTTCATCAAACAAATAGTCCATTTCCGAAACTAAATGAGTGGAAAGGATGATAATCCTCGGATGGTGAGCTTGATCCTCTAACACTTCCCGGTAAAATATTTCACGTGTCGGCGCATCCATCCCTTGATAGGCTTCATCGAATATGGTAATCGGTGCCCTACTAGCCAAGCCGGCAACCACATCAAAGGCAGATTGCATCCCTTTTGAGAATTTCTTCAAAGGTTTATTGACCGGTAAATTGAACTTCTTGAGGAGGGTGTCTGCATAGTCACGATCAAAATTCGCTCGATACCTTTCGACGTCCTTGAGAAGGTTTTTAGCGTTTTCGGATTCTTCCTTATAATCCTTACTGTAAATGAAATTAACCAATGACATGACCTTTGCATTCTCAAAAGGTTCTTCACCATTGATTGTAAGCATACCCTCCGTTTGAGAGCGGAATGAGGAGAGAATGGACAATAAGGAGGTTTTTCCTGCCCCATTTCTGCCGAGAAGACCGTAAATTTTCGGTCCAGACAGCTTGAAATCAATATGCTGCAGGGCATGGTGCTCCCCGTAGCGTACACCAAGATTATTCACAATAACCTCTACTGTCAATTCAATCCACGTCCTTTCACCATTTTAATGAACTCCATTATTTCAAGTTCACTGATGCCTAGATTATCTGCTTCCTGAACCAATCCGATGACATACTGATCGACGAACGCCTCTTTCCGTTTTTGAACAAGCTTGCTTTTAGCACCTTCCGCTACAAACATGCCAATCCCCCTTTTTTTAAAAAGAATCCCTTCTTCCACCAACTGATTAACCCCTTTAGACACCGTAGCATGGTTGATCTTATAAAAGCTGACGAGTTGGTTCGTGGAAGGAGCCTGGTCGCCTTCCTTTAACTGATCATTCACAATCTGATCCTCGATTTTCTCGCGTATCTGTAAATAAATCGGTTTTTCCTGATGGAACGGTTTCATTTCCCTCACCACTTTTCAGAATCACCATAATAAAACTTATATGGTTATATACTTATGTGTATAACCATAAAGGGTTAACCAATATTTGTCAATAACTAAGTGGTGGGATCTCCTGTCTGCAAATTTCATGAAATTGTCATTTTCAAAGAAGCCGGACCTAAAAGTTCTATTAAACTTCACAAAATGACAAGAAAATCAGTAAAAATGAATGAATCTTCATTAAGAAAATGAAAAATTAGGCCTTTTTGGGTCTGTTTTGTAAAGAGTAAGTTCATTTAACTGGAATATGAATCAAAAAGAACAAGTTTTTTATAGGTATAAAGAATTAGGTTTATTTTACAAAAAATACAAAAAATAGGATAATGGTCGCAGGGGTGATTAATATGAAAAGAGAATACATAATTAATAAAGAAACAATTAGTTTAATATCGGAGTTTGATAATTTCGGTAAGGAGAATACTAGAGCAATAGAAGGAAAGAATATGTTTTTAGTAAATAAATCTCCAGAGAAAATAATCAATGATACTCTTAACTACCTAGGATCAAGTTTAGAAGGGGCAATTATAGGTTCGAAGTCCATACTGGGAAATATATATAGAGTGCCTATTTCCATTTCTGCAAAACAAGGAATTACTTGGTTTCCATGTAACTCCTGTAAACCAAAGGAAAGCATTTGGTTAGCGCATTCTCACATTGAAAATTTAGAAAAACTAAATTCTATTGAAACCATAGTACATATGAGTCATGGGCATAGTTTAAAGATATCTATGAGAAAAAAACAAATTGAAGATAGGATGGGAAGGGCAGCACTTCTTCAAACTAAGCTAGTTGAACGTTCCACAAAGAAAATGCTTTTTCTATATGAAAAAGGAAGTGGTATCAAGCTTTACAAAAGGAAAGGAGAGATTAATTTCTCTGTAAATGATAAAGAAAAAGTAGATTAATATTTATTCAATGCTTCCTATCCTGATTTCTGTAAAAAAGAGATAGGACTAATAATATATATTGTAAATCTCGCTATAGTGAATTATTATTAATTATGTAAAAAATAGTAAATAAAAGGAGGTTATTTCATGAGAAAAATACTGGTTCCTTTTCTCTCTTTAACCATAGTATTGGGATTTTCAATAAGTTCTAATGAGATTGTTGAAGCAAAAGCTAAAGTCAAAACATATAAAAATTGTACTGAGCTGAACAAGAAATATAAAGGAGGCGTAGCCCGTTCTTCTTCAGTTAAAAACAAGGGCGGTAAAACAAAATACAATCCTTATGTTTCAAAGGCACTCTATGATGCTAACAAAAGTAAGGATCGTGATAAAGACCTAATCGCTTGTGAAAAGTAAAGTTCCATATAAATAAGTACAAAATCATTACTTTGAGAAGGCCTTTCTTAAGAGAGGCCTTTTTAAGTAATGCTTAAAAAGAAAAAAAAGCCCTTGCTCAAGCGAGAGGGCTGTACACTATTCTATCAATCCTCGAAAAGTTCATCCATTAAATCATCAATTTCTTTTCTTAACCTTTTAGTATTTTCATTAGAAATTGTTATTTCGTCTCCATTAATGATTAGAACATCCCCAATTTTAGCATCTCTTGGGAGTGCGCTTTTCGGAAAATCCTTCATTTCTGTGCCTTCCATTTCTACAACTGCAATTTCCCCTTCAAATCGATCAATAATTCCCTGTAACATTTACTTCACCGTCTTCACAGTAATTTTCGTACCCGTAGAAGTAAAAATAATGTTTCCTGATTTGTCTGTACGATATGTTTTAGCTTTAACAGAATTTAATCGTTTTACAACGGTAGATGTGGGGTGACCATAGCCATTTTTTCCAACACTAATTACAGCATACTTTGGTTTAGTTTTATTAATGAAAGCTGAACTTGATGATGTTTTTGCTCCATGATGGCCAACTTTTAGTACATCTATACTTGGTACTAGATTTTTAGCCAACATATCTTTTTCTGATTTTTCTTCGGCGTCTCCAGTAAACAAAAATGTTTTTTTATTGTGCTTAAGCAACAGTACAGCACTCCAGTTATTTAAGTCAGAATTGGAATAGGTTTTAACAGGAGCAATGAATTTTAATGAAGTGTTCTTTACCTTGGTTGATATTTCCACTCCTGTTTTAGCTGACTTAATTGTAAGCCTTTTCTTTTTTACTGCCTTTAAAAATTCTTTGTATGCTTGCGTGGTATGGGACACTTTCGGTGCATATACAGACTTTACATTAAGTGATTGTATAACATAAGCTAATCCACCGACATGATCCGCATCTGGATGAGTGGATACTACAGCATTAAGAGTTTTTACCTTCTGATTTTTGAGGTAGGCAACAACCTCATCACCTTTACCTTTTCCGCCACCATCAATTAGGATATTTTCATTTGGTGTCTGAATTAATATAGCATCCCCTTGACCAATGTTAATGTAGTGCACTTTGACGTTTGAAGCAGCTTCAGTGGTCTTAATTCCAGTTATTAATGATAATAGTATAGCGATAATTAAGAGTATGTTTAGTTTTTTCATATTTTTCCTCCCAGAATATTTTATAGCTTAATTTAATCTTATAGTAAATAGTATTACAAGATTATAATATATTTGTAATTTACTATTCTTCACTTACAAACTGAGCTGAAGCTAGGTTATACGCGTATAATATAAGTGTCTAATAAAATTTTGTCTTTAGTTGAATAACTTCTTATTTTAAAAGTTAGTTTAGATATTAAAAAGGACTATTGTTCTATCTTTTATTAAATATGATATCATCGCAAGAAGAATATGTATATATGTCCCAAATTATAAAACGAATAGGAGCCTCAATTTATGACCACCGAGAAAAAGTTAATTGTTAACTCGGCAAAAACCAATCTATTAAATGAACTCATTTCTTCTATAAACGAATGTGAACGATTTTATTTTAGCGTGGCCTTTATTAATTATAGCGGGCTGCAACTTTTATTGGATACTTTTAAGGAAGCAGGGAAAAGAGGCGTAGAGGGGAAGATTATTACTTCTACTTATCTGAACTTCACCGAAGCTAAGGCACTTAAGAAAATAAATGAGTTTAATAATATCGATTTAAAAGTCTTTGAATCAGAAAAATCGGTTGGTTTCCATACGAAGGCTTATATTTTTGAGTTTAAGGACTCGTATAAAGTGATTATTGGTTCTTCGAATATTACACAGAGTGCTCTCAAGAGTAACATTGAATGGAATGTTGAGATCATTACGAAAGAGGATGCACAGTTCCTTAAAGATGTATTAAAAGAATATGATAGTTTATGGAATAGTAGTGTGATTGCGGATGACGTGTTTATTAGTAAATATGAAGAGTTCTTGAGTAAATTAAGTGGGTTTACCAATACACAGCCATTTATTTATGAAAGCTCCGAATATATTGTTCCGAATAAGATGCAAAGGCAAGCGGTAGAAAATCTCGAACGAATTAGATCTATTGGTGAAAATAAAGCGCTGGTCATAGCGGCAACAGGTACAGGTAAAACATATATGTCGGCTTTTGATGTGAAATCCGTTAAGCCCAAAAGATTGCTATTCATTGTACATCGAGAAGAAATATTAAAAAAAGCTAAAGAGACATTTGAAAAACTTCTTCCTAATGAAAAACGAACATTTGGATTACTAACAGGGAATCATAAGCAAAAGGATAAGGATTATATTTTTTCAACGATACAAACCATGTCTAAGTACTTTCAGGAATTCAAACAAGATGCATTTGATTATATTATTTTCGATGAAGCTCACCATGCTACAAGCCCAAGTTATCAAACCGTGTTGGAGCATTTTAAACCGCAATTCACTTTAGGAATGACAGCCACACCTGAGCGAAGTGATCAGCAAAATGTCTTTGATTTGTTTGATAATAACGTGGCGTTAGAGGTTCGATTACATGAGGCTTTAGAAGATGAGCTTGTTATTCCTTTTCATTACTTTGGTATTACCGACATTGAGGGTATTGATTTAAGTGATGTTGATATAGACGATGTAGCGGAGATCACAAAAAGATTAAAGGTTAACGAGCGAGTAGACTTTATTATTAAGAATATGAACTTCTATGGCCATGATGGGGAAAAAAGAAAAGGTCTAGGCTTTTGTGTAACAATTGAACACGCTCAATATATGGCCCAAGAGTTTAATAATAGCGGCTATCATAGTATCTGTTTAACTGGAGAGGATTCAGTCGAGCGGAGAGCCTATTATATGAATAAGCTAGAAGATGATGCGGATGAGTTAGAGTTTATCTTTACGGTCGATATTTTTAATGAAGGTGTAGATATTCCCTCTGTTAACACGGTTTTGATGCTAAGGCCTACTAATTCACCAATTGTATTCATCCAGCAGTTGGGACGTGGACTTCGTAAACATAAAGATAAAAGTTTCCTAACCGTTCTTGATTTTATCGGAAATCATAGTAAAACGTTCTTGATTGCAATCGCCTTAAATGGGACTCGTTATTATGATAAAGAAAGTTTGAAGGTGGCCATCGCGACTGGTTTTGCCAATATACCAGGTTGTACGCATATTCAAATGGATAAAATCTCTGAAGAACGAATTCTAGCTCAAATTGATAAAGAGAACTTTAACTCTTTGAAATATTTGAAGGAAGAGTATTTTGAATTTAAAAAGATGAATCAAGGGAAAATCCCATTGTTATTAATGGACTATATGAAATTCGACGGTGCTCCTGATCCTATTAAATTTATTAATCGTGATAAAACGTATTTGCAGTTCGTAGCAAAAGTAGAGAAAAATGATCACTTAAAAAGTTTATTAGTAAATGAAGCTTTTGAAGGAGTATTAAAAGAATTATCAAGTAAGCTGCCACTTAAAAGGGTATACGAATTTGTAATTTCTAAATACTTATTAGATCATGATGTGATCTCTTTAGAAACCGCAAAACATGAGATATTGAAGTGGGTTAAAGAAGTTGATGAAGATAGTGTATTGCACGCCTTAGAATGTCTAAATCAGAATTTCTATGACCCTGGTCAGAAGAAAAGAAATCTTAAACTGTTTACACTTCAGGATGGTTTATTATCGAAGACACCTGTATATGAAACAGTTCTTCAGAATGAAGAGTATAGAAAATATATCGAAGATCTCATTATATACGGGATTTTTAGATACGAGAAAGAGTTCAAGGAAGAGTACTATGGTGTGCCACATCTGAAATTATATGAGCAATACCAAATGGGTGACGTGGCACTTCTTTCAAATTATCGTAAAAGTCATAGTGCCTTTAGAGGATCAGGGTTGCTTGCGAATGGGAATGAGTATTTCTTATTTATTGACTTGCATAAGGAAGAGGACATTAAAGAAAGTATTAACTATCATGATGAATTTATAAATGAGCGATATTTCCAATGGCAGACACCAAATAGTACAGCTCCAAGCTCTGATAGAGGAAAAAATATCATATTTAACCAGGAAAGAGGAGTTCATCTACACCTATTTGTGAGAAAGTATAAAGAAATAGATGGCAAGATAGAACCTTATATTTATATAGGCAAGGGTAATACCGTGGAATATGAAGGAGAAAAGCCAATAACCGTTAAAATGGAATTGGAGAATGAAATTCCTGCAAGCTTATATACAGAATTCACGAAAAGAGTATAGTCTTCTCATTTGAGAAGACTTTTTTTCGTTCATCAATTGCTCAACTGCTGGGATGTCAGCAGGTGCCAGTTTTAGAGAGCTTAAATTTTCTCGTTTTAACCAAATAAACTTGAAATGCTCACTTGCCGTTGGTTACCTTCAATGATCATACATTTTATTGATATTAAGTTAATGATGAATGTTTTGTATTCATGCGTATAAGTAAATCTGTTCTATGATATAAAAATGCAGTAAAATCAATACTAGTAGAAATGATAGAAGCAGTACTAATGAAAATATAAATATCATTAAAGGTATATGGTTTTAATAATCATGTTGAATAGGGGGTATGTTAATGGAAACTGAACTACTGTCACAAGTCAAAAAAGTTCTTCAGACGTTCTCAGAGTATTGGGATAATGAAAATTTGCTTAAACATAAAGTAATCGAAGACTTAAGGAATTATAGGGAAGATTTGCTTAAAAGTTTAATTTCAAACGATAGAATTAAAGAAGCTTATTCCTTAGATGTTAATAACGGGTCTGTTTTTAAAATAAATGAGTTTATTGGTATGCTGCGGTTCAAAAATTATTGGGAGGACAGCTATACAAAATATTCGAATGAAATTGGGTTATCTAGTGACGGAAAGTATCTAAAGTATAATAGCGATGTTGTTTTAGACTTTCCGCATAAGGATTGTGTGCTTGAAGGCGGAATGATGAAGGAAGATTCTAAAAGAAAAGAAATGTTTTATCATAAGGTATTGGCAAAGGATGAGTTAGACGTCATGTTCTCTCCTAAAATACTCACTAATATTAAGAAATATAATGAAAAAGGCGAAACTATTCCTCAAGAATTTTTAGATACAGACAACTTAATCTTAAAGGGCAACAATTTAATTGCACTTCATACATTAAGAGTAAAATATGCAGGTAAGATTAAATTAATATATATCGATCCTCCTTATAATACAGGTAAAGATTCGTTTGGATATAACGATCGCTTTAATCACTCAACATGGCTTACTTTTATGAAAAATAGATTAGAGGCAGCCAAAGAATTATTAAGTGAAGATGGTTCTATCTGGATTAATATTGATGATGATGAATCACATTATTTAAAAGTGATTGCAGATGAAATTTTCGGCAGAAATAATTTTATAGCAAATATTATTTGGCAAAAAAAGTACTCACCACAGAATGATGCTAAATACTTTTCTGATATGCATGATCACATACTAGTTTTTGCAAAAAACAAAGAGAGTTTTAAGTTGAATTTGCTTCCGCGTACAGAGGAAATGAATAAAAGATATAAAAATCCTGACAACGATTCTAGAGGACCTTGGAAAGCTGGTGACTTTTTAGTAAAGACATATTCAGCGGATTATGATTACCCTATCACTACTCCTAGCGGTAGAATAGTAAATCCACCGAGGGGGAGATGTTGGAGGACTTCAAAGCAAAAATTTGAAGAACTAGTAAAAGACAATCGTTTTTGGTTTGGTGAAGACGGGAATAATATTCCATCTATAAAAAGATTCTTATCAGAAGTTAAACAGGGAGTCACACCATTAACAATTTGGAGTTATTCAGAGGTATCTCATAATCAAGATGCTCGCAATGAAATCTTGGGATTGGATATTGACGACTTCGCTACACCCAAACCGGAAAAATTATTGCAACGTATTATCCATTTAGGTTCAAATGAGAACGATATTGTCTTAGATTTTTTTATGGGATCATCAACTACACAAGCAGTTGCGATGAAAATGAATCGTAGGTTCATTGGTATTGAACAAATGGATTACATTGAAAGGGTTTCTATTGCTCGATTAAAGAAAGTCATACAAGGTGAGCAGGGTGGGATATCAAAAGAAGTCGGTTGGTCTGGAGGTGGTAGTTTTGTTTATGCAGAGCTATATGAGTTAAACCATAAATATATAACTCGTATTCAAAACGCACCCTCAAATCAAGAAATCGAACAACTTATTACCGAAATTAAAAGTAATGCTTTCTTGGACTATAAAGTAAATATAGAACGTTTGACTGAAGATAGTGGTTTTGCTTCATTACCATTACAAGATAAGCAGAAGTTACTGATAGAAAGTCTGGATTCTAACCAAATATATTTAAGCTATACAGAGGTTGATGATGCTAACTACTCTATTCCAGTGCCTGTAAAAAACTTTAACAATTCTTTTTATCAAGGAAAAAAAGCAGCGGTGAAGAATAATGAATAAAGAAATCTTACATGCCAGAATCGAAAAGCGATTTAATGACATATTTGAAACACCACCAGAAATACCAAAATATATCTATGATAATTTGAGACACAACTTGAGGCCTTATCAAGAACAAGCATTGAAACAATTTATTTACACGCAGCGTGCTAGCACAGCAGATATTTCATTCAATCATTTACTTTTTCACATGGCTACTGGATCTGGAAAAACTTTAGTATTGGCTGCGACTATGCTTTATCAATTTAAAGAAAATGGGCATCAGAATTTTATTTTCTTTGTTAATAGCGATGCAATTATAAAAAAAACCTATGATAATTTAACAAATATAACTTCACCTAAGTATCTATTCAATTCCGGTGGGATTATCATAGATGGTAATTCAGTTAATATTCAAGTTGTAGATGTTTTTCCAGCATTGCCTGCAGAAAATACGATTTATCTAAAACTAACAACTATTCAAAAACTCCATATGGACTTAAGTAATCCAAAGGAGAACGGACTTACTTATGAATCTTTAACGGAGACTAACCTTGTTTTACTTGCTGATGAGGCACATCATATTAATGTTCTAACAAGAAGTGATAAAAGAAAACTAAACACAAAAGAAGCAGAAGAGAAAACATGGGAAAAAACTGTTAGCACCCTGTTGGATCTCGATCCATCCAACAGATTAATTGAATATACAGCAACTATTGATTTAACGAATGACGCGCTCTTTGGAAAGTATCAAGATAAAATTATTTATCAATATGATTTAAAGCGATTTATGGAAGACGGGTATTCAAAAAATGTTGTGTTATTAAGGGCTAATGAAGATGATGAGCAAAAGATGTTACATGGTATGTTACTTAGCCAGTATAGAAAATACATTGCAAAAGATCATGGGATTGATTTAAAACCGATTATTCTCTTTAAGTCCAACAAAATTGCTATTTCTTTAGAGGCAAATAACACCTTTTTAAATCTCACAGAGAATCTTACAGTTGAAAAAATGCAAAAAATTATTCAGAAGGGTCTTACGGTATATCAAAATGAACAGAGTATTTGGCGTAAGATGTTTTCTTACTATAATGGAAAAGATTTAGACCAAATAGTTAGAGATTTAAAATGGGACTTTACAAGTGAGACTGTTTTAAACGCTAATGAGTCTACCTTTATGTCTGAGAGTAACGCACTATTGTTAAATACTTTGGAAGATTCAAGTAACCCAATTCGTGCAATATTTGCGGTGGCAAAATTAAATGAGGGATGGGATGTTTTAAACTTATTTGATATTGTACGGATAAGTGAAGGTGCATCAAATACGAAAAATACGACTGATAGCGAGGCACAACTTATTGGTAGAGGAGCCCGTAATTATCCATTTATTCATAATGGAGAAAAGTCATATATCCGAAGACTTGATTATACCAGCACTGATTTAAAAGTAATTGAAACGTTGTACTACCATACGATCAATGATAATTCATACATCAAAAATCTTGAGAAATCACTTAAAGCTGCAAATATTCAAGTGAAAGAAGACCAGATTAGCCGACTAGAAGCAAAAGTTAAAACAAAATTTCGTAAGAACGAGCTATTCAATAAAGGGAAAATCTACATTAACAAGCTAGTTCCCACTTCTGTTGAAGACTATCAGTCGTTAAGCGACTACAATATTTCCCGAGACTATGAGTTGCAATATGAAACTTCAGTCGAACAGCAATATGGTTCTCAGCGTACTACATCGGCAGGTACAAAAAAGCATGAGGAAGAGCTATTAATAGATAAGAGCTTATTACAAAAAGGAATACAACGGAATCCATTTTATCGATTCAACAATCTAAAACAATATATCCCAAGTATCTCAAGTATGAAAGATTTTATTGAGGGTAAAAAGTTCTTAGGCAATATTAGATTTAACATTACTTTACCAGATGGTATTTCTGTAAAAGACCTTTCAGCAAAAGAGAAGTTAGACATAGTAGAGAAATTCTTAGTGTATGCTGAAGGGAATATACGTTCAAATTATATGAAAGAAAGAGGAACGCCTGTATTCGAAGGTTTTGCAATCTCAAAATTAATCGATGACTATGTAATTGAAATGAATACAGTGAACCAGCGAGTAAAAAATGTTAATCAAGTAATTAGAACCAAAAATATGAAAGACCAGGATTGGTATATCTATGACCAAGCGATTGTTAACGGTCTGGAAAGTGATATGATTGATTTCATTAATAATTATATGGAAGAGTTACAATCTAAATATGATGAAGTCTATCTCATACGAAATGAACGAAAAATTAAATTTGTAGAGATTGATGGAATTCGTGGTTTTATGCCAGATTTCTTGTTATATATGAAAGACGCTGATTTTACATATCAGGTTTTTTTAGAACCTAAAGGGGATTATTTACGAGAGAAAGATAAATGGAAAGAGGACTTTCTGTTATCGTTGGCTAAACGTTCAGATATCAAAGTGTTAAATGAGAATGAAAAAGTTCGTTTGATTGGAATTAAATTTTTCTCAGAGAATAAGGAATCGAAACAAGCGTTTAGAGAGGATTTTAAAGAAAAAGTTTTTGGTCAGAGCAAATCGACATTATAAATCAACGTTACTTTATTGAAACTGAGTTCAAGGATAAATTCTTTGCCTCAGTTATTTTGTTGTTTTAAGTATCAGATATATCTTGGTAATATCATTTATTATATAATTCTAAAAAAATATTACATTATTAGTTAAAGGTGGTTATAATTATTTGTTGGTATAACAAATAGTTATGGGGGATTAATTAATGAATCAAACAGAAAAAAATGATTGGTTAAATGATTTTTTAGCACCGAAGAATTTTGTGTCGAGTCACGAAAGTTTTCGGGTTGCTCTAGGTTTACCTGAGGAATCTTTTCCTTCTATCAGATATATAAATTTAAGTGGTAAATATTTATGGCTTTTAACAATTGAGGCTTCGGAAGAAAATTGGGAAACAATAAAAAATAATCTTGATAAAAATCAAGCATATAACTTAATTAATTCAAGATTCGAAGAATATTTAAATGTTCTATTATATTCTCCAGAAAAAATGAGCTGTTTTTCTTATAAAAGCTATAACAGTAATTATGAAGATACTGATGGTAATGGTTTGAGAGAGAAACTCAAGGAAGAACTTAAGAGTATTGACGTAAATATAGGAACATCGAAGGAAGAGAACAAGAGTCTCAATGACAATTTCCAGAAATGGACAAGAGAAAATTTAAGTATGTATTGCGTAATAAATGACTTTGATGCTGTATTTTTGACGAATAAGGAAGGTGAAAAGTGCATTATATATGAGTTAAAAAGGGTCGGAGAAGATATAGTTACTTGGGAACCTTATACAGATGAAACACGTAATTACCAAAGGGTGAATGACATTTCATCAAAGCTAGGATTTAATAACTTCACAATAGCTTATAACGTTAAAAGCACTGAAACATTTGCAGTTCACTATAATATAAAACCTCAAGTTAACCAAATAACAGGTACAAGAATAATATATGATGTTAAAAATAATCAATACATTAAAACCTCTAAAAAAAGCTACGTAAGTAAAAGGAAAAGACAAAAGAGAATATAAACTTTAGACAAGCTGTTTAAATTTTATATATTTGTAAGATAAGCACTGACGAATGGCTGTGCTTATCTTTTTATGATACTGCATTCTTAATTCCTATTTCTTAGGTCCAGTAGAAAAGAATTATTTCCTTCAAAATTTATGCTGCCATCCTCGTGGACCCATCCCTTAATGATTCCTAATCTGTCAGAGATCTGTAAATTTTATATACACGTGATCTAAACCTTTTGTTATCCGGATTACCTATGATAAAAAAGAACCTATTAGAGTGGTCATAGTACTTTTGAAACTCATAATCCGTTCAATTAGATATTATCAAAAAGGAGAAATTAATGAATATTAGTATTATGTTAAAAAATAAGGAAATTTGTTTGGAGGTATTTGTATGTTAGATTTCACTGAATTGTCAATTGATGGAACCGATTTAGAGCGTTTAGTTCGAGAGATTTTTGTTCGTGAGGGATTTGAGACTCATTGGACTGGCAAAGGTCCTGATGGTGGTCGTGATTTATTGATAGTTGAAAAAGTACAAGGACCTTTGAGTAATTTTGAAAGGACATGGTTAGTTCAATGTAAACATAAGGCCCATTCAGGTAGAAGTGTTGGAAGAGAGGAATCGTATTCTCTAGTAACTGATTGTAAAAGTGCTAATGCTGATGGGTATTTATTAGTTTGTACTACCGCTTTAACAACTGGTTTAATAAACACTTATAGAGAACTACAATCTAACGGAGAGATAGTTATTGATTATTGGGATGAAGTTAAAATCGAGGATAGATTATTAAAGCCATGTAATTTTTCTTTAATTAATCAATTTTTCCCTCGAAGTTCCAGTAAGGTAGGTTGGAAAATATATAATACTCATTTAACATCTTTTTGGACCGCCCATTATAAAAGGGCTTTCCTTTATTTATCTTCGAGACTAAGTGTGCATTTTAAAACAGTATCATATATAAGTAGTATTTATAATTGTGTTCAAGCTGTATATAAAGAATTGGAGCTAAATGTTAAGGGGATAGATATGCAGTTAAGAGCTGTTTATTATGATGATAAGTATACAAACTATATAGCATTTGTTGATTTTTTTGCAGATAAAAAGGATGTACGTGAAAATCCCTTTGAATTATCAGATTTAAAGAGAGATATTGAGGAAGCTTTAAGAAATGAATTAGTGCATTATATGGTTACACTAGATGAGGGAGAGGGACTGTCATTAACTTGGGATGTTAAAGTATATTTTGTTCGTGGCTATAGCGATGATGGATTCGATTCTCACGGGAAAGAATATTATACCCCTTATATAGATAATTTTAGATATGGATATTCTAGAGAATAAAACAAATGGTTATCTACAACAAGGGCTTATTGATAAAACGCTCGGTTCATAAACCAAGCGTCTTTATTTTATGGTTATCTTTTAATGTTTACACGTATATTAGGGAAAACAAAAACAGGTGAGCATGTGGCTCAATATTGACTATATATCCCTAGCTTAATGAACCTTTGGAACTTTTCTGCTGTCTGCTCTTTAAGTCTGTTATGTGTGGCTAATACTTATAAAGGAAGTCCGCTACTGTTCTCAGTCTTGTAGGACTTCCTTGAGTTCTGTTAAAGATAGTGTTGATATTCTTCTTTAACTAGCCTCTGTAATTGAAAAAACTAGGGTCCTAAAAACATTATATGAAAGAAAATAAAAACTAACATATAAAAAGATGCCATTAAATATTTTGACCACTTTTTGGCCACGAAATATATAGAACAATATATTCTTTCATTTATCCTTTTAGGTTGTAAAAAAGGATAAATCTTATATTACAATGATCGTTTTATTTCATTTTTCTTTATATAATAAGGACATATTAAAGAACGTAAAAATACGGTCTTAATGGTGCTCACAGGTCTCTAATTATTAATGCTTCAAAGGCTCTCACCCATATTGGTTGGGGGCTTTTTTATTATTAAAAAACCTCTTTTTACTCATAAAACGTTAAGTACCCAGTATTTTTTTCGGTCAATATTGTGGCCTGCCATTTTTGCCTCAGGCCACGGATATGGTCGAACAATTCATCGAGCACCTCATTGAAAAAGGTCCTGAGGAAATCCAAGCGGAACGGATCTTACCTAGGGGAACGAAAGAAGAATGGACATCCACGTTAGAGGAAAAAGTACTTGTCGGAACGGTTTCGTCTGAAGGGGATTATCGAGATTTTATCCAACAAGGATCCTATCAAATCCCGGTTACTAGTTTGAGAAAAGGGTGGCAGGAAGCGAAATATATAGCCCTTTATAAGACCTCTGGCATCGAAGAGAACGCCATTAAGGAGTATGGTGAAATCAAGAGGTTATCAACGGATGAGTATTTCGTGACGTTCTTTGTGCATGTCTGGAAGAATACGAAGCAGGCGATCCGTCCGGTTAAATACGGAATCGCAACCTATATGATGACCACATTAACCCAACTAAATGACGCGAAAGAGCTGCCAGAGCTTTATATGAAAATTAAACAGGAAACGACTCTTTTGAGGATGCTTAGAAGGATATCAGATTCAAATCAGCCTGGATAGTCAGGTCGTCGATCAAGCCTCCAAGTTTGAAACGTTTTCATTTAAAGATATCGAAATTCGATTGAACCAAGAAGAACAAACCTTATCGATAAGTAAGAATAGCGAGACACGGGTATTAAGTACAGAATTATTAATTCACCAGCCATCGAAGGTATTTAGGGAAGTGCTTAGATTGCTTTAATAAGATGCAAATCCATTTTACTATCTGTAAAGTGGATTTTTTTCGTTCATCAATTGCTCAACTGCTGGGATGTCAGCAGGTGCCCATTTTAGAGAGCTAAAATGGGCAGGATTCAACTAATAATAAGTAAATAATTACCAATAAACCATTTATTTTTCAAAAGCGAATTACTGATACAATTGTAATATAAATATAAAGTTATCTATTCATTCTACTAAATAAAGAGGAGCCCTACATTGAATTCTTTAAAAATTGGTTGGATTGATTATTCGGGGGAACATCGAAATAAGGTGATGGCAGTCCTTGATGCCCTATCTTCCCCAGGAGCATTGGATGAACTCGGAATTGGGTCCATTCGGGATGGCTTGGCTGATATTCTTTTTCCTGGTACATCGACCATCCAGACGAGGGCGAAGTATTTTTTTATTGTCCCTTATTTATTGATGGAACTAGAGAAAGAGAATTATAAATCTTCGAAGGAACTTATCGAAAAGCTAGATATAGAAGAAATCGCGTTAATTGATATTTTGAATAAACAAGAGGTTGATGGCGTTATTGGAGCTCGTGCAGGTCATAAGCTTAAGAGGAAACCTTCCAGTATCTATTGGAGTGGACTGCGAACGTTTGAAATCTTTAAGCATAACTCCCTCTCATTGGCAAACTATGCAAAGGCAGTTATCAGTATGAAGAAGAATAAAAACTCGGCACGATTCTTAGGCAATGAAGAAAATGATGATGTGAATACAAGTATAGATGAATATAATGGTATGTTTTGGAGTTGCCTTCTTCCAGAAGCGGATTGGAGGGAAGGTCTCACTATGGAACTTAGTTATCATGAGGCGGAATTCTTAAAAGGGAAAATCGTCAAATCCGAAAGAGGTAAAGAGAGTTTATTTGCCTTTTTGCTTAAAAGAGATTTTGAAGAAGTGGAGAAAATTCATGATTTCGAAGCCATTGGTGATGCTCTCCATCTTCCGGCCCATATAAAAGAAGACTACATGATGGCAAAGCGGTTTAGCGAGTTCGTCTCTGGTGCGAATATCCGTTACAATGTAATCCTTTCTAATGGAGAGAATGAAGAAGCCCTGCAGAAGTGGGAAAAGTGGAAGGTGAGTTCCTTTGTCCAACGAGAATTTCCGTCCTTTCCATTCAGAGAGCTTACCCATCGCCTTGGCATCCATAATATTCGATTGAACAGGTTTCTTGAGGGGTGGCAAAAAGCAGTCATATCAGGGGACGAGTCAGTCATGGATCAGCTTATTATAAACCGTGAAATTGAACTGAAAACAAAAGACCGCGCAAAGCTTCACAATACGAAGGTGTACCATTATAAAGAAGGGGATTGGGTTGGGACCGAAAAGCTTCAATACCGTTTTGCAAATGCAAAAGTACTACTCACAGATACCATGAAAGGATTGGAGGAACCTCATGCTTAAACCAGCAGAGAATCGACTCAATTATAGCGATTTGCTAATGCCCCCGCCAGGGTATGATGTGGAGTTTGCCATTGGAACGACTTACTCATTGGACTTGGAGGCACTTGTTGGTGTTCCTTTGGCCCTGAGTCTTTCAGAAGAAATGGACCATACACTTCAGGATGATCCAATTTATGTTCTTGAGGGATTAAGAAGAAGCGTGGACGCATTTGCGATATATTGTGAAGCAGGACAAATTAAGGCGCCGAAGAACGGAAACAACCTATTCGCATTAATGGAGAATTCAGTATTTGAAGTGGCATTAGAAAACGATTATTCTTTTCACCCAAAAGTTTGGGTCATAAAATATCATGACAAAGATCGGAATGAATTATATCGGGTGCTGGTGTTGTCCCGTAATCTGACCTTCGATAGAAGCTGGGATATGGCGATTGCGCTGGAAGGGAAAAAGGTAAAAGGAAAGAATCCTCGAAATCAGCCATTATCCGATTTCTTGTCTTTCCTTATCCCCTATACAAAAAATAAGCAAAAGAAAAAGCAAATCAAAAAATTAATAGCAGAGCTGGAATTCGTCCAATTTGATACGGTTGATTCATCGATTCCGGAGGTTGAGTTCTGTCCGATTGGCATTGAGGGATATGGAAAAGAAGAGACGGAACTATTTGAAACCTATCATAAACTGATTATCATTTCGCCATTCCTTAGTGAAACGATCATAAAAGAACTAAATGATAAATCATTGAAAGATGCGACTAAAGTGTTGATTACAAGGAAAACGGAATTATCTAAGCTTAAAGAACACGTATTCCAGGACTTCGATGTATATGTGTTGAAAGATAGTGTGGTTGAAGGCGAGTCCTCCATTAGTGAAGAAAATGCTGAACATGTCATGGCTCAATTTCAGGATATTCATGCAAAGCTCTATGCCAGAACCAAATATAATCAGCATCATATTTATATTGGTTCCGCCAATAGCTCATCCAATGCATTTAACGGGAACATAGAGTTCTTGCTGAAATTACACTATCAAAAATATGGGTTCAAGATTATGGATTTATTGGATGATTTATTCGGGGAGAATGAAGAACAAAATCCCTTCGAAAAAATAGAAACCCTTCCACCATTCACTGACGAGTTTGAATCAGACGTAACCGATGAACTACAGAAGCGAATCAAAGAGTTATGCCGAATACCATCGAAAGCCATGATTCTTACTGAAGAAAATCACTTTACTATGCGAATTACTTTTGATTCACTTCCTGAAGATACCCAGTTTTCAATTGGGCCATTGTTAAGTAAAAACATGCAGCCACTCAAACAGGAGACATTCATTCAAAATTTGAGCCTGTTAGAGCTGGGTGAATTTTATAATATCCGGGCAGAAAAAGACGGCGAAAAGGTGAAGAGAATTATCAAGATTGAGACGGAAGGGATTCCAAAAGAAAGAGAATCAGAAATCTTCCGTTCCATTATTAATGACCCATACACCTTTCTGAAATATGTGGCTTTTTTATTATCAGATGATTTACTATTGTCTGCCCTTGAGGAGTCACAGAATAAGAAGTTTGGAGCAGGGAATTGGGATATGACGACAGGCGATTACCCTGTTCTCTATGAGAATATGCTAAGAGCAGCTTCCCGTTCACCAGAGAAACTGAAAGAAGTGGAAGCGATTATGGATATCATCACCCATGACGAAGACATCATCCCAAATGAGTTCCATGCCTTATATCAAACATTCAACAAAGCAGCTAAGAAGGTGAGAAGATGATGAATCTCATTCAAAAGGAACAGGAAATCCTTTCTGGGTTAAAAGATTTTCAGCAAGCAACCGTGGAGAGGGTCTATCACCTTTTTACCCATGATTATGCACGTGTCCTAGTAGCGGATGAAGTCGGGCTTGGCAAAACAATGATAGCGAGAGGGGTCATAGCCAAAATGGCCCGCTATCACCGGTATGCATTGAATGATGATTTATTTAAGGTCGTATATGTTTGTTCCAATCAAAGCATTGCAGGCCAAAACCTGGCGAAGCTGAAAATCGATCAACAGGTTTTGTTGGACGGCCTGTCGGATACAAGGTTATCGATGCAGCATTTGAAAATATTTGAAAATAAATTCAATCCGGAAATGAAGGATCATTATATCCAGCTCATTCCGTTAACCCCATCCACTTCCTTCGATATGACTGGAGGTTGTGGAAGTGTTTTAGAAAGAGCTTTGATGTTCGCTATTTTAAAAAGATATCACCTTTTGCAGCCTTATCTAGTTGAGTTAGAAACCTTGATGATGGACACGGCCACAAAAAGCTGGGATTGGTGGAAACACGTTTATGAAGAGAGAGTCGAGGCTTGTGACGCGCAGAGCAATAACGAATATTGCACAGTCCTCCTTGAGAAGGTCGATGGTTTCTTCAAGCAGGAAGCGGACTTGGTGGAGATTTTAGCAGAGGTTTGTCACGTCATACGCAGGGAAGGAATACCGGGTAAACGAGTAGACGGTGCCAGTAAACTGATCCATGAGCTGCGAAAAATGATGGCAGAAATCAGTGTCGATTTAATGGATGCTGATCTTGTGATTATGGATGAGTTTCAGCGCTTCCCCGAGCTGATTGATTCTGACGGAGAGAGTGAAACGGCCCTACTAGCCAGTAAGTTTTTTAACAGCTCCAAGGAAAATGAAGAAAAGGTGAACATTCTTTTATTGTCTGCCACTCCCTACAAGTTATATTCCACAATGGAAGAAATGAGTGAAACGGGAAGCGATGATCACTATAAGGAATTTATGCAGGTCACGGATTTTTTGTTTGAAAAACATCCGGAGCATCAACAGAATTTCAAGAAAGTGTGGCATGATTATTCATTCGCTTTAAGCCAATTAGAATTTCAAGATTTTGCGATGGTCACAATCAAGAAACAGAAAGCAGAAGATAGTCTCTATAAAGGTATAGCACGTACTGAACGTATGCTTGTGGAGGGTGCAAGCGAGCTGATTGATTCTTCCGTTGGGAGTCCTCTGAGGATTACCGAAAATGATGTGCTGTCCTATATCGAAATGGACCGACTTTTGGAGGATGCAGATTTAAAGGACAAGGTACCGGCAGAATATGTGAAATCCGCACCTTTTCTCATGTCCTTCATGGAGCATTATAAGCTGAAGCAAAAGATCACCCATTATTTTAGGGAAAACCGTGACAAAATCACATTGGCTAGAAAACCTGTGCTTTGGGTGAGTCGAAAGGCAATCGCAAACTATGAGAAATTGCCGGCCATGAATGCCAAGCTAACGAAACTGCAAGAAACCTCCCTTCCAAAAAAAGCGGAGAGACTTATGTGGATCCCACCGTCCATTCCCTACTATGAGTTTGGGGGTCCTTTCACCGGGCAAAGCCGTTTTTCTAAAGTGCTAGCGTTCTCTGCATGGGAAATGGTCCCGCGGGCAATCGCGACTCTTATTTCCTATGAAGCTGAGCGTCGAACAGTAGGAGAATTGATTAAGAAAACACTAAAGAAGAAAAAGGATAAAACACGAAACTACTTTGCAGAACGACGGTTCCCTTCACCAAGATTAACGTTCGCTATGAAAGATCAGGCGCCAGCCAATATGAATCATCTTACTCTTTTATATCCTTCCATCACCTTGGCTAAGCTCTTCAACCCGGTAGATGTGTTGAATAGGAAGCTTACTATTGCCGAAATAAAAGGAGAGATAAAGGCTGAAATTCAAAAAAGGCTCGATCAACTACCATATGAACGGAAGGAAGACCAGTCACGTCAGGATGAAAGATGGTATTACCTGGCTCCATTGTTATTCGATTTAGGTGAAAAGCCGATTCATGAGTGGTTTGAGAAATCGGATGTTTTACCTTCATTGGAGGCTGATGAAAAAGAAGAGAACGGAGCGGATAAAGGTGTATTAAAGAAGCATGTAGAAGAGCTTCGGTCAATCTTTGTCAGTGAAAAGCTTCCCGTGCTAGGGAGACAGCCAGATAATTTACTTGATGTTCTCGTTCATATGGTTTTAGGATCTCCCGCCGTGGCCGTAGCCAGGATGCTTGAGGATTTGGACAGTGAATCTCTGACAGGAGCCATTCATCTGGCTAAGGTCATGGTTGACCGTTTTAATACACAGGAAGCCATCTCTATTGTCGAACTAGAATATGGAACGGAAAGTAAGGACGCTTATTGGCAAAACGTGCTCAAATACTGTGTCGATGGAAATATCCAAGCCATGCTCGATGAATATGCCCATATGCTTCTTGAAGAAGGCGGGCTGAATAAAGCAGAAAAACAGCAGCGAAATAAACAGCTGATTAAAGTGATGGCCAATTCTCTAAAAACACACACGGCAAGCTACAATGTTGATACGTATCAAACTTTTAAAAATCGCATCATGTCTGATGGCAAAGAGAACAAAGGGGGAGAAGACCCCTACATCAAAATGAGAACCAATTATGCCGTTGGCTTTTATGATACGAGAAATGAGGATAAAACACTTAACCGAAAGGAAAACATCCGGCTATCGTTCAATTCGCCCTTTCGTCCATTTGTGTTGGCCACAACTTCAATCGGACAGGAGGGACTAGACTTTCACTATTATTGCCGGAAAATCTTCCATTGGAATCTCACTTCAAACCCGATTGACCTGGAGCAGCGAGAGGGTAGAATCAACCGGTATAAATCCCTAGCTATCCGGCAGAACATCGCCAATAAATACGGTGATATAAAATTTAAAAAAAACATATGGCAGGAGATGTTTCATACCGCGAACTTCGTGGAAAGAGATGATCAAACATCGGAATTAGTGCCGTTTTGGAGTCTCCCAGGAAACCAGGACATTAAAATTGAGAGGATTGTTCCACTCTATCCACTTAGCAGAGACGGGGTAAAATATGACCGGCTTATGAAAATCCTTGCTCTCTACCGACTGAGTTTAGGACAAGCGCGCCAAGAAGAACTGATTGAATATATATTTAAGGATAATATTGAAGAAGAACAGTTGAAAAAACTATTTATAAACTTGAGTCCTTTTTATAAGAAAGCGGAAAAAGACGATATGTAAAGAGAGAACGAATGTGGTAAGAGGCTAGAAGTAGTTGGGGAAATAAGCCGGTTATGAAAAAAATAGTCTACTCATTTGAGAAGACTATTTTTTTCGTTCATCAATTGCTCAACTGCTGGGATGTCAGCAGGTGCCCATTTAAGAGAGCTTAAATTTTCTCGTTTTAACCAAATGAACTTGGAATGCTCACTTGCTGTTGGTGTCCCTTCAATAATTCTACATTTTATGGATAACAAATTAATAATGAAGGTGTCGTATTCATGGGTGTTATCATTAAATACCGCCCCTTCTGTTTCTACTTTACACTGCAATTCTTCATCAATCTCTCTTATTAAAGCAGAAAAGGCATCTTCACCTTTTTCTATTTTTCCACCGGGAAACTCCCACATATTTGGAATGCTCATGTCTGGAGAGCGTAACGCACATAGTATTTCATTTTTCTCGTTTTCGATAATGGCTGCAACTACTTTAACTAGCTTCTTCATGGTATCCTCCTATGGTTTTGCTATGTGTAAATAATATCATGATTGAGAGCCTGTGTGGAAATGACAAAATAAAGAGGGTCTTTTGATATAATCATGATATAAACCTAAAGGAGGCCGTTGTTATATGCCAGTCCACAACAAACTAGTCCGGGATCGTATCCCACAAATAATCGAAGCCACAGGTAAGAAATATACAACCAGAGTGTTAAATGATAATGAATACATAGATGAACTGAAAAAGAAAAGCTTTGAGGAGTTACAGGAATATGTAGAGACGGATAATAAAGAAGATGCGATTGAAGAATTGGCAGATGTGTTGGAAATTATGCATGCACTAGCTGAGTATCATGGATCTTCTATGGAGGAAGTAGAAGAAGTTCGGAGAAGTAAGGCTGCTAAACGTGGTGGCTTTATGGAGAAGATTTATCTGATTGAGGTTGAAGATGAGTAAGGTTCAGTTAATCACCCATCAACTTGGAACGCACTTATTGGAACAGATTCAGTCTGCTTCTTCGATATGTATTTTGACTTCCTTTGTCATGAAGTCTGGTGTTCAGTATCTGAGAGATGCCTTGAAAGTGGCAGCTGAACGTGGGGCAGAGATTAAGGTGTGTACAGGCGATTATTTATTTGTGACGCAGCCAGAAGCATTGCGAATGTTTTTAGAGATTGATCCTAGGATTGAGGTCAGACTGTGGAAGAGTAATGGTGTGTCCTTTCATCCCAAAGCCTACCTTTTCCAAACGGAGAATCAGGATTGCTTGTTTGTTGGTTCTTCCAATCTATCAAGGTCAGCGTTAAGTCATGGGGTGGAGTGGAGTCTTTCCATTAGTGATGATGAGGATGTCTTTTCTGAAGGCTTGCACCTTTTTTTAGAAACGTTTTATGCCGGTCAAACGATTCCATTGAATCAAGAAACGCTGAAGGAGTACGAAGATCGGTATGAGAAGTTTCACATACATACGCCAAATCTTGCACAAAAATGGACCGAGACAGAAGAAATGGATTTAATGCTTCCAAGCGAGACAGAACCCATTCCAACAACTGAAGTCATTCATGATCCACCGGCTCCGTATGGAGAAATTTATCCACGATTTGCACAAATCGAGGCGCTTGAGGAACTGAATAAAACACTGGTAGAAGATTATGATAAGGCATTGGTCGTGATGGCGACCGGATTAGGAAAAACGTATCTTGCTGGTTTCTTTGCTCGTAGTTTTAAACGGGTCCTGTTTATTGCCCATCTTGAAGAAATCCTGCATCAGGCAAAGAAGTCATTCCAGACGGTCATGCCTGATCAGGATTTTTCGATCTATAATGGCAAGGTGAAGGAAACGAACGGACACACCACTTTTGCTTCCATTTATACATTAAGCATGCAGCGGCATCTCCAAGTGTTTGATCCTGAAGAGTTTGATTTGATTGTGGTCGATGAATTTCATCATGCGGCAGCGGATTCTTATCAACGGGTGCTGGAGTACTTTCAGCCGAAATTCATGTTGGGGATAACAGCCACGCCGGATCGAAACGATAACAAAGATGTGTATGCAATTTGCGGTGGGAATGTCGCTTTCCGATTGGATTTCTTGGAGGCAATTGAGCGGAACTGGCTTTCACCATTTAAATATTATGGTGTCTATGATGAGACAGATTATAGTCAGATTACATGGCTCGGGAATCGGTATGATGAAGCCGAATTACTTCAGCTTCAATTACGGGATGAGATGGCTGATAAGGTACTGAAGGCTTGGACAGACAAAAAGCAAACGCGGACAATAGGCTTCTGTTCTTCGATTAAACAAGCCGATTTTCTTTCTACCTATTTTAATAGGAAGGGATTTCGAACGGTTAGCCTTCATTCCAAGCAAGTGGGCCTTAACCGAGATGATGCCATAAGTCAGCTTGCAGATGGCACGTTGGATATTATTTTTACGGTCAATCTATTCAATGAGGGAGTCGATATTCCGGCCGTAGATACGCTTTTGTTTGTAAGACCGACTGAATCTTTAACGGTCTTTACCCAACAAGTGGGCAGGGGGCTACGGCTCCATGATACCAAGGATCATTGCGTGATCATCGATTTGATAGGCAACTATCGTAATGCAGATGTTAAGTTGAGTTTGTTTGATAAAGACTTCAGTGGCAAAAAGAAAAGCAAGATCATTGAGCCAGTCGTTCCTGAATTATGTGATATAGAATTGGATGTTCAAGTTATTAATCTTTTAAAGGAAATGACGAGGAAGAAACAACCTAGACGGGACAAACTACTGAGCGATTATCAAGTATTAAAGCAAGAGTTAGGAAGAAGACCAACATATTTGGAGTTACATCTAAAAGGGGCCTCCGATTCTCCGCAGTATCGGCAGGAGTTCTCTTCTTATTATGGATTTTTAGAATGGGCGGGGGAGCTTTCACAAAGTGAATCAGCCATTTTTCATAAATATGAACAATGGTTGGTGGAAGTAGAAAAGACCGGTATGGCGAAGAGTTATAAGATGGTGGTTCTACTGGCGATGCTGGAGCGCGGACAGAATGATTGGTCCAAACCCATTACATCTAAGCAAGCGGCTCCTTTCTTCCATGGTTACTTAACTGAAACCGAATATCGTAAACAAATCGACTTTGCAGACAACTCTTCTAAGAAACTATGGCAGTATGATGAAGCTGGAGTTAGTAAGTTGATAGCAACGATGCCGATGACCAAGTGGAGTGGAAGTTCTAAGGGCCTCCTTTCGTATGAAGATGATACGTTTAAGCTGAATTTCGATATTGCACCAGAGGATCAGTCGCTTTTATTTGATATGACCAAGGATATTTGTGAATATCGGTTGCATTATCATTTTGAGCGGAAGGCTAGATGATTTTTGGGTACTAGACCACCAAAGGAGAATTGCCATGCAAGAAATAATCAGTAGAAAAATCAAATCTGTCCTAGTTGTCAGCATTATCCTCAGCGGGTTCTTTCTTCTTCTGGAGCCCTGGATGTTTGTAATCGTGTTGATCTATGCTTTCATCGGGTGTACCGTATACGGAATCCCGGTTTCGTTTTTATCGGATTTTGTCACGAGAAAGGCTGGAAGATATCGTTTTGTTTTGGCTTCTTTGGTCTATTCGGTTTTTGGGTTTTTATCCTTCATCGTTTTACGAGATCTAGGAGTCTTTGCCGTTGTCTGCTCTTTGCTCTTCTTTCTTTCAGAAGAGTGGCAGAGTGCGCGAGGAAACGGGAGGGGGCAAAAGCCGGCGAACAAGATGATGTTCATGAACGGGCTATCCACCGTCCTCTTCTTCTCGTTGGCTGCATTCGGGTTAATGCTACTTCCGGATACGATGTTCGAAGAGTATACCAATCGATCGTATCTCATTCCAAAAGGGTATGAGGGGGAAGTGAGGGTGGTGTACAATATCGAGGATGCACCGCCACCTGAGAAAAGTGAAGGTTTTGATGTGTACCGAATCAATGATAAAGGCTACACACTCAGCTCCCTTCCTGTAAGCGAAGGCATAATTAATGACCAATATTATTATGTGGATTCAGAAGGGAATAAAGAAAAGATTGACGAAGCGTGCATCCATATTGGAGGCACGGATGGAGTCGGGAACGAAGAATATGAATACTCCAGTTCCTACTTTTTTGTCACACAGACACAATGTGGTGATACGTTTGGTGAAAATGCATTCCCACCCGATATGCCCCGTGGCATGTCGGTAGACCAAATTATCGATGAAGAAGGATTGGATAAGCTTGCATACTAGATTGAAATGTAGGTACGGTTTGATATATGATCAAATCACGCGCCGTCCTTACTATTGAGCGGACTTTTTTTGGAGGTATTTTCTATGAATGATGCGAACTATTATGTGACCAAGCTCGGGATGGAACCACATCCAGAGGGTGGATTTTATAAACGGACATTTGAATCCGAGGAGCGGACTTCAGATCAAGAGTTATCGGTAGCGTTTGAAGGAAAGAGAAAGCTTTATACAAGCATCTTCTTTCTATTGGGTTCGAATGACATTTCCCATCTACATCGTTTGAAATCCGATGAATTATGGTATTACCATGCGGGAAGCCCTTTAATAATTCATGTGATTGATGAGAATGGGGACTACAAAGAACATAAGCTGGGGATTAACCTGGACGAAGGGGAAGTCCCGCAAGTGTTGGTTCCGAAAAACTCCATCTTCGGTTCTTCCGTCATGGATGAAGATACGTTCTCATTAGTTGGATGCATGGTCTCGCCCGGTTTTGAGTTCCAGGACTTCGAGCTGTTCACTCAAGAAGAGCTATTGTCGAAATATCCTCAACATAGGGAAGTAATCATGAAGTTGGGTTACGAAGAGATCCCTAATGATTGAGCTGTCTTACACACGATAAAAAAGAGAAGTGGATCCTCTACAGACTAGTAGGATTTCCACTTCTCTTTTTCACTATATAGACTCTTTACGTCTTTATATTCCGACTGTGTTTCGTTTGTCTTTAGGTCGGTCCGTCATACTGAAATACACGGCTCCTATTATAATGAGAACGATGATGATTCCTGCGATAATCAGGGATGAGTTTAATAATAATATGAATCCTAATCCTGATATGGAGGTGATAGTGGATAGTACGGTCCATGTTGAGAATGTTTCTTTCATGCTTAGTCCAAAGTATTCTTTAATCATCCAAAATCCTGCGTCATTCACATGCGAACAAATGGAACTGCCGGCTCCAGTCGCAAGCGTTACCAAGGCTAGATTCACATCGTATTGAGCCAGGATGGGGATGACTAATCCTGCAGTGGAGATAGCGGCAACTGTGGCTGATCCTAAGGAAACCCTTAAGATGGCAGCGACTAACCAGGCAAGGATGATTGGTGACATGGCACTGCCTGTGAATAATTCGGCTACGTAATCTCCTACACCACCAGTGATGAGTACTTGCTTGAAGGCACCGCCGCCTCCAATGATCAAGAGCATCATCCCGATTGCGGCAATGGATGAGGTACAGGAAGCCATTACATCCCTTATTGGAGTCTTTCTTGCGATTCCCATTGTATAGAAGGCAAGAAATAAAGATAACAACATGGCAGTCGAAGCGTTTCCTACCAGACGAACGATTTCTATTAATGTATTATCTTCAAAGCCTACTGATTTTTGAACCATATCAAGGATGGTGGCTATGGCCATTAATAAAACAGGGAACATGGCAGTCAAAACACTTATTCCGAAACCAGGCGTTTCTTCCAGCTTGAATGTTTTTTGTTCGCCCAAAGAAGCGATATTACCCGTTTTCTTGAATGCATCCGGGACTATTTTTTTAGCAAACTTCGTATATAGGGGACCTGCAAGGATGACGGTCGGTATGGCGACAATGATCCCGTAAAGTAAAACCAATCCAATATCTGCACCATATTCACCAGCTATGACTGTTGGGCCTGGATGTGGGGGTAGGAAACTATGTGTGGCTAATAAGGCTGCAGCCATGGGGATACCTAGGTGTAGAATTGAAACTTTCAGTTCTTTGGCCATGGTGAATACAATCGGAATCAATAACACCAATCCTACTTCAAAGAATAGGGCGATCCCGACGATAAAAGAGGCAACCACAACAGCCCACTGAATTTTATCTTCGCCAAATTTGTTAATTAAGGTCATGGCAATCCGCTGGGCTCCTCCTGCATCGGCAATTAATCGACCGAGCATGGCTCCAAGCCCAAAGATTAAAGCAATATGGCCAAGTGTACCGCCTAATCCACCTTCAATGGTTGTCACAATATCCTTTAAAGGCGTCCCTAGCGCTAAAGAGACAACGAAAGAGACAACAATCAATGAAACGAATGTATTTAACTTGAATCCAGTAATCAAAATGAGCAACAGGATAATCCCAAACGCTACTATAAGTAATGGCATACTATACCCCCATGAAATAATTAAATTTTTCAGTTTGCTTAAACTACGAAAATAATGACTCTAGGATGGTTATGCTCTTTTGTTTACCAGTCAAATAGTAACCGCTTTCATTTTGCAAAAGTCAGCGTACTTCATTATCCAGTTTCTTAGGAGATAGGGAGAGTGTTAAAAAGCACCAAAGTTGAACAGAAATATATTAATTCTGAACGAGTGTTTTTTCTTCACCCAATGCTTTTATTCCGGCTTTTAGAACTTCGATAATTCGATCTGTATCATAGATATTTCCACGCCAAGTTCCTCCACTCACTGATTGAAGTGCAGCCCATAAACGAGTATCATCTGGAAGTTTGGGATCCGGTCTAAGGTCCGGGTGAAGGTCACGTGCTTCTAAGACTGTAGTGGCCTCTTCTAAAGAAAGTCTTTCATTCTCCGTTCCGACGAAATTGACGGAACCCGCTAATTGATTGCGATCGACGATGATTTCAATGATATCTCCGTCACGCAATTTTCCTATTGCTCCGCCAGCCAAGGCCTCGGGTCCAATGTGTCCAATACATGCGCCAGTAGAGACACCAGAAAAACGCGCATCCGTAATCAAGGAGACATGTTTTCCGTAAGACAGATGTTTTAAGGCCGATGTTAGTTGATAGGTTTCCTCCATCCCCGTTCCTGAAGGACCGCCGCCCATAACGACCATGATATCTCCTGCTTGTATGCCTCCTGTTTTAATCGCTTTTATAGCGGACTTTTCTGAAGTGAACACTTTGGCTTTTCCTGTGTGGCGATATACTCCATCTTCTCCCACTACAGATGGATCAATGGAAGTGGATTTAATGACTGATCCTTCAGGAGCAATATTTCCTTTCGGGAATGTTACGGTAGACGTTAGCCCTTTTTCTTTTGCTATGGCTGGGTCCATGATCACGTCATCAGGATTGATCCCATCATTTTCTAACAGTTGTTTCTTCATCATGGCCCGTCGTTCTGATTGTTCCCACCAATCGAGGTTAGCACCAAGGGTTTCTCCGGTAACGGTTAGTACATCTTCATGCAAGACACCTAGTTTTCTTAAATTAAGCATTACTTCCGGGACCCCACCTGCCAGGAATACCTTTACGGTTGTATGGCCAGTCGGACCATTTGGCAGTACATCGACTAGGCGGGGTACTTTCTTATTGATCCTGGTCCAATCTTCAACAGTTGGTAACTTGCATTTAGCTGCATGGGCAATGGCTGGGATATGAAGTAATAAGTTTGTGGAACCTCCGAAAGCTGCGTGAATCACCATTGCATTTTCTATCGCTTTATCCGTAATAATATCCTTGGTGGATATTTTTCTCTTCTCCAATTCTAAGGCTGCACGTGCTGATTGCTTTGCCATCTCCACCCATACTGGTTGGCCTGAAGGGGCTAGTGCCGAGTGAGGTAGTGCCATTCCAAGAGCCTCTGCCACGACTTGGGATGTGCCAGCCGTACCAAGGAATTGACAGCCGCCGCCTGGTGTTGCACACGCACGGCAACCGAGGTCGGCAGCTTCTTGCAACGTAATTTCGTTGTTTGCATATCGCGCCCCGATGGTTTGGATCTTTCCTGCATCTTCTCCATTGGTGGGTGGAAGTGTCACACCTCCAGGGACGATGACAGTTGGCAAATCGTGCATGGAAGCTAAAGCGACCATCATGGCTGGAAGACCTTTATCACATGTAGCCACCCCAATGACTGCACGGCCCGTAGGCAATGATCGAATTAATCTTCGATAGACGATGGCGGCATCATTTCGATACGGAAGGGAATCAAACATCCCGGTCGTTCCTTGAGTACGACCATCGCATGGGTCACTTACGAATCCTGCAAAGGGAACGCCGCCTTGTTTACTAATCTCTTCGGCTGCCGCCTTCATTAATAGACCTATTTCCCAATGGCCGGTATGATAGCCTAATGCAATAGGCGTACCATCATGATCCCTAATTCCCCCTTGAGTACCGAGGATGAGGACTTGTTTTCCAAGGAGGTTTGAAGCTGACCATCCCATTCCAACATTTTGAGATAATCCAAAAAGGTCACCACTTGGTGATTCTAACAACATTTCGGAAGTAAGGGGGAGGGAACCATCTGCCCCTTTTGCATGCGTTTGAATTTTGTAAAGAGAGACATCCTCATCGCCAAATATTGATTGAAATGACATATATATAAACCTCCGCAATTAGATTTTCGCTTTCATCGCAAGTAAATCACGCAATATTCCGGTAATTAATTCCCTACAAATCTATATTTATCTTCGAAGTTCTCTGAGAAACCTCCTTTTGTTTTATAATATAAAACAACGTTCATCTATAAAAAACTTATGATGTAATCTAAAGTAATCATATATTTTCTGAAAAGTCAATTAATTTTTTCGTAGGAAAAAACCGTATATTTATAAGAAGTTTTACCTAGATAATAATGACGTAATCCAGGAGGGGTCATCTGAAGAATAATCCGGATCATCTTAATTTTATGTAGGTACATAAATGGATTCAATCCAATTATTTATGGGACGAAAAAAATTCCATGTAAGTAATATTGCTTCTTGACTTTTCAAAAAATCTAGTATTATATTGAATTATGAGAAAATTTTGTCATTATAAAACCGAGTTTCATAATTTAAAACAAGTAGGTGACAATCATGCCTGTTATTCAATCAGTAGATCGCGCTCTTCGCATTCTCGATTTGTTTGACGAACATACAACAGAATTGAAGATAACAGATATCAGTAATCAAATGGGACTTCACAAGAGTACCATCCATTCTTTATTGAAAACGCTTTTAAATCATGGCTATATCAGCCAGAATCCTGAGAATGGGAAGTATGGATTGGGAATGAAGCTTTTTGAAAGAGGGAACTATGTCATACAGTCTTTGGACGTTAGAGATTTATCAAAAAAATACTTAATGGATTTATCGGCAAAAACCGGACAGACAACTCACTTGGTTATATTGGACGGAAAAGAAGGGGTATATATTGATAAAGTGGAGGGCCCTATGGCTGTTATTCTTTATTCAAAAATAGGAAAACGAATTCCACTTCACTGCTCTGCTGTCGGTAAAGCGTTAATCGCCTTTAAAGATCCGGAAGAAATTAAAAAAATTCTACATGAATATGTCTATTTAAAACAAACGGAGCTTACCATTACGGATGAATCTAAATTCATGCGTGAGCTTCAACAAGTTCGATCTCAAGGGTACGCCATCGATAACCAGGAAAATGAGCCTGGCGTTCGTTGTATTGCAGCGCCTATTCGAAATCATGAGAATAAGGTTATTGCAGCGATTAGTCTTTCTACACTCGTAGGTCGCATAAATGATTCTCAGTTAGACGTTTTCATCGAACAACTGAAACAGGCGACCTTAGAATTATCAGAGCAAATGGGAAATGGGATACCAATTTCATAGAAGGTGGTTCCCTTCCCTTTTGTCTATATATAGAAACCGTGTTTTATAATATAAAACAAAAGGAGGCTATTTAATGCGGATTATCCGATATATCAATGAGCACTCAAAAGCAACGCTAGCAGCTGTTACCATTGGGGGAGAGGTATACCCCCTTCCTCAAGAAGGCTTGATTGAACTCATCCAACAGGCAAATGAACAACAAGTGTCCCCACTCTCTTTCATAGAAAATTTCCTTTCTACATCAGTGCCTATTCAACAATCATTAGAAGATTTATCGTTACTCGTTCCCATTGTAGCGGAAGAAGTATGGGCGTCTGGCGTTACATATGAGCGTAGTCGCGATGCACGTAACTATGAAGCGACAGATGGAAAGCTTGATGCCACTACTTTCTATGACAAGATCTATGAGGCGGAACGTCCGGAAATTTTCTTTAAGTCCACGGCCGCGCGTACAGTTGGCCCAGGGAAGGACGTATATTTACGCAGTGATTCCAATTGGCAGATTCCTGAGCCTGAACTGGGCCTTGTCATCGACCGGGAAGGTGACATTCTTGGTTATACGATTGGGAATGACATGAGTTGTCGTGACATTGAAGGGGAGAATCCTCTTTATCTCCCACAAGCAAAAATGTGGAAAAACTCTTGTTCCATTGGGCCGGCCATCCTCCTTGCCGAGTCCGTGAAAGATCCTTATGATTTCGACATCACCTGTAGAATCTACCGGAATGACGAGCTTAAAGTAGAGGGACAGGCGAATACCAGCCAGTTAAAAAGAAAATACCATGAATTAGTATCGTTCCTCATTCGCGACAATGAAATTTTTGACGGCACTGTTTTGTTGACGGGTACGTGTATCATTCCAGCAAATGACTTTACTTTATTGGATGGAGATCGGATTGAAATTGAAGTCTCTGGAATCGGTGTCTTGAAAAATAATGTAAAGTTACCGAAGAACATTTTAGTTTGAGTAAAGCAGATGGTGTACTGATTTTGTAGAAGACACTTGTGCAACAATAATAATCTAACTATTCATTCAATTTATTTCACAATTAAACCATTACAAGGAATATGGGGGTATATAAGATGAACATAAAAACTGATGAAAAAACGTATTTAAACTATATCAATGGTAAATGGGTATCGGCTTCTATTCAAAAGGTTGATACGAGTATCAATCCAGCCAATCGTCATGAAGTCGTCGGGTATGTACAACAGTCCGAGAAAGAAGACTTGGATCATGCGGTGCTTGCCGCGAAGAAAGCACAAGTGTATTGGAGGAAACTATCCGGTGCTGCCCGTGGAGAGTTTTTGTATAAGGCCGCGAATGCAATCGAGCGACGTATCGATGAAATTGCGGAAACGATGACGCGTGAAATGGGAAAAACGTTTCCGGAAGCGAAAGGGGAAACAGCTAGAGGTGTCGCCATCCTACGTTATTATGCAGGAGAGGGAATGAGGAAGATAGGTGATGTGATTCCTCCATCGGATTCCGAAGCCCTGATGTTCACGACTCGTGTTCCCCTAGGAGTTGTAGGTGTGATCACGCCTTGGAATTTCCCAGTAGCCATCCCTATCTGGAAAATGGCACCGGCACTCATCTATGGAAATGCCGTTATTCTGAAACCAGCTCAAGAAGCGGCCGTAACCGCCGCCAAGGTAATAGAATGTTTTGATGAGGCAGGGCTTCCGGTGGGTACGATTAATATGGTAACAGGACCGGGGTCTGTCATTGGTCAGGAGATTACCGATCACCCGGATATCAATGCGGTTACATTCACGGGGTCTGATTCTGTCGGTAAAACAATTGGACTGGGGGCTTTCAAGCGTGGTGCTAAATATCAGTTGGAAATGGGCGGGAAGAACCCTGTTATCGTTGCCAATGACGCCGATTTAACACAGGCCGTAGAAGCAACGATTAGCGGAGGCCTCCGATCCACGGGACAGAAATGTACAGCCACAAGCCGGGTAATTGTACAAAGTGAAGTGTATGAGGAATTCAAAAATCAACTGATTGAAAAGATAAAGGAAATAAAAGTTGGAAATGGCATGAATGAAGATGTATGGATGGGTCCATGTGCAAGTGAGAATCAGCTTAATACAGCACTATCCTATGTTAAGAAAGGAATCGAAGAAGGCGCAACATTGATTCACGGTGGTAAACGTATAGAGGAAGGGGAATTAGCCGATGGATTCTTTATGGAACCCGCTGTCTTCGAAAACGTTAGTAACAGCATGACGATCGCTCAAGAGGAAATCTTCGGACCCGTACTTGCCCTGATTAAAGTGGAGACGTTAGAAGAAGCCGTACACATTGCAAACGACGTGAAGTTTGGGCTAAGTGCTTCTATTTTCACCAAAAATATCGGTCACATGCTTTCCTTCATTAATGAGATGGATGCTGGTCTCGTACGGATTAACGCTGAATCGGCTGGAGTTGAACTACAAGCTCCATTCGGGGGAATGAAACAATCCAGCTCCCACTCCCGTGAGCAAGGGGAAGCGGCAAAGGAGTTTTACACGTCTATTAAGACCGTATTTGTAAAGTCATGAATTGAAAAAGATATAAATTTAGAGGAGCTGTACAAAAGGGGTCATGTAGCCGAATTTGAGTAAATAGAGAGGCAGAAAGGTTGATTTAACAACATTTCTGCCTCTTCAATTTTGCGTAGTTATCTTCGTTTGAAGATCCTATCATGCTACTTGCAAGATGAACACCTGTTGCTTTTCGCAAATTTGGTTTTATCAGAGTTGATTATTTCCACTTTTCTCTTTCTTATTCCCCGATGCAAACCAACCGATGAGAGCGATACTGACCAATACTCCATAGAAGATTAGAGTCCAAGCGGTGCTGTGGGGGAAATCATGATCTAAGATACCAATATCCTCATGCGCAAGGGTAATCATAGCAAGTTTGACACCGACCCAAGCAACAATGGCATAGGCTGTTGTTTCTAATGCCGGACGTTTTTCAAGAAGTTTCACAAACCAAGTTGCTGCATACTTAATTAAAACAAGGCCAGCAATACCACCGAGAACAACAACTATGAATTGTCCCCCATCCATACCACCAAAATTGTTAAGTGGTGAATTTGGAAGACCTAGGGCAAGAGCAACTGCAGCTAAAATTGAATCAATTGCAAAAGCAAGGTCGGCTAATGCAATCTTCCCTACTGTTGGCCAGAACCCTTTACCAGCAGTAGCCTTTTCATCGTCCTTATGAATTTTCTCATTTTCTTTTCCAAACCGTGTCTTGATGACATGCTTTAAACCTAAGTACAGAAGATAAAGGGCTCCTATTGCTTGTACCTGCCAGACATTTGCAATAAAAGAAATGGCAAAAAGTGCACCAAATCGGAAAGCGAAAGCTATAATAATTCCGTAATTAATAGCACTTTTTTTCTGTTCTTCGGGTAAATGTTTGGCCATTACAGCTATTACAAGGGCATTGTCAGCAGATAATAATCCTTCTAATCCGATTAGAATCAACAATGTCCATGCATACTCTAGCCATATTGAATCCATCCCCTTCACTCCTTTCTTAAACTAACATGTCATGTGAAAGTTTTCTTAACATTAGAATTTCCCATTGGACTACAGTTAATCCTCGAGAATAGGGCTAATCATTAAACTTTAAAAAACATCGGTTTGGTTGAAATTCGTCTGAAAAAGAGACTGCTCTTTTTTTGCTGTCTCCGTTATTGAACTAAAGCACCCATTGTTTAATAAGTATAATAATCCACAAATTGTATTTGTGTGACACTAGTATGTTAGTATTATGAGTCTATCATTCTATATTACCGTCTTCTCAAAGGATCAACACTTTTTCCACAATAGATTCTCTTCGAAAAATCATGTCAGAACAGGTTGAGTTGGTAATGGATGAGGAAGAGTAGTGATTCTGGAATCAGCATTACCTTACGCAACTAGAGGGGAAGACTGATTTGCACTAAATAGTAGAGTGTTTCTCTATAAGGAGGAATGCTTTTTATTTTGTCTTCATACAATAAAAACAATAATTATTTATTGTTTTACGATCGTGGTAAATTCAATAGACATTAGAACAAATGAGGTGCTTTTCTATGAAACGAAGTTCGACACTCTTTTTGAAGGTGGCTGTGATTTTCATTGGCATTCCGGTTCTTGCTTTGTGTCTATTTGTGTTGCCTCAGATTGCGAATGAAGCCAATGAAGCAACTGTTAGAGGTTGGGACTTGGCCTATGTGGTATATGGAATCTTAGTGGTGATGTATGTGACGGCGATCCCCTTTTACTTCGCTTTGTACCAATCGTTTACCCTTTTAAGTTATATTGACAAGAACCAAGCTTTCTCGGAGTTATCTGTAAGAGCTCTAAAGAAAATCAAAAACTGTGCCCTCATAATCAGTGGTCTTTATGTAATCGGCTTACCATTCGTCTATATCTTAGCGGAGAATGATGATGCACCGGGTCTTATCCTAGTCGGAATGGTGATGATTTTTGCGCCGATGGTGATTGCGGTGTTCGCGGCTGTACTTCAAAGACTTCTACAAGAGGCCATCGAGATAAAATCAGAGAACGACTTCATAGTCTGAGGTGAATGACATGGCAATAATAATCAATATTGATGTGATGCTGGCTAAAAGGAAAATGAGCGTAACAGAACTGTCGGAGCGGGTTGGCATAACGATGGCTAACCTGTCTATCTTGAAAAATGGTAAGGCCAAAGCAATTCGACTATCCACATTGGACTCGATTTGCAAGGCTTTAGACTGCCAACCGGGAGACCTTTTGGAATACAAAAGGGACGAGGTTGCTCAAGAATAACTGAAAATTTTTTTTGTTTCAATCAGAGATTTGCTTTTGTGACTCTTTTTGTTAGGGGACCGGGGCAGGGGAGAGGAAGCAGAAATCTGCTTTCGGGGCGGGCATGTTTAAAATGGATAGTAGGGGTAAGAAGATAGACTTGATGATGACGTTTGTTAGGGGAATGCTTCTGCCATGCATACCCCCAATCTAAATTAAAATGAAGTGTTAAAAAATGGTCGGTATCATTCCCCCATCCATACGGATTGGAGAACCTTTAAAGGAGGATGCATAAGGACTACATACAAATGCAGTTAGTCGGCCTATTTCACTTGGATTGATAAATCGCTGTATTTCAGATTGTGGTAGGTTTGTAGTCATGAATTCTTTCTCCTTTTCTGAAAACGTCATATCTTCATTAGGGTAGATACCGTCAATGATTTGCTGCACATTTTCAGAGAGTGTTGGCCCCGGTAAGATTGTATTTACTGTAACTTCTGTTCCAATTGTTAATTTCGATAAGCTTTTTGACAAGGACAATAGCATTGATTTTGTCATGCAATACTGTGGCATTTGTCCCGAAGGCATAATGGCTTCTTCACTCGCAATAAAGATAATGCGGCCATCATTATTTTTCAACATCTTTGGTAAATAGAATTTAGATAACCCATTTGCAGCAAGAACGTTGGTGCGGAAGTATTTTTCCCATATTTCATCGTCCACGTCCTCATAGTCCATCACTTCATAAATACCCATACTGTTAACCAAAATATCAATAGTGGGATATTCCTTGAATAAAGCTTCTCTTTGTTGAGTATCCACAATATCTGCTGTAGCATTCCGAGGAAAGGTATATGGGAAATCCGACTTGATTTCATTAACCGTACGTTCTACATCTTCGGAATTTCTTCCATTGATTAGTACATTCACGCCTTCTCTGGCCAGTTCTATGGCAATTGCTTTACCTATGCCCTTTGTTGATCCAGTAACTAGAGCTGTTTTGTTGTTTAATCCCATATCCATCATACATTTCCCCTTTTTATATGAAAAAACTCACTATTAAGGCCCATCCATTTATCGAGTCTGTGTACCTAAATGTTCAGCGCGCCAATGAGAGGGAGTAACACCTTCCCATTGGCGGAAGGCGCGGTAGAACGAGTTTTGGTCCTCATATCCCATCAGGAAGGCCACTTCTTTAATATCGAGCGAGATGTCTGTTAAATACATTCGTGCCTGCTCTTGACGGACTTCTGCCAAGAGGTGCTTGAAGCTCCTGCCCTCATCAGTAAGCCGGCGCTGTAGAGTACGATCGCTCATCCCCATCTCCTTCGCGATCGTCTGTATGTCGGGGCGCCCTCCTGTTAGACTCCGCTTAATGATCCACTTCACTATCTCTCTAATGGGGGTGATACGTTGATGCTCACCCAACGATCGGTCCAGAACGGGTGTCAGGATTTCCAACAAATCTGCGTTGTACGAGACAAAGGGACGGTCCAGGTCTCTTCGATGTAGCGTCAACCGATTACCATTTGCACCGATCTGTATCGGGCAACCGAAGTAAACTTCAAGTGCCTGTACATCGCCCATCGGTTGCGAGAATTCTACAGAACTTGCCATCAAGGGTTGGCCTGTTCCCCGACGCCCTAGCTCCAGAAGAAATGCCAGCGTGATCCCAACTAGCAAGGGCGGGCCGGATTGCTCGGTATTCAACCAATCCAGTTCAATTGTGCAGTGTTCATCTTCCTCGTTTATGCGCAAAATTTCGGGGGGACAAAGTTGTTTGTATCGGGCCATTCGTTTGAGAGCGTCGCGGTAGTCACGGGCGTGATACGTCGCTAAGACGGACGGTGGATATTGAGCAGGTTCGAAGACGGTCGCAAGCTTGATGATCCCCTTGGCAGTGTCATCCATGATATCGGAATAAGCCTGCCAGATTGCTAAGTATTGGGCGGTGGGGACAACTGGTGCAGTAAGAATGGTGAGGGGCAGTTGTGCTTGTTGAACTACGTCGTTGGCGGTTATTCCTAGTTGGCGTAATCCTTCCCAAAATCCTGCCGGAATCTTAATTCGAGTCGGAGGTGTCATACTATGAGCCTTCTTTCTTTTATCTATGTAAACATTCACTAGATTAATTGTGCTTATAATCTATCTTATTGGTGGGACAGTTATATATTACCTGTCCCATGTCTCTCTGTAACTAGTAAAGAGAGACAAGTTACTTGCCGATTGCGCCAAAAACGATGCAACTATCGAAACAGGTTTATTTAAGCGAAGTACATCACAATTGTTTTTTTAAAAGCTATGTTAACGTCTAGGGTTGATTTTTCGTGAGGTGGTTTCGTTTGTAAAATGTAACACTTAAACTAACGGGGCAGGTTAGTGGAATAATCAGTTCTGAAAGAATATCATACGATAAGAAGTATTTTGTAAAGGAGGATTATTATTGAGATTAGAAATTGGATTTATTCCTCATAAATGGATTTCTGACATTCCTGATGCTTGTGGTTATTTCCCTTTTGCGATTGAAGGGGAATCAGAGAATATAGTTGATTTTACATTTAATAGTAATGATAATGTAGGTGAATTTGTTTCAAACTGGATGAATGAAATCAATCATTTTCCCATATACATATTTGTTGAAGTACATGATTTCAATCAAGAGGAATTTGAACAAGATTGCCAAACATATAATATCGAGTTTATAAGAGCTAAATTTGGATTCTATAAGGCGATTATCGAAAATTACAGACAGTTTAGTGTTATATTCCCATATGTATATGCTTGTGGAGGTATGAATGATGTAGCTTTATGGTCGATAAAAAGGGATGTTTTTAGATTAGAGAAAATGAGTATAAAAACCATTTTTGGCATAGAAAAGATTGATATTCCAGTAGTTACTCTCCTTGAGAATGACTGTGTGTTTTGGGTTGGTTTTGATGGTGATAATCTTTTTGCAATATCGAATGATAGTCAATTTTCAACAATTACAAAAATCTCAGAAAAACTCCCACCTAATACTGATTTTATTATCTATGAATACGAAGAATAGAAAATTCTTCTTCAATTAATGGGTGCGTTAGCTGAAGATCAGAGCTGTCATTAAGGCAGCTCTTTCTTGTGGAACAAAAGGGGTAGTTTTTTTGAAGAAGAAAGGGATTAGATGACATAGAATTAGATAAGAAACTAGGATTTATGTTGCAACCACAATAGAGTTACATTACCTTTAATATATGGATTTAAATGGATTGGAATAAAAATAAGAGGTGGAAAACTATGAATTGGAATCTCAAAAAATTTGATGAGTTAACAAATTTAGAACTATATACGCTTTTAAAAGAAAGAACTTTGGTTTTTGTGGTGGAACAAAATTGTCCCTATCTTGAAGTTGATGGTAAAGATCCTTTATCCTATCATCTTTTTAAAGAAGAGAATGGAGAAATCGTAGCCTATTTAAGAATTGTACCCGCTGGTGTTTCTTATCAAGAAGCTTCTATTGGAAGAGTCTTAGTAAAGAAAGAATATAGAGGACAAGGAATTGCAGGGGAACTTTTAAAGAAAGGACTAGATTTTATCCAGAATGAATTGAAAGAAACAAAGGTTAAAATCCAAGCCCAAGATTATTTAAGAACATTTTATACTTCCTTTGGTTTTCAACCTATATCGGAAACATATTTAGAAGATAATATCCCTCACGTCGATATGATATTGCAAAGGTAACACACTCATCATTATCTGATAGGATTGGAGTTATATTAAGGTATAGGAGAGAGTGAAAAAAGATTACGCTTCAACAAACAGAGGGATTGATCTAAGAAGGATTAATGCCTTTTTGTAATTTCTTAAAGAGGCAGTTTAGTTAGACAAAAACAACAGATAAAATAAAACCAATTTAAGAGTAGGGAAGAGATATTTTGGGGAAACGTACAAAAACAATCTTAATTTTTGTCATATCAATAATTTTAATATATGCAATATTTGCAAGTATAGAAACTGCAAATCTAAGTTCTAAAACTGTCGATGAAGCCTTTGAAAAATTCATAAATAGCGAATTTAAGACTGAAGTTGCTCAAAATGAAATTGGCGATAAAGAATTTTACCGAATTGGAAATTATACATTTGTGCCATTTGAAGTTGGTAACAATATTTCATTAGTACAGTTCGTAAAAGGAAAATTTGGGTGGAAAGAGAAATATATTTCTCGAGGTGAAAATAGAGGATATTCATATTCAAGTGTTGTTGATAAATTAAATGAAGAAATTCTTTTACACGATGTTATACCAGAAGATATTGTTACTGAAACGAAGACCGTAAGAGTTAATGGGATAGATGCAGATATTGTTATGCTCAATGATAAAACTAGAGTTTGGATAGTAATGAACAATAATCATCTAAAAAAATTCTCTAACATAAATATAGATTTCTTAGATAATGTTGGAAATGTAGTCGGTAAAATATAATTACAAACGTCATTTCTAAAGGTAATTGAAGAAGGAATATCAGGAAGGATAAAAATACCGAAAAAAGAGGTAAAGCAATGTTGGTTGATAAGTATAAGAGGTTAATGAAGGATTTTATAAATGAAGTCATAACTGTTGAAGAATTTGAACGTGAATATTTAATTACATGTAAAGAAGAAACAGAAAGAATGGGGAGTCCTTTATTCGAGATTCTAAACGGAGTTTTTGAAGCGGTTGATTGTTACTGGCACGAGTGTCTTCCCGGACAAGAAACAGCCTTTGAGATTTCAGAACAACGATTAAGAAAAGAGGTAAATCAAGCATTAATTTTACTTAATAAATCCTCGTATAGCCAATAGTTTCTTTAACAAACGATGCAGAATATGATTACCAAAGGATTGAGTGAGAATGAGTTTAGCTTCCTACATTGGTAGCAATATAGAATTAGCAATTAATGATGATGAATATTCGGATGACTTTTTTTACATTGGAAGTTGTTTTGCAGGAGAAAGGGAACTCCAAAATGTAAAGAAATATCAGTTGACTACCCCTTATGTTTACGAGGTATCAAGTCACTGGGGAATTGAGATTTCGGAATATATGGATCAAGAAACCTGTGCAAAATCAAAAGTAAAGTTGTTAGAACTTTGTAAAAGAATGGACAGCTATCTTGAAAAAGGAGATTATTTTGAACTGTTTAGTTGTTGGATTGGAGAAGAAACGGATAAGCGAGATGGTGAGATAACTCTCCAAATCAATAACTTTGATATTGACCAGATTGAAATACCAGAAAAAACGTTAGTAAGATTTAAAAAGTAAAGGAATCTTTAACTTATGGGTGCGTTAGTTGAAGATGTAAAGATAAGTGTACGTTATAGAAGATTGTTGCTATCCCTTTTTCTTCTTTACATCAACTAAGTGACTTAGAAATAGCCCATAAAAAGAAGAGAGCAACTGTAAACTACACAGTTGCCCTCCTGATCTAAGATCAATTATTAATCTAGCATTTCTGTACAATGCAGTACTCAGTCTACAGGACGGTTTTCAAAGTCATAGTCCACCGTGACAGGGGCCACCCGTGCATTTTTTAATGCCGGCGTTTCCGGACGGGCAATTTGATACACGCTGGCACCGATAATTTCAGTGGCTTGCTGTAATTTTTCTTTTGATATCTTATCCAGTGTATCTGTAGGCTGGTGATACCAAGGCTCTACAGGGGAATGGATGAACAGGGCGGATGGAATGCCAAGCTCATGGAATGGTTGGTGGTCACTTCTGCCCAGCTGTCCAAACGGAATCGCTACATCCATTGTCCTGGCTCCTGCTGAGGAACCTAGGTCCGTCACAAGGTTTTTCTTTCCATCGATGGTATACATGATCAGACCGCCTGCTGGATTATCCGCGCCTGCATCACGTCCACCTATCATATCCATTTGGAAGTGAGCCACCATGCGGTCTACATCCGATTTGGGAAGGGAATTCGCATAGAAAGATGATCCAACGAGCCCTCTTTCCTCTGCTCCAAACGTCATGAAGCGAATTTCCGTGTCAATTGGCGTTTTGGCCAGGATTCTTGCCAGTTCCAGCACAGCCGATACACCCGAAGCATCATCGTTTGCACCAGGGCCGCCTGGGACAGAATCATGGTGGGCTCCAACCGTAATGATTTGACCATTATCCTTATTAGGTTTTGGCTTTAGGGAAGCGATGACATTGTAGGATGTCTTTTCGATTCTCTCGACTTTTCCCACTTCCAGAGTGGCCGTGATCGGTTTAGTTTTAAGTTGTTCTACCAACTCTAACCCTTGGGCTTGGGTAATGGCTACAGCAGGTATATTTTGCCCGGCTGATACTTGTCCAAAGTTATTTCCTGAAGGGGAGTTGTTGTACATCAAGACGCCAACCGCTCCCTTATTTAGGACATTCTGAACCTTATCAACAAAGTTAATGTCCCCACGTTCGATTAGGGCAATTTTCCCGGATACATCGCCAATCTCCTCTGGTTTTGCTTTCCCAACATGAACAAGTTCGGCGGTGACCTTCCCGCTGATACTGCCGCTAAAGGCACGCGGTGTTCCTCCTAAATCGCTGTCACCAAGTTTCACTTTTACAATTTGTACCGTATCATAGATGGGAAAAGGCTGAATCTTTGTTTCAAAACCGAGACTCTTAAACTGGCTTTCTATGTATTTAACTGCACGGATCTCGCCTTCTGTACCAGCTGCCCTCGGTTCCTCTGATAGATAGGCAATCGTGTTATACATGTTGTCCGCACTGATTTTTTTAATCACTTTGTTATCAAAAGCTGTGCTGGACTGGGCATTAGGTGCCCCGTTTCCGTTTGGTTGTGCCAATGCTGTACCAGATGATAGAACCATCCCCGTAGCCAATAGAACTGTTAATGATTTTCTATACATAAAATCCCACCTTCGTAATATTATCCCTAATTATGTAATTTACTGAATAGTTTGTAAATGAGTCGTTAGTCTGTAAAATCCAACAATCAGTCGGTATCCGACCCCTACTTTTATCCTGATAGCTAGGAAAATCAGGGTAGGGAAAAAGGTATCCATCTATCTTTTGCCGAAAAGATAAGGGACTAGAGGAAATGCTTTTTAGTAGGTAATAGATTTAGGAGGGAAAGGATTGAAACAAACCTTATTGATCATTGATGCACAACAGGATTTAATGGAAGGGAACTCAGAGGAACAAGGGGTTTTTGAGAAAGATAGAATCATCCAAACCATCAATAGCGTCATTGAAAAAGCGATACGTGAAGGGATTCCCGTTGTTTTCATCAGGGATCTAGATGTGGCAAATGGTGAAGGACCCGGGTTTCAGATACATAGAGATATTAACGTTCCATCAACCGCTACCATCTTGGAAAAAGCGGCCACCAATTCGTTTTATGGTACACCGTTGAACGAACATTTACGTGAAAACCATGTGGAGCACCTTGTGATAATGGGATGTAAGACCGAGCATTGTATTGATACGGCCGTACGAACAGCAACGATCAATCACTATGATGTCACGTTAGTGGGAGATGGACACTCCACGACTGACTCGAAAATCCTATCTGCCAAACAAATCATCCTCCATCACAATGAAACCCTTCATGGACACTATAATGTAGATAACTTTTCCCTTGTTAGACAATCTACTGAAGATTTATTTAACCCTGTTCATAGTGAATACCGATAATTATTAACGAAAGAAGAAACTTTTCCCAACCATCATTAACTTGAAAATCCAGATGATCCAATGACAAATCATAAGGAGAAAAAGAGTGAAGCGAAACATACACCTCATTATTGTGGCTCTTGGCATACAATCTTTACAATCCAGTATTGTCTTCCTCACGTTAGCTTGGTTCTTTATTAACATCACCCATTCGCCCTTGGTGTTTAGTTCATTAATGGCATTTCGTTATATACCCGGGATATTATTGGCAGTGTTAAGCGGCATACTCATTGATCGATTCAATAAAATCTCCTTAGGGTTATGGGCTAGCGTTTGGCATTTATTCACGTTATGTGCATTATTCGCGATTGGACTAATGGAAGTAGTACCAAGTGGCTTCGGTTACTGGATTTATTGCCTGGTTCTTCTTTTCATGGGTGTGGCCTCCGCCATATTAACACCGCTTGAAAGAACGTTAATCCCATTGTTAACTCCGCCAGAAGAATTAAAATCGGTCAATAGTGTCATAACGGCCATCACCCAAATCGCAAACTTATTAGGTACGGCAATTGCTGGTGGTCTTTTGGTAATAGGGGGATTTACGGTGGCGATGCTAACGTCCATCATCCTGATTCTTCTATCTGTGGTTTGCTATCTGATTCTAAGGTACAGGGCGGTAATGAAAGATGCCAATAATCAAGATACCAATCGTATACAAACACCAATTAAGGTAACATTCTCGATTTTAAAAAGACAGAAGTGGATCTTTTCGGCTATCACGGCAGCGGTGTTTACGAATATGGCATTCGTTATGATCATGGATGTCTTACTCCCCACTTTATACTCGGAAATTAAGGTGAATGGTTCAGCGGCTTTGGGACTCTGCTTTACAGCCATTGGGATCGGGACTCTCCTGGGAGTAACCATTACGTATAAAATCAAACAAATGAATTTTGAAATGTCGATCGTATTGTATGTTTTATCTGGAGTCGTGGGCACGATTGCCGGTTTTGTAGTGGATTCCACTATCATGAGTATTGTGTTGTTTGGAGTATTCGGACTTTTAGCGGCTCCCGTCACAATAATCTTCCAAACTGAATTGCAGCAGGCTATTCCCCAAAACATCATGGGCAGTGCCATGGGTTTTCTGACAGCTGGAGCGACATTGGCACAACCCATAGGGGTTTTCATTGCTGGTGTATTTCTCTTAAAACTCAATGGAAGTTATGTTCTTGCTATTTCTTGCTCTGTATCGATCATAGCTGTTGTGATGGGCTGGTATCGAATCAACAAGCAAAAGAAATTAATAAGCCAAGAAGTCATGATGACAAAACAAACATTAGGGTAGTGAAACGGAGCAATGAGGGAACTCCTCATTGCTTTTTACTATGTGTCGATTCGTGGAAGATTGCCTAAGAATACTACTAATTCCTTATATTAACTAATAAAGAAATTCATCCAAACATATATGGTAAAATTAGTTAGGTTCATTTATATAGGGTTAGGAGGATATTGAATATGAGTAACTGGTTATACATTCTTTATGCTGGAATTTTAGGTATAGTATCTTGGTTTACAGGGGAAATAGTAACCTTTGTTATGTTGGGGATTATTCTTATTGCTTTGAATAATATAAATACAACACTTAAAAAGATTCATCTTCAAAATGATGAAAGAAACCATAAGGAAATAAGTTGATGTAGAACTCCATCGCGCGCACTATTGCGAAGGTTCGCCATTCATGTTCATCTTTTAGGAGGTCACGCCTTTTGGTTATTGGGAGTCTTGCTGCATGTGAAAACGAACAAGACATGAAAAATGAAAAGATAGAAATAGGGGAGAATACAGAGGTACAAGATTCTACACAAAAAGAGGATGTACCCTCGTACGAAGCATCCAAGTATCAGATATATGGTGGCTGGATGAACGATGAATCTTATATACTGATTAAAAGTGATGGTTACGACGGCAAGAATAAATCCAAATACATAGTAGAAAAATTCACTAAAACGGGGAAAGATAAAACGATAAAGCATTTCCAGTTAGCAAAATCTACTGGATCAAAACTGACCGGCATACTATTTAACAAGAAATCAAACAAGACATCTTTTCTGACGCTAGAATTGAATAAAGACCATACCGAAATAACGGTCACGTTGTCGAATGAAAGACCCGATACATATAAAAAAGCAGATATAGAACCGGAAGAATTTAATTCAGATTATGAGTGGGAAGATTGAAACCATAAAGGGAGTTGCTTTCGCAGCTCTTTTTCTTTATGGAGCTAATGGGGCAGGATAGTTCAATAAAGGTGATGAATATACTATATACATTTTTCTTAGGGAGTGAAGGTAAGTGGGGATCAGAAGAGCAAATATAAAAGATTGGAAGGCAATATCGGATTTACTGGGCCAGTTGGATTATTTAGATACTGAGACCTTCATTAAAGATAAAATAGAAAGATTCATCACTCATCCTGATGAGGAATTATTGGTTTATGAAGATAATGAAAGAGTCATTGCTTTTATTTCCATGCATTATATACCCCAAATAGCGTTAATAGGGGATTTTGCTAGAATCAGTTATTTTGCAGTAGATTCAACAAATAGGGGTAAGGGAATTGGACAAGAGATTGAAGAGTTTTGTACTGAGTTAGCTAAAAAGCGAAACTGTGACAGACTGGAGGTTCATTGTCATTCAAGAAGAATCGATGCACATCGATTTTATTCCCGCCAAGGCTACATTGAATCACCAAAATACTTTATTAAGATGATCAAGTAATTCTTTCTTTGGACTTTAAGGTTTTTCAACTAAGGATGCTTTACTTCAAAAAGGGAGTTGCTTTCGCAGCTCTTTTTTCTTATGAAGCTTCTGGGGAAAGGTAGTTGTACAAAGGATAAAAGGGGATAAGATGGAAAAATCCTACGTGCTAGTTATTAGCACGAATCTTATTTTGTCTAAAATCAAAACCCTTCAGAAATCTGTATCCAAAAAAGTAGGCTGGCCGATTATCATTACAGCCCTTATCTTTGTAGGTGTCTTGAACAATTTACTTCATTAAGGTGCTTACCTTCAAAAAAATCATCAATTAAACAACTCAGAGGCGATGGAAAGAACATGCTGAAACTAGTATCGATTAATTTACTACCTATTTTAATTATCAATTTTTTATTTTTTCTCTTCACACAAAATACAAGACTAAATGATTCTGGTAGTATTTCGTTTCTTCAATTGTTATTTGAACTATTTACTCCCCTTCTCCTAGTGACAATGAATTATAAAATGGCTGTGAAAAAAGATAGAACCTATTTCATACCCAATTTTTTTCTTATTCTTATTAGTAGTTTGCTTGGAATAGGGTTAGGTTTCTTAAACTGGGGACTCGATGCTGGGGGTTATACTCTTCAAAATGATCTTGGTGGCAATATCCTTCTAAATCCTGATGCTGAAACATACGGAATTGTTAGGTTAGAGGCACAAATCAACGTAATAGTCAGTATCGTTGGTAGTCTGTTTTGTTCTATCCTTTTAATAATAAAATATCGCAAAAAACGTTCACTTCAATAAAACGATTGGATGGGTTTTGTTCCCTAAGAGAGTTGCTTTCGCATCTCTTTTTTCTTGTAGAACCTAGATTTTTCAACTTCTAAACAAGACATTTTCATGTTATATTCATACATATATTTCCACTATAGAAATGCAAACACCCCTCTCTTCCTTATTAGATTTCTTAGTATTTGACATTGATATAAATCCAAAGTGAAATGAAGTAGATCTAACCGGTTGCAAAGGAGTGAAACGCATGTAAATACCTCTTTATTCTCTTAGAAAAATGAATAAAGAGGGGTTGTTTGCATTGAAGAATAAATCATTTACTGTGTTGGTGGCAGGACAATCGTTAGCGAATGCTGGGGATGTTTTTTATATTGTTGCGCTGATAACAAGTGTTTACGCTGTCACCCATTCGTTATTTTATGTTTCGTTGGTTCCTGTCATAAATATGCTTGGTGGGTTTGTAGGAGGTTTATTCGCACCACTGCTCATCGATCGATACCCGTTGAAAAAGATTTTATTTCATTCCCAGTTCGTTAAAACGTGTCTCTTACTTGTGCTGACCCTATATGTATCATCGCTTTTCTCGAAAGACTCAATGGAAGTGGTTTATATCCTAATTTTCTTCATCATGTTCTTAGATGGGTTCGCTAATCCAGCAAGTAGCGCCTTAATCCCTCAACTTGTTCCGGAAGAGTCCTTATTAAAAGCAAATAGCCTCATGTCTTCTATCCAGCCATTCATTCAGATGGGAGGATGGGCTGCAGGTGGCATTCTGGCGGCACTTTTGCAGGCTCGCGGACTGTTCCTGTTAACGTGCTGTTTGTATGGGCTATCCACTTGCTTGCTGGCATTCGTTAGAGTCAAGGAACAACAGCGATCTGAACGTGAAGGGAAGGAGAGCAAAAGGGATTCCCTATTTGAAGGGTGGAGGTTGATCGCAGGAGATAAGAGATTGCGTGCCCTACACTTCACTCTGTTTTTTGGTTCGATCGCTAGCCCGGTCTGGGTATCCTCGATCCTTTATCCGTTTATAGATAAACGCCTGGGAGTAGGAACGGAGTGGTGGGGCTATATCAACGCCTCTTTATTACTAGGATTATTTCTGGCGGGCATACTTGCATATAGACGGTCCGCCTTCATTCATAAGAATATCCAGAAGGTGCTGTTGGGTGGAGGGTTCATGGTCTTTCTGCTGACCCTTTTATTTGGAGTGAATGTGAATCCCTTCCTTGCCCTTTTGTTCATTGGTTCTTATGGTCTATTCGAAGAACTGAGGATGATTTCCATTCATACGATCATCCAAAGTGTAGTCAGGGAAAAGCTTTTGGCTAAGGTGTATGCCGTCCAAAGTTCTTTCATCATGCTAACTTTTGCGATATCCACTCTCTTGATGGGCATACTGGGCCAGCGATACAGCATCGTCGTGGTATTTATGGTCGCTTCGGTTTCCTTATGTATTTCATTCGTGTATCTTATGATCTGTAGAAAGCATGTAACGCTCCCTATAGATGGATCTAGCTTTGAAGAATAAATATGAATGATTGATTGATGAAAAGCCAACTTAATTCCGTTGGCTTTTTTTCGTAAAATGTCATCCAACTTTACATAGGGTGGAGGGGTATGATATGGTTTTGATATAGGGTATAGGGGTATATGAGTGAGGGGGGCGACAAATGGAATTCGACCTGAATAAAGAAACAGCAGATCAAGATACTTGTTGTTCCGGTACAAATGAGCGGAAAAGCCATCATTCCGAAGCAACAAAGAAAAATCTTGTTACAAGACTGAATCGGGTGGAAGGCCAAATTCGCGGCATAAAGGGGTTAATCGAAAAAGACACATACTGTGACGACGTGATTACTCAGATAGCTGCTGCGCAATCCGCCTTAAATGGTGTGGCCAAGCTGCTTCTTGAAACGCATATGAAAGAATGTGTGGTAGATCGTATTCAAGAAGGGGACTTGGAAGTACTCGATGAAGTTCTCGTGACAATCCAAAGACTAATGAAAAAATAAGGAGTAGATACTATGGAAAATGTAACATTACAAGTAAGCGGGATGTCTTGCGGACATTGTGTAAAAGCAGTGGAAGGTAGTGTAGGCAAATTAGAAGGTGTCGATCAAGTAAAAGTTCAGCTAGAAGCTGGTCAAGTTACTGTATCGTATGATAAGGAAAAAGTAACCCTGGATACCATCAAAGAAACCATTGATGATCAAGGCTACGAAGTAGAATGATTTTGGGTACCATAATGAAAAGATGAAGAGTGCCTCCCTGGTACTCTAATTCTTTCGGTAGAATATACCCCTATTGGGTATAGTGGAGGTGAATGAGATGGCAACTGCATCTAATGATAAAGCAGCAGCGAAAGAATCAAATCTTCAAATTTCAGGGATGACGTGTGCAGCGTGTGCGAACCGCATTGAAAAAGGGTTGAATAAAATGGACGGGGTCGAACAAGCCTCCGTCAATTTAGCACTTGAAAAGTCCACGATTACATACGATCCTTCCAAACTGAGTGAAGAAGATTTTGAAAAGAAAATTGAAGCGCTTGGGTATGGTGTCGTGAAGCAAAAAAAGGAATTCGCCATCACGGGAATGACGTGTGCCGCTTGTGCGACACGGATTGAAAAGGGCCTAAATAAAATGGATGGTGTATCATTTGCCAACGTCAATTTAGCGCTTGAAAAAACGACGGTAGAATTCAATCCATCTGAAGTTACGATTGCGGACATCATTGCAAAGGTAGAAAAGCTTGGGTATGGTGCCCATCAAAAGCAAGACGGAAAAGAACAAGTGGATTATCGTGAAAAGGCCATCAAAGAGCAGAAACTGAAATTCATCATTTCTGCCATTCTTTCCTTGCCTTTACTATGGACAATGTTTGGGCATTTTTCTTTTACATCCTTTCTATATGTACCAGAATTTCTAATGAATCCCTGGGTTCAAATGGTCTTTGCCACGCCTGTCCAATTTATCATCGGTAAACAGTTTTATGTAGGTGCTTATAAATCACTACGTAACGGTAGTGCCAATATGGATGTGCTCGTGGTGATGGGTACGTCAGCGGCTTATTTTTACAGTGTATACCAAGCCATCGTTACAATGGGTGCGCATCATGGTCCGCATCTATATTTTGAAACAAGTGCCGTGTTAATTACCCTTATCCTGTTAGGTAAGTTATTCGAGGCAAAAGCAAAAGGTCGTTCATCCGAGGCCATCAAGAAATTAATGGGGCTGCAAGCGAAAACAGCCATGGTCATTCGAGAAGGTCTGGAACAAGAAATCCCGCTAGAAGAAGTGATGATCGGTGATACCATCCTGGTGAAACCGGGTGAGAAGATCCCGGTCGATGGAGAGGTAATCGAAGGAACGACGGCTGTCGATGAATCGATGCTAACAGGTGAAAGCCTGCCGGTGGATAAGGCTAGTGGTGACCTGCTTTATGGCTCCACCCTCAACAAAAATGGCTTCATTAAAATGAAAACGACAAAAGTTGGCCGGGATACGGCATTAGCCCAAATCATTAAGGTAGTAGAAGATGCGCAAGGTACAAAAGCGCCGATCCAACGATTGGCAGATAAGATTTCAGGCGTGTTCGTACCGATTGTCATAGGCATTGCCATTCTTACGTTCTTAGCCTGGTTGATCCTGGTGGATCCGGGGAATTTCACGGCTGCGCTTGAAGTGTTGATTGCCGTCCTTGTGATTGCCTGTCCATGTGCTCTTGGATTAGCCACGCCAACTTCCATCATGGCGGGTTCAGGTCGTGCCGCTGAATTCGGCATTTTATACAAAGGTGGCGAGCATTTAGAACAGACACAAGGCATTGATACGGTGGTTGTGGATAAAACAGGGACCGTCACACATGGTAAACCTGTATTAACGGATGTTCATGTGGCAACTGGTCAGGATGAGGAGAAGTTCCTATCCTGGATTGGGGCTGCCGAAAAGCAATCCGAACATCCCTTGGCAGAAGCAATCGTGCAAGGCATTCAGGATAAAGGCATCGAACTCGGCGATGTCCAATTCTTTGAAGCGATTCCGGGTCATGGGGTACAGGCAACGGTTTCAGGTCAAGGTATTATTGTAGGTACTCGAAAATTGATGAAACAATACGGTATCGATATCCAATCCATTCTGCCGATGATGAAAAAGCTGGAAGGTGAGGGTAAAACAGCCATGTTAGCGGCCGTTAATGGACAGTATGCAGGTCTAGTTGCGGTGGCCGATACCATTAAAGAAACATCGAAAGAAGCCGTATCTCGCCTACAAGGCATGGGCATCAACGTCATTATGATGACAGGTGATAATGAGCGTACAGCACAAACGATTGGTAAAGAGGTAGGCGTTGACGCCGTCATTGCGGAAGTGCTTCCGGAAGGCAAAGCGGAAGAAGTGAAGAAGCTGCAACAACAAGGCAAGAAGGTTGCCATGGTCGGGGATGGCATCAATGACGCACCCGCTCTTGCCATAGCGGATATTGGCATGGCAATAGGAACCGGTACGGACGTTGCCATGGAAGCCGCCGACATTACATTAATTCGGGGGGACTTGAACAGTATAGCGGATGCCATACTCATGAGTCGCAAAACGATGCGCAATATTAAACAAAACCTATTCTGGGCATTCGCCTACAACGTGATTGGAATTCCGATTGCAGCACTGGGGCTTCTAGCACCGTGGGTCGCTGGCGCTGCTATGGCATTCAGTTCAGTATCGGTTGTCTTGAACGCATTGCGTCTCCAAAGGGTCAAACTAGAAAAGTAAGCTAATTAAATGAAAAAAGAGCCTTGCTACCATAACGTGTAGCAAGGCTCTTGATTGTGTGAGAATTTAGTTAACTAGTAAACTCCTTGACGATGCCAATTCCATCCACTATAATCAAATCTTGTGAAAAAAACAGGAAAAGGGTGGGGACACATGAAAAGAATTCTAACGGCAGCTTTAGCATCCTCCATGCTATTATTATCGGCGTGCTCAGAAGACACGGACTCAAAGGAAGCAGAAGTTACGAAGGAAGTAGATACAAAAGTGTCAGCTGAAACGGATGCTGCAGCTACCATCAAAGGAAAAGATTACGATAAAACGGGTGGAGCGGATGCCTATGATTCTGCGGGAGACCATGCGGATTCTCGTTACTATAAAGCACCTGATTTCTATAATATGAAGTCAGATGATCGGTTAATTCTGATTGAAAACTATCAAACGATGCAACAAACGACGGAATGGTCTTGTGGACCTGCCACGGCTTTAATGGTCGCGAATCATTTTGGGTACACGGATCTAACAGAGATGGATATCGCGAAGCAAATGAAGTCGATGACGGACTTAGATGTTAAAGATGCGTTGCCAGGAACCGCGAATAATTTCCCGGAATATGGTTCGAATGTTTCCCAACTCTATGATTTCTTCAAGGACTTAGAAGGCTTTGAAGTTGTCGAATCAAGCTATCGCGAGGAATACAATGACGCAGACTTAATTCAAGCTAGTAAAGAAGTCACTGAGAATAATGTTGGCAACCTGCCAGCAACCTTCACGTGGAACAGCCTGTATGCTTCCGAAAACAGTGAAACGACAGAAGCGTTTGTAGAAGATGCGAAAGATAGCTATTTCGTGAAATGGCTGACGAATCATTTGAAGAACGATCGTCCAATCATGGTGGAATGGGGCGACTGGGATGGCCATTGGCAATCGATTATCGGATATGACAATAACGGCACACCGGGCATTGGCGATGATACACTGATCTTCGCTGACCCGTATGATACATCTGATCACGCGCAAGATGGCTATTACTTCTATCCATTAGAGCGTTGGTTTGGCCAATGGAATGACCGCAACATCGCACCAAAACCATTCCAATTACAACCTTATCTTGTCGTAGACAAGAAATAAGCAGATACGACCCAAGCGGCAAGATCCAGTTCAATGGATGTTGCCGCTTTTTTATTTATTCTATTTGTGAGTTTCCATTAGTCTTAGTGAAAGAAACGATTCATTGTTCTATTTTGGTAACTTCCCTACAAATGTCCATACTATTGTAGTATAATTATTTAGCGTAAAAATAAAATAAGCAATAAAAGGGGATCAAATGTATCAAAAGCTAGTAGACTTTCTTGAAAAATTGCCGAAAAACTTGCAAATTATTTCTGAAAAGATTGAAAGACTATCAAAGATTATTGACGAAGTCGGGATAAAGCTCATTACCTTTTCCTGTGGAATTTTAGGTATAATTATAACATTTCGTTGGTTATTCTAACTCCATCCTATCTTTTGGATACATATACAGCATGCTAAATACATAGAAAATGAGTTGAATGAGTTGGGAAAAAGTAAAAAAAAAGATTTTAGCATTATAAAGCTTATAAGTAGTATCATTTGGTCAATTTTTTGTATCATTGGTGCGATATTTATAGTGATTTTTTTTGTTAAAGAAATTTTCAATGCGGTTTTGTAGATCCACAGGCTGTCGACATAGGCAGCTTTTTTTGTACCAAGTTTAGCAGCAATTTAATGTTTCTAACTAGTAGATAGGATTCAAGGATGAAGAAACCGTAAATTTTTATGGTTTCTTTTTTATATGTATGGAAGGTTGGATGAACGTCTTTGTATATGGTTTAGTTATCATGTATGGAATAGATAAATTTATTTAACCATCTAGATATTATAAATTAAGGGGTCACATCACTACGGCAATCCTTTTTCTTATAACTGGTTAGGTTACTTTTACAAGAATAAAAATAAAGAAGATCATTTGTTTTCTTAATAAAAAACAAGTAATCTTCTTCATAGTACAATTTAAAAACTTTTTTATGAGACCCAGACCTATTGCAACACCTAAGACCATGCCTGTAAACAATTTGGCTGCTTTCTTCAAGTCTTCGGCCACAATCATTGCATTGCTGTATGACTATCAATAGGCTGTTTTTGCCTCTTCTCTCGAGCGTTTATTCCCTTTATAGATAAAATAAAGGGAAATGATCATAAATAGTAATGCGAAGACACGTTTCATATCTAATTCTATGACTAAGCTATTGAACCATCCAAAATGATCAATGATTACACCAATTACAAGTTGACCGGTTATTCCGGCAATATTGGTTGCGATAACCCCAATTCTAGGAACGGCCATGACAGTCAGAAGTAAGTACATGGTGCCTAAAAATGCTGCACTCAACTGCCATTTCGGTGCTTCTAGAAGGCCAAGCACATTTCCCCTCCCAAAAAACATGATGAAAATCGTAAGAAACATGGTTCCAGTGAGGAAGGTCAAAAATGTTGTTTCAATGGTTCCAGCTTTTCGACTAAATGTGCCATTTATAGATGATTGAGCGCTTAATGTGATGCCGCCTAAAAATGTAAATAAAATCATGAATAACCCCATAATTGTATACCTCCTAGTTGATTAATATAAGTGCAATAATCATTGAAACAACTGCCAGAATCTTTTCTTTATTTATTCTAGTTTTTGTACTGCCTAGCCACCCAAAATGTTCAATCACCATACTCATGACTAATTGTCCGATAATGACAGCAACCATTGTAATGCCAACACCGACGTATGGGACACTTATAACAATGGAGGTTAAATAAACAACACCCAGGACACCACCAAGTAATGACCATTTCGGTGCTTCAAATGTATAGGAAAGCCTTCCTTTTCCAAAAAACAGCCACAATAGCCCCATGATAATGGAGCCCATGAAGAAGTTATAAAAGCTTGTTTCTATTTGGCCAATTGTTTTTCCCAATTCAGCATAGATAGCTCCTTCAAAGCTAAGTGCTGCTCCAGCCAACAGAGCTAGTATATAAGATATAAAGCGCATAGAGAGTTTCTCCTTTTTAATATATTTATATATCTGGAAAAATAGATATAAATAGTTGGAAAACAGAAATCAAGATAAATTAGATCTCCGTTCTAAAATAATTGGCTAATTGTTGAATAAATTCTTCATTGCGCCTATAGTATGTCCATTGTCCATGACGAATCGATTCAAGTAGCCCAGCTTTTTGCATCATGTTTAAGTAGCTAGAAACCGTAGATTGAGAAACTTTGGCTTTTTCTTGAATATCCCCAACACATACTCCACCTTTATAACTTACCCCCTTTGGTAGGTGAGCGCCTTGTTTTGGAAAGTGCTTCTCTGGTTCCTTTAACCACTTAAGGATGTGAAGCCTTGTTTCGTTAGATAACGCCTTGAATACATCAATAGGATTCATGGACGTAATTATATATCTAGATTTCTCGATATGTCAACTTGAGGAAATAAAGAGAGTACAGGTAATGAAGCGTACCTTCATTAACGAACAAGTGATATAGCGAAAATAGGAAACGAGCCTCATCCCTAAGAATCGAGGTTTTATTTTTGTTCATGAAATAGGGGCGAGGTGTGGTACACTGATTCAAAAACCAAGGTGCACATCATTTGTACAATATATTTTTGTGCAGGCATGTGGACAACAATCGGACTGAGAAACCATATATATCAAATGAAAAGTAAGGTATCGTGGAAATAGGGAGAGGAAGAGCCGATGTTTTTAGAGGAAAGAAGCGCAAACCTAATAAAAATATTACAGCATTCACCCATTTCAAAAATGAAAGATATTGAAGAGCAAACTGGTCTGACGAGAAGACAAATTCAATATGCTTTTGGTAAAGTGAATGATTGGCTTCACTATCACGGGTATCCAGCCATTCTCTATCAAAAAGAATTAGGGTATTCCCTTCCTGACAAAGTTAAAGAGGAAGAATTGAACGTAAAACTAACCAAACGTAATTATGTATTTTCTGAGACAGATAGGGAGAAATTGTTCTATCTCATGATTTTGCTTAGTCCTGAAGCGTTATCTGTCTATCATTTTCAATCAATCACGGGGCTATCACGTAATACCGTATTAAAGGACCTGAAGCAGCTCAAGAAGAAAGCGCAAGAAGTTAACCTTAAGATTCACTACTCCAAGCAAGAGGGTTATGTGATAAAGGGAGAAAGCAGAGTCAAGCGATACATGATTGAACAACTGGTACATGATGTCCTTAATCGCCCGGATAATAATCTGATTATTGAGTGTATTTGGGGAGATCAACAACCAAACATTCAATCCATCCGGTATCAGCTGGAGCAGATTGAACGTGAATTGGGAATCACCTTTACGGATGAGCGGCTGCATGAATTGACCTATTTATTTCTATGTACAGATCAGCTCATTGGAAAAGGGGAAGAATTGCAAGCCAATCAGAGTTGGCTACCTTTTGTGACAACAGATGAATTTAAAGCGGTTGAGCAAATGACGAAAACCGATGCGTTCCAATCGGTTTGGAGCGAAACGGAAAATTTATATGTAACCCTCCATCTGCTTAGCATGAACCGGACAAAGGATATATCTCCGCTCAAGGAGGATGAAGTGATCGAAACGCTTTTGCAGGAGATTGTAAAAGAGTTCGAAAAATTGGCCTTTGTTCATTTACATGATAAAGACCAGCTATGCCAGCAATTGTACGTTCATTTTAAACCGGCCTATCATCGTCTAAGATACGGGCTTTCATCCATGAATCCGATGACGGAAAAGGTACAAAAGGTCTATCCTGAACTGCATCACCTGACCACTAAATCTTTATGGGTACTAGAGAAAGAGATTGGGCGCCCAGTACCTGAAGAGGAAGTGGCATACTTTACGATTTATTTTGGAGGCTGGTTGCGAAGACAAGGGACTACTTTGGATGACCGCAAAAGAGCCATCGTTGTTTGCCCGAATGGGATTGGCATCAGCAATATTCTCATCTACACATTGAAGGAATTATTTCCGGATATATTGTTTTTGGATGTATTATCTGTCCGGAATGCGTCCGAGTATCCATTAGCGTACGATCTCGTTTTTTCAACGGTACATATGAGAACAAAAGTTCCGTTATTTGTCGTACCGCCCATTTTGGAAAGGCAGGACAAACATAAGCTGCGCCTGCAAGTCATGCAGGAATTGTATGGGTATACGACACAAAATGTTGATGGTTCCGCTCTGTTAAAAGTCATTTCAAAATATGCAACCATCCATGAACCTGATCAACTTGAAAAGGCCCTTGAATCCCTGATGTACATAGATACCCCCAAGGTAAATAAATATTCCTTAAAGGAGGCGGAGAAACCAGTGTTAGATGAACTACTCAACCTACAAACGATTCAAATCCTGCCGCGTGTTACAGAGTGGAGAGAAGCGATTCGAGTTGCAGCCCAGCCTCTTGTTCATTTAGGAACTGTCGAAGAGAGATATGTGGATGCAATGATTGAAGGAATCGAAACGAATGGTCCCTATGTGGTGATCACGCCTGACGTGGCCATCCCTCATGCACGTCCTGAGCAAGGTGTTCGCTCATTATCCATGAGTCTATTGAAATTGGATGAACCGGTGGAATTTGCACCCGATAAACCTGTTAGGTTGATCATTGTTTTGGCTGCGGTAGATAACGATTCACATTTACGGGCATTAATTCAGCTGACTCAATTACTGAATGAACGAGCTAATATTGAAGCGATTTTAGAGACAACGGATCCATCCATACTTATGGATTACGTACATAAATATTCTAAGGAGGAAACAGAATGAAGAAAATCATGGTAGTTTGCGGGAATGGATTGGGCAGTAGTTTCATTATGGAGATGAATGTGAAAAAGGCTTTAACACAAATGGGGAAAACGGCTGAGGTAGATCATACGGATCTCACATCCGCTAAATCGGTCCAAGCGGATATATTCCTAGGGGCAGCAGATATTGTCGGCCAACTGGATGATGGAACCCGTACGATTGTTACATTAGAAAATATGATGAGCATTCCTGAAATTACATCCAAATTGGAATCACTTGTCTAACTAAAGCTCGGTAAAAGGGGAATAGACTATGTTGGATATCATTATGAACGATATTTTAGGCACACCTTCTATACTCGTGGGGTTATTCGCTCTGATTGGCTTACTGTTACAGAGAAAGTCCAGTGCCGATGTCGTGTCAGGTACGCTGAAAACGGTTATGGGGTTCATTATCATCGGAGCAGGGGCAGCCGTCCTTACAGGTGCCCTTAACATTTTTAGTCAAATGTTCGACCAGGCGTTTCATGTAGAAGGTGTCATCCCGAATAACGAAGCCATTGTAGCGGCTGCACAAAGTGATTTTGGAACATCGACGGCCCTGATTATGGTGTTCGGTATGATTGTGAATATTTTATTAGCTCGCTTTACTCCATTAAAATATATCTTTTTAACGGGTCACCATACATTATTCATGGCCTGTCTACTAGCTGTCTCTTTGTCGGTTGGCGGACTCGGCGGATTCCCGCTTATCCTTATCGGCTCCATTTTATTAGGACTATGTATGGTCGTGTTTCCTGCCATTCTGCAGCCTTATGTAAGAAAGATTACCGGAAGTGATGATTTTGCGATCGGTCACTTTGGGACAATCGGATATTTCGTTTCCGCTACGATTGGGAAATGGTTCGGAAACAAGGAAAAGACAACAGAACAAATTAAGGTCCCTAAATCTTTAGGATTTTTACGAGACACATCAGTGGCTGTATCGCTGACAATGACGATTTTCTTTTTGATTGTCGCCCTGTTTGCAGGACAAGATTATATTGAATCAACGCTTTCCTCTGGTTCCAACTTCCTTGTATTTTCGTTTATTCAAGCCATTACATTTGCAGCTGGGGTATATATCATTCTAGCTGGGGTGCGGATGTTGATTGCTGAGATCGTGCCAGCCTTCAAAGGGATTGCAGATAAAATTGCGCCCAATACGAAGCCTGCATTAGATTGTCCAACGATTTTCCCTTTTGCTCCAAACGCAGTGATTATCGGCTTTTTATTTAGTTTTATAGCGGGGATCTTATCGATGTTCCTGCTGCCGGTATTGGGCTTGAAGGTTATTGTTCCGGGACTTGTGCCACATTTTTTCACAGGAGCTGCCGCCGGTGTCTTTGGAAATGCGACGGGTGGTCGTCGTGGAGCTATGCTGGGATCTTTTGCAAATGGACTCATCATTAGTTTCTTACCAGCCATTTTACTGGTATTATTAGGTGACATAGGATTTGAAGGCACGACATTCGGTGACTCAGATTTCGGTGTGGTAGGTCTATTCATACTAAGTATTTTGAAACTGTTAGGATTTTCTTAATCTACTAGATAAATAGATAGATTCGCCAACAGCCTAAATCTCACAGATCATGGGCTGTTGGCATTTTTGTTACGAAATTCGCACGGACGGGGTGGAAACATGGGATACAAAGCAATCGTGCTCGATATGGATGGCACGACTTTGAATGAAGTGAATACGGTGAACGATACGCTGAAAAACTACTTAATCGAACTTAGGAATAGTGGAATGAAGGTATTCATTGCAACGGGAAGAACGGTAAAAGAATTAAGAGATGTGCTGCCAGAGGATTTGATCATCGACGGGATGGTAACGGCCAATGGTATGTCCGCCTTTATTGGAACGGAGAAGATTTTTGAACATGCACTGCCTTCCGAACTTGTGGATGACATGATTAATAAAGCGGCAGCGAGAAAGATATTTTACGAAGTCCATCCAAATGATGGCGTCAGAATGGCCTTACAAAAAGATAAAGACTATACGGTCGAACAAATGACGGGGGCAAAACCGGAGACGGTTGATGAAAACGAATGGTTGTCCAGAAAAGTCGCCGTCGAGAGCAAAATCAACTGGGTCGATCAGCTCGAGGAATTAAGTGTAGCCAAGATTTATTTTTTCAGTAAAGAGATGAAGGCAATCAAAGACTGGATCACAGAACTCGAACAGTTCAAGAAGATAACGGCCTTTACAACGGCTTCCTCCACACATCACAATGTGGAAGTGACCGTGGACGGTGTATCCAAAGCAACAGCGGTTCAAGTCTTGCTTGATCACTTTAGTCTCTCTCCGGACGATATTCTGGCCGTAGGAGACGGAGAAAATGACCTTCCTCTATTCAAACTCTCCGGCCACTGTGTCGCCATGAAAAATGCGCTCGAATCGGTAAAGGAACAGGCGGATGAAGTGACGGAGTATTCCTATCGAGAAGATGGCCTGTATCACTTTTTGAAAAAAACATTTCCAATCGCTCAACCAAAGTGAATAATAATAAAGGGCGTACGGATTTTCCGTGCGCCCTTTATTATATAGAAGGAACGAAAAGGAACGTCCTCGGAAGCAATGGAGGTCATGGCGAAAATATTATACATACATCGATGAAATGCCCCCATCAATCCTAAGACAACTACAATCTGGTATATGGTATGATTGATAAAAAAGGAAAAGGTGGATTTATTTTGAATGTTAATGTCGGTGATATACTATTTCAACTCATGATGTTTATCGTACTGTTTGGCATGATTTTTGCCGTTTACTTTTTTGTCCGGAACCTCGTTAGAAAATCTCGCAATTCTAAAGCCATAGAACAAAAACTTGATAAAGTCATCGAGCTGCTTGAAAAGGAAAAAAGAGAGTAAGGTGTGAGCCAACCGTGAATACCATGGATTGAATTGTGGCGCTCTTTATAAATAAGTATCTAATAAAGGAGCTGGTTTCCTTGGAACTAAAAGAAGTGACTTATCAAAAGAAGCATGGGGTCATTAGTATCATTTCAATTGTTTTAGGGATGATTTGTTTTTTTATAGTTTTTATCACGCCTACAAGAATAGCGAACATTGGTAGTTCGATTGGTGATTATCTAACATTTTTCCTTACTGGTTTAGGTATGATCATTTCTATTGTAGGTATCGTAAAGAAAACGGAAAAAAATACACTCCCGATTATTGGGTTAATCCTGTCATCATCTTTTTTTATTTATTGGGTTATTATTATAATCATGCTGTTCACAGGTCAGATTGAATTTGGGCCATGATCCTATAAAAAAAGAGATAGTTCCCGAAACTATCTCTTTTTGGTTTATACGATCATCTCCAACACCGATTCGGGGTCTGTTAGCCGGATAAGGAATATTATGTGGTAGAATAATCCATATATAAACGACTAAGGTGGTTTTAATCATCCATTCAGCGATAAGGAGAATGTACCTTGGAATTTAAACGATTAGAAAAAAAGGACTTAATTAAGTGTACGGAAACATTTATTGAAGTATTTAATGATGAACCTTGGAATGATGAATGGACATTTACAAAGGCTGAAAAATATTTACTGAGTTTTTACCAGACACCTGGATTTTTAGGCATTTTAGCGGTAGAAAACGACGAAATTCTCGGCTTTATTTTGGGTGTAAATAGAGTATGGTGGAGCGGAGATGAGTTTTTCATTAATGAAATGTGTGTAAAAACACAATATCAAAATAAAGGTATTGGAAGAGCGATGTTAAATCATTTAATAAAGGAGCTTCATGGCAGTCATATAAGTAACATTACACTTCTCACAGATAGAGGGATACCTGCGGAAGAATTTTATAAGAAAAATGGTTTTGAAGAAATAGAAAGAATCATTTTCTTGCATAAGAACATTTAGACTAGAGGAAGAATGTACGTAAACTAAATATTAGTAATCTGCTATTTCTTGAAGGAGGCATGTATGGAGAATATAAATGGCAATTCAGAAGAGTACGATGATCCGATTTTATATGATAAGGAAAATGATTCATATAGGCAAGACCTTCCTTATCTATTGAAATGGGCTTCGAAAACCGAAGGCCCCATCATCGATTTAGCTTGTGGGACAGGGCGGGCGACCATTCCTTTAGCGATTAAAGGATATGAACTTATCGGTGTGGATGTCCATAAAGGAATGCTAGACGAAGCAAAAAGGAAGTCGTTGGACCTGAATGTACATATTGAATGGATCGAACAGGATGCTAGAATGCTTACCTTGAATGTAAGAAGTCATTTGATCTTTTCAGTCGGGAATTCCTTTCAGCATTTTCTTACAAACGAAGATCAGGACGGATTCTTATCATCTGTAAATAAACATTTAGAACTTGATGGGCTATTCATCTTTGACACGAGGTTTCCAAGTACAGAAGAATTACTCCAACCTGACACGGAAGAATACTGGAGAACCATTGAAGATAAGGATACGCAAAAAAGGATCGATGTTTATACGAAAAGTACCTATGACTCACTCAGTCAGGTCCAACATTACACAACGATCAGAAAGTATGTAGATCAAAGTGGGGAAATAGTAGATGAACATAGAACGAACATACGGTTACGATACGTGTTTCCTAAAGAAATGGAACGCATTCTATCGAGTAACGGACTGGAAATCGTCCAAATCTTCGAGGATTGGAATGAAACACCTGTGACGAATGATAGTTATGGAATGGTCTATGTTTGTAAGAAAACAAGGGATATAAAGACTTCTTTATGCGTGGGTGTTTCGAACGGAAGTTTAGGATAACGGAGGGGCTTTCCAGTGAAGCATATCTTATTTAATCAAGCAGCATTCGGTGCATTGAGCCATGCATTAAAAAGAGAAAATGTTGAGATCATCACGTTTCCGGATTACTTTGGTGAAGGCCCCATCCATCGTTTATTAACGGAGAAAGGTTTTCTAGATAGGATGAAATGGCTACAGGAAGCCTATCGGTTTGATAAGAAGATGAGTGAACAATATGTGGTCTTGTTTCATGATGCACTTGCATGTGTTCAACAGATTAAAGAAGGCGAGCAAGTGATTGTTTGGACGTGTGAAAATGCGGCGGAACAATTTGGGTTACGCTTAGTAAGCCATCTATTGTCAGGCAAAAAGTGTTCGATTTCCGTGTGTAATACATACTTTCCCATGCTTTATTTCCATGAAGATGAACATACACAATATGATATTCGCCATTCTGGTGATGTTAGCCCTTCGCAGATGAAGCGAATGCTAAAGCTGAATTTACTAGATCCACTTACTGAAGATGAGCTCGTTCTTTTACAGGCAGAGGCGCTTCAATTAATGGAGGGGCATTCAATAGTTCGTACATGGTTTAGGGGAAGGATTATCGAGGATGACGAGTCCAGGGATGATCAAGAGATTATCCGGTATGCAAGTGACATGCAATCCGAATACGGTATCGATAATTTTTACAACGCTGCTCGCTTGATTGGTCATGTTTTAGGATGGAGTGAGCATGACATCAACGATACATGGATTGATTACCGTTTGCGTATGTTGATAAAGAAAGGCGCTTTTGCATATAACGGTCATTTAAGGGAGATGCTTTCCTATCAAATTCGATTGAACACTAGCCAAGATAAATGATATGTCTTTCGTAATAGAAGATGCTGAATAGTTATCATCGCACACCCAACCCTTTATGCACCAATGGGTTGAATGTGCGATGTCCACTTCAAACAGGTAAAGCCTATCATCCTTGAACTTGATTAACAAAAAGCTGTGTGATGTCTTTTGGACGTGTGATGGCCCCTCCGACGACACTTGCATGGGCGCCCAATTCCATGCACCTTTTATACATGTCGGGTGTCATGACATTTCCTTCCGCAATAACGGGGATGTTCACATGCTGGAGAACCTGTTTCAAGAATTCAAAGTCATCATGATAGAGTTTCTCTCCACTTGTTTCTTCCGTGTAGCCATGTAATGTAGTGGAAATACAATCGAATCCGAGTTTTTCCGATTGTATGGCATCCTCTAAAGTAGCGATATCCGCCATGAGTTGAATGCTAGGATTCTTTTCTCTTACATAGTTGACCAGATCGCTTAAAAGAAGATTCTCCGGTCTTGTCCGATGGGTGGCATCCATGGCAATCATCTCGCAGCCACTAGCCAGTAACTCATCGATTTCCTTGCAAGTGGCGGTAATGAACACGGAGCTATCGTCATAGTCGCGTTTAACGATGCCGATAACGGGCAGGTCCACTTCTTTTTTTATCGCGATGATATCCACTTCGGAGTTTGCCCGGATTCCTTTTGCACCGCCTTGTTTAGCGGCCAACGCCATTTTCGACATGATGAATGAGCTATGTAGAGGCTCATTTGGTAGGGCTTGACAAGATACGATTAATCCACCTTTAACTTCGTTTAACATTCTATATTTCCCCCTTTGAAAAATGGATGGACCGCCCCGAATAGGGAGGCATCATTATATAATTGAGCAATTTTTATTTCTGTCTTCAAAAAATCAGTAGGAAGATAAGTGGTGAGCTGCTTTTGGATATGGTTCAGTAAAAAGTCGCCTTGGCGGGAAATGCCGCCTCCTATCAGGATACACTTCGGATCGACTAACAGGATTATTTGCGCCAATCCCCTAGCCACTTCCTTACTCCATGCCTCAATCAAGGCTATGTATGGCTCTTCATCGAGTCTTGCTTTCTCAAAGACTTCCTTCGTGGAGACACCTTTACCAAACTCTTTTTCAATCATTCTATTTAAAGCGGTTGTGGATGCCCTCATTTCATAATTCGTTTTTGTTTCCGGATCGTATAATAGATAGCCGACGGAGTTTGCCTGATGATGGGTTCCATCCATGATTCCGTCATGATAATAGGCCCCGCCTATGCCTGTCCCTAAGGTAATGCAAAACACATCGTTTTCCCCTTGGGCAGCGCCTTGCCAAAGCTCGCCGATCAAAGCGGCATTCACATCATTTTCTACAGAAATGGGGAAAGGGAATGTACGGGATAAATGGGCTTTGAATGCGGTACCTTTATAGTCCCGGATAGTGGGCCCCGCAAAGATGATTTCCCCTTTTTCCCGGTCGACGATCCCGGCAGTGCTGATGCCCACGCCGTTAATGGCCGTCTCATTGGAAACAGCGGAAATGATGGCCTCCACCTGTTTCAGTATAGCCTGGTCGATGTTTTCTTTTGTTTTCACTTGTTGATGCCCATGCAGATGTTTCTGATCGTCCAAGAGGGCATATTTAATAAACGTACCGCCGATATCAATCGATAAATAATCAGCCATGGATATCCTCCTACACTTTCGTTTGTTTAATATGTTGAATGAGAAGTGTTTTTGCCTCATCGGCATTCCCCATCAGTAGCGCTTCGACAATATTCCTGTGTTCCTGGATGAGGCCTTTGAATTCTTCTAGGGAGAGGTGGATATGTTGCACTTGGAAAAAATAACTGGTGATCATGTTCGTCATTTGTATAAATAAATCATTATTCGTGGCTTGCAGAAGCTGCTTATGAAATAGGGTATCCGCTTCTTTGAATTCCTCTTGGGTCGTAGCCTTTTCGCTTTCTTCGACCACTTCCTTCAACATGTCCAAATCATCCATACTCTGATTTTTTACAATTTCATCAATGGCACTTGATTCAAATAGAATTCTCAAACCCAATATATCCCGGATATTTCCGCTGTTTATTTGCCATAAAAAGAAGAAGTTATCCAAAAGGTTTTCTATATTGGATTCATTGAGAAAAGCGCCCTGGCCCTGTCTGATGCGTATGACATCCGTATTTTCAAGGTAGCTCAACGCTTCCCTCACTACGGACCTGCTTACGCCAAACATTTCCGTGAACTTGCGCTCCGTTGGGAGTTGATCGCCCGCTTTTAAGTTTTGCGAAATGATATAGTTTTTAATTTCTTGAATGACCGTTTTCTTAAGTGGCTTTTTTTCTTCCATTTTAATGGGTTCCATTTGCTTCCTCCAAAGTAGTAATAAAACGAAAAATGGGTTGGAAATGTTCCTTTAGGACTTTTTGAGCCACAGGCAAATCTTTATTCTTGATCGCATCGATGATGTCTGCATGCTGTTTGTATGAATCAATCAGTGTGTCCTCTTTCTCGATAAAATCCATTCTAACCAGGGAAAAGTACTCACTGATCACTTCACTGAACTTGAAATAGGCTTCATTTTCCGTTGATTTAATTAAGGCTTGATGAAATAAACGGTCGAATTGTTTCGTGTCTTGTTTTTGGATGATCGTCTGATAATACGATTCATTTATGCTGATGAGATGATCAATATCGACATCCACTTGTTTCTCGATGATCAATCGCAATGCCCCTAATTCGATGACTTCCCGGATTTCCATCAATTCTTTCATTTTTACACCGTGCGTGTCGTAATAATGTTTAAGTATCGTATTGATTGAATCGAGTGTAGGCTCAGCTATATAGACACCACCACCGGGCTTCACGTTCAAGATCCCTACGGTTTGGAGAGAGATTAACGCTTCGCGTATAACCGTCCTGCTTACTTGCAACTGTTCGACCAGTTCTTTTTCTGTTAAAAACTTATCATTCGGTTTCAGATTATTTTCTAAGATATGGCTCTTAATTCTTTCAATCGCGATTGTGACCAATGAGGTCTTATGAATTGTCATGACGCCACCCCTTTATGTATGTCTACCATATTATAGAAATGAAGGAAAGGGATTACTGAAATTTGTTGACATTTTTATGAAAGGCTTTTATGATAAATTTGTAAATAAAAATTGGTCTGACAATATTATATCTTTGTTATCTGAATTTTTCAAACTAATTAGGGGGTTAAGATATGAAGGGGTTATTTTCAGCACTACTGATACCATTTGATGAAAATGGGAAGATTATCGAACAAGGCTTGCGTGAGATCGTTAGACAAAATATTGATGTTCAGAAAGTGGACGGACTATATGTGAATGGCAGCTCAGGTGAAAACTTCATGCTATCTACCGATCAAAAAAAGCGAATTTTCGAAATTGTCAGTGAAGAGAGTAAAGGGGAGGTCAAGCTAATCGCCCAGGTAGGATCGATCAATCTGGACGAAGCCGTTGAACTGGGTCAATTTGCAACAGAGCTTGGCTATGATAGTCTATCAGCCGTCACGCCGTTTTACTATAAGTTCAATTTTGAAGAGATCAAGCATTACTATGAAACCATCATTGATAATACAGGCAATAATATGATCATTTACGCCATTCCATTCTTAACGGGTGTATCGATGAACATGGATCAATTTGAGGAACTCTTTCAAAATGACAAAGTCATCGGCGTGAAATATACGGATGGAGACTTCTACTTATTGGAGCGACTTCGTAAAAGATTCCCAGATAAACTGATCTATTCTGGATTCGATGAAATGCTTATCTATGGAGCCATTTCAGGAGTGGATGGGGCAATCGGGAGTACATATAATATCAATGGAAAGCGATCTAGACAGATTTTGGAGTTGGCGCAAAGTGGCAAGGTAGCGGAGGCGTATGAGATTCAGCACGTCACCAATGACCTTATTGAAAGAGTGCTAGATTTGGGATTATATCAAACGTTGAAAGAAGTACTGAATGTAAAAGGCATCCAAGCAGGTACGGTCAAAAAACCGATGGCTCCATTTGATTCAAGCAAAAGGGAAGAAGTGGAACAACTCGTAAAAGATTTTAACTTATAAGATAGCTCATAGATAGAATGTGTTGGACACTTAACTATCTGATTTTTCTGTAATCACGATGTACCGCAAGGGCGTGCCACTCTTTTTTTAAAAGAAGAGGGGGGCAGGCGCTTTTGTTACCTTTTAAGGAAGCTCTATAAAATGATTTTATGATGAGGGGTGTATTATATGGAGAAGATTAGTTTTGGCGTGGCTAACTGGGCTGTCATGGTGGTCTATCTACTAGCGATGCTAGCAGTGGGGCTTTATTTTACAAAGAAATCTGGTAAGAATACTGATGCGTTCTTTACCGCAGGCGGTAAGATTCCTGCTTGGGCAGCGGGTTTCAGTATCTATGCTACAACGTTAAGTGCGATTACGTATATGTCGACACCAGAACAGGCATTTTTATCTGATTGGACTTATGCAGCAGGTAATCTATCAATACTGGCCATCATACCTGTGTTGATCTATTTTTATATTCCTTTCTTTAGGAAGCTGAATGTCACGACGGCCTATGAATATTTAGAGGAGCGCTTCGGTGTATCTCTTCGCGTGATAGGAAGTTTACTCTTTACACTTTTCCACATTGGCCGTATAGCGATTGTCGTCTACTTGCCAACGCTTGCCATTACACTCGTTTCCGATATCAATCCCTTTATCATAGCGCTTGCGGTTGGAGGTTTATGTATTGTTTATACGTTCCTCGGGGGGATTGAAGGGGTCATTTGGAGCGATGTGATTCAAGGGATCATCCTTCTAGGCGGTGCCATTTTACTTGTGGTCCTTGGAATCTTCTCTATCGATGGCGGAATCTCGACAGTTATCGATGATGCGGTCAACAACAAGAAAGTGGTAACGGCAGACAGTTTCAAGTTCAGTGCCGTCACGGCAGCGATCCCGATTATCTTCTTAGGCTCCATCTTTAATAATCTACATCAATATACAGCCAGTCAAGACGTCGTACAACGTTATCAAACGACTAGTTCAATCAAAGAGACAAATAAGTCTTTGTGGACCAATGGAATCTTGGCTCTTATCACGATCCCTGTCTTTTTTGGATTTGGTACCGTCCTTTATAGTTACTATACGAATGTTGAAGCCCTTCCAGAAGGATTTAATACTTCAGCCATCGTGCCGTATTTCATCGTTTCAAGTTTACCAGCGGGGGTAGCGGGTTTACTGATCGCCGCCATATTTGCCGCTTGCCAATCTACAATCTCCTCTAGTTTAAATAGTATTTCCGCTTGTGTAACAGTCGATTTTAAACAAAGATTTTTAGGTGCAAATGAAAAAAGTGATGTATTATTGGCGAGAATTGTCATTATCGCGTCCGGTGTACTGGGTATGGCAGCCGCTTTATATCTCATTTCAAGCAATCAAGCTGAAACATGGAACTTGTTCTTGGCCATCACAGGATTATTCGGTGTTCCAATTGCCGGTATCTTTGCTCTTGGGATATTCACGAAACGTGCCAATACACCTGGAGTATTGATCGGTCTATTCTTAAGCGCGATTACCTCCTATTTCGTGCAACAAACAGACCTGACACCATTCGTCGTTAGTATCGTCTCGTTCATTACTTCCTTTGGATTTGGTTATGTTGTAAGTTTGCTGTTCCCGACATTCAACAAAAACACCACAGGATTGACCATTTATACGAAAAACGAAGAATATGTGAAGCCTCACCTACATCCAGAACCGCAATCAAAGTCTAAAGCAGTGTAAGAAAGTCTCATATAAGGATAGCCAGTCATGTTGATGATTGGCTATTTACTACATTTACATTTATCCAAAGCATGACGAAAATAAATAAAGGGTTTTTAACCTTGGATAGTGAACATAAATACATGGATAAGAGAAGGGGATTTTGTGAATAAAATGAAATGCATCATCCTTAAGAATATAACGATTTACAGTGAGAGAAAAACGATTGAATGTGGGTTTTTAATCGCGAAGGATGGGAAAATTGTTTCCTTTGGTTCTATGGATGATATTAATGACTTAGAGTTTAAGGGTGAGGTCATTGATTTTCATGCCCTGCCGGATTATAAGGTGATACCGGGAATGATCGACATTCATATTCATGGCGTAAATGGCGCCGATACCATGGACGCAACGCAGGAAGCGTTAAAGCGTATGGCTGCAGCTCTTCCTTGGGAAGGGACGACGAGTTTTTTAGCGACCACCATGACACAGGAACCCGAAGCCATCGAGAACGCGTTAATGAATGCCGGTCAGTACATCGATGACCATCAGCCACCGGGAATGGCCGAAATCGTTGGCATTCATTTAGAAGGGCCCTTCGTCAATCCAAAGATGGCAGGGGCGCAGCCAGCGCAATATATGATCGATCCAGATTTACACATCTTTAAAAAGTGGAATGAGTTATCGAATGATCATGTCAAAGTCGTTACGCTTGCACCGGAACAGCCAGGTGGAAGTGAATTAATCCGTTATTTAAAGGAACATGGAATTGTGGCTTCCATTGGCCATTCAGATGCAACCTATGACGAAGTGGATCAAGCGATTTCGGATGGTGCAACGCAAGTCACGCATCTGTTTAATCAAATGAAAGGCCTACATCACCGTGAACCGGGAGTTGCCGGAGCGGCACTTTTGCGTGATGAATTGAAAGCGGAAATGATTATGGATGGCATTCATGTCCGTCCAGAAATCATCAAGCTTGCCTATAAACAAAAGTCAAAAGAAGGGCTCCTATTAATTACTGATTCCATGCGGGCGAAGTGCCTGAAAAACGGAACCTACGATTTAGGGGGCCAAGACGTGACGGTGAAAGATGGGAAGGCAGTTCTTGCGGACGGGACACTGGCAGGAAGCATCCTGAAAATGGGGCAAGCGGTTAAGAACCTCTTATCCTATACAAATTGTCCGCTTGAAGATGCCATTGAAATGGCTGCCCTGAACCCAGCCAAACAGCTTCAACTGGATGATAGAAAAGGAAGCATCAAGGTAGGGAAAGATGCGGACTTAGTCATTTTGAACGAGGAAAATGAAGTGGTCATGACCATCTGTAGAGGAGAAATGGCATATAGCATAATGGAGGTTGAATAATATGGAAATCATTGAAGCTCAAAACTACGATGAAATGAGCCAGAAAGCAGCACACCTTATTCTGGACAAGGTAAAACGGACACCTTCTCTTGTATTGGGCCTTGCGACTGGAGGAACGCCGGTCGGGACGTATCAACACTTAGTGAAGGATTATCAGGAAAATCAGACCTCCTATCGCCATGTTCATACCGTGAACCTGGACGAATATGTAGGAGTGGAAAAAGATCATCCCACTAGTTACCATACATATATGAAGGACCATCTCTTTAACCATATCGATATCCCAATCCAACAAACTCATTTGCCGGATACCATGGCACCAGACTTACAAGCAGAATGTCAAAGGTATGAAGAGCTCATTGAAAACCTTGGTGGAATAGACCTTCAGCTATTGGGGATTGGGGTGAATGGCCATATTGGATTCAATGAGCCAGGTACACCTTTTGCCTCCACCACGAATGTAGTGGAGCTTACAGCCTCCACAAGAGAAAAAAATGCCTGCTATTTTGATAATCCCTTCGACGTACCAAAACACGCGGTGACGATGGGAATCTCGACGATCATGAAGAGTAAACAAATCGTACTCCTTGTTTCGGGAAAGCAAAAGGCACATATTTTATACAAACTACTATCTGAACCAACCAATGAGCAAGTCCCAGCTTCCATCCTAAAACAGCATAAAAATGTGATGATTATTGCCGATCAGGAAGCCTTGGCGGAACTCAAGCAGAACTGTTAATAGGGTTGTAATGATCTTGGCGAGTCGTATGATAAGGTTAACCTGTTTTTATTGGTTAACCTTTTTTTGTTGAAGATTCTTTTTATCAGCTTGGGGTTCAGAATATTAGAAGACAAACAAGAAGTTGAGGGGGCACGAACTTGAATAAGAAAAGAAGAGCCGTACTGTTTCTTTTGTTGGTGTTTTCTATTGGGCTTGTCCTTTATGGACTATCCGGGCAAGCCACTCAGGAAAACAACAAATTGTATGTGTCTTCCGCTGGGGATGACAAAAACGTCGGAAGTAAGAAAGAACCTTTAAGAACCATACAGAAAGCCGTCGATTTAGCAAAACCGGGTACAACTGTCCATGTTCGAAAAGGAGTCTACAATGAACAAGTCGTCATACGGAAATCAGGCAAAGAAAATGCCCCTATCACCATTAAGGCCTACCCAAAAGAAAAGGCGATCATCGATGGGAGGGGCCTAAAGGTTTCATGGGATGACCAGGGTTTAGTATCGATACATAATCAAAGCTACGTTACCATCGATGGATTGGACATCCAAAATTACAAAACCGAACAAGAGGATTTAGTGCCAATCGGAATATCCGTTAGCGGAAGCGGAAACGGTATCCGTATTTTGCGTACTCATATTCATCATATTGAAACACTTCATGAAAACGGGAATGCCCATGGGATTGCTGTTTATGGCACCGAAGCACCGCAAGCGATTGAAGATATCATCCTTTCAGGCAATACACTAGAAGAGATGAAACTCGGTGCCAGTGAAACGTTGGTGCTGAATGGTAATATATCAAACTTCCAGGTTACAAATAACATCGTCAGGAGAAATGACAATATCGGAATCGATGTTATTGGGTTTGAAGGTGTGTCTCCTGTTGAAAAATTTGATCAGGCAAGGAACGGTATCATCCGTAACAACACAGTCTATGAAATATCCAGTTACGGAAATCCAGCCTACGGAAACCAATATGCGGCTGGCGGAATCTATGTCGACGGTGGTAAAGATATCGTTATCGAGAAGAATAGGGTTTATAAAAACGATATAGGAATCGAAGCGGCTAGCGAGCATGAGGGCAAAGTTACTAGTTCCATCACCATACAAAACAATTCGATTTATGAAAATAGAAGTGCAGGTATCGCAATAGGTGGGTATGACAGGAAAAGAGGAAGCACCATAAACAGTACAATTACCGGCAACGTCCTGTATAAAAATGATACGGAATTTCAAGAGGGCGGACAGGTATTGCTTCAATATCATACAAACCATAATAGAATCGAAAACAACATCATGGTCGCGGGTGATTCCAATCTCCTTATCAGCAACCCTTTCAAGCAAAACAAAGGGAACATACTAGATAACAATGTCTACTACCTGCATGGGGGAGAGAAAGAAACGCGTTGGATATGGAAAACGGAAGATATCATGGGGTTCTCTGCCTTTAAAAAGAGAAGTCTTCAAGACACGAATAGTATGTTTCAGAAGCCGAAGTTCATGAATGAAAGTAAACGTGATTTCCGGCTCAAGTCCAAATAATCTGTGTTGAGGGTGATAATGATTAGCAAATTATCACCCTTTTTATTGGCTCAAATCCTCACTTTTTACTAAGGCATTCTTTAGTTGAAGACGTATTTTTAAACTTAAATTTCCTTTAAGCATTTTTCAATGCTTTTTTGTAGAGATAGCAAGTTAGAATTTGTCATAACTTTTATGTAGAAACTTTTTAAGAATGCCTTACAGTTCGCAAGTAAGAACCAATATTGTTCTTCATCCATTTTTTCTTTCTGTAACCTTAGCTTTACCGGTATATACTGTATATATGATTCTACTTCTTTTGTATCCAATCCGTTATTTAACATTTCTAATATAGGTATTAAAAGCCTTTCGTCTTCGTCGTGGGCATAAACAAAATTAGAGACAAATACTTTATTCCATATTGGTTTTAAAATTTCTAAATAAAACTCCTGATTTACTTTTGGACTTTTTACAAGTTGATCAAAAGCGTCGGCTGCATGAGCTATACTATGAGCCCACCCTTTTACAGAGACATATCCCCTTAAATCCTTCTCAGAATTCATGTAATCGATTAATTTATCTTTTATTTTATACACCATATCTGGGGAGAGAAAATTGTCTTCGTTATCCCTGAATAAAATGAGGGCTATTAAAAGAGTAGTAAAAGACCTTGTAAACACAGTATCAGTTCCATTTTCACCAATTCCTTTAAATAATAATTCACTTAAACACAAATCTAATAGTTCCGTTAATAGTTCATACTCAAGTTGATTTTTTTCTATAATTATTTGATGAAAAGTGCTATAAATCAATTGGTCTCTAAGATCACTATCAGTGGAGCCAATATGTTTAACCATGGATTTAACTATCAAAACTTTACTTTCTTCTTCCCAGGTTCTTTCCCCGCTCTTCATTTCCCTTAGGACTGTTTTCAGTTCATTTTCCTTCATAGGAACTGTGTTGAATAATATACTCATAAATAATCCCCTTTTTCCGCCTTTATGGATGTTTTATAAATAATATATAACTAGTAGGTTGAACATTTCTTTTCATTAAACTACCTATAGTATAAGTAGAAGCTTTCACAATCTAATGTTAATTTTAACATTAATATCCACTACCATTTATACCATTATTTTAGTTTTTTTCGTATTTTTGTTATATTTAATGTAATAGATTGGCAGGGAATATATTCAGAGGGAGGAAGGAAATTTGAATAAACGAAGGAATTTGCTGTTTTTCTTAGCATGCATGAGTGCAGTGGTCCTATTCATGACAAGTGTTCAACAGCCAAGTAAAGCGAACGCTGCCAAGGACAACCTGAATCTTAAGAAGCTGGAAGTCGATGAATTCTTTACGAACCATGACGGAACATTCATATTACGTGATCTGAAAAAAGAAAAGACATTCGTCTATAACCAGGAACGTGCGAATCAACGATTTGCACCGCAATCGACTTTTAAAGTGCCAAATTCATTGATTGGGTTGCAAGTTGGAGCTGTAGAAGATGAATATGACATTAAGTATTGGGATGGTGTTGAGCGGGAGATCGAGGCCTGGAACCAAGATCATACGCTTGGGTCTGCAATGAGAAACTCTGTCGTTTGGTATTATCAAGCGATGGCTCGTGACATTGGAGAGAAGCAAATGGAGGAATGGGTTCGTACTATATCTTATGGCAACCAAGATATTAGTGGAGGCATCGACCAGTTCTGGTTAAGCAGTTCAATCGAAATTTCACCAATAGAACAAGTAGACTTTATGGAGAAACTATATAAAGAGAACCTTTCCTTTGATAAGGATGTCATGAAAACCGTGAAACGCATGATGATCCAGAAGGAAGGGGATGACTTTACCCTTTACGGGAAAACAGGGCAAGGGTCAGGTATAGGCTGGTATGTCGGTTTTATCAAAACAGACAATCATGCGTATAGTTTTGCTACGAATATTGCCGGAACAAGCACGGACGCTAAAGCCATCACAATGGACATATTAAAGAAGTACAACGTAATGACAGCTGAATGAAACCAAAAATAAGAGGATAGGATGTTGAAATAAAGGCATCCATCCTCTTTTTCATACGAAAAACATGTCCGATGTTAAAATAAGCTTCGCATTAGGGCACTGATCCAAGAAGGATTGACACTCTTTTTTAATGGATTGTTGATTAAAGACTTCCAACTATACTTACAAATACATGATTTGTGCTTCTAATAATCTCTTACATTTAAAATCAGATCATTGTTATATAATCGAAAAAATTATTCATTTATTTTTCTTCTATTTTAATTTTAAGTAGAAATATAACTTTATAATCACTTATCATTTTCTTCCTCAAGGATGTATTAAAGTAGGATCTATCCTTTCATAACAAAGTAACCTTAATGAACGAACAGGTTTGTAAGTTCATTAAGGATTAAAAAATCTTATTTTCTTTATAAAATTAGCCCTACACCGAACAGTAATTAGTTAGTTCACTTTTATTACGTCTATTCTTCATTCGCTTCGTTCACGATTTGCTTTAAGTAACCTTCTGGAATGGACTGGGTCAAACGGAAATGCTGTGTAAACGACTGATTCTTTGTTGTGGTGATTTCCATGAGCAGTTCATCGTCTGAGCTAAGTTTATACGGCTCCTCAATTTGAACATCGACGGATTGTCCTTTTTTAAGAACTAAGGGGAACTCAATTTCGTCAAAGGAAATCAGTGCTTCGCTGTCATGGTGACCAATTGATTCAATCGTTATATCTTCAGGTGCTGTAAATGTATAGAGGAGTGCATACCCTTGCTTTGTTACCTCAGCGGCCTCATCTTTCAATAAAATCGCGAGTATGGTTTGAATTGGTGAATAGTCTTTAAAGGATATGTCAACGGATACGGCACGTCCTTCAAGAGATAAGAAATACGCGAGTTGATCGTCTGTCAGGTCGACAATATCTTCCCGCAGCTCATAGCCATCTTGTGTTGCAAGTACTTGTGTATTGTTCTCCCTATTCCCTTTACCGTTCGAACTATCCGGATAAAAACCTTTTGTATCGTGTGCAATCTCCATTACATACGTACTATCATCTTGCTCCACTATATAGGAGACTGCTAGAGTTTTAGCAGCTTCGTCAAATTGAACTGACGTTACAACTGGCTCTTCTAAATGCGCTTTAGACCATGCGAAATACGTTCCTATCGCTATAATCACCACTAAAATTATAATCCATTTCTTCACCGATTTTCCTCCTGGTCACTTCGTTTTCAAGTTATGCCTATAAGATTCGTCCACTGAAACTTATAGGCATAACTACTATTCTATTATAAATATTAAAAGAAGAAACCAATTATTTAGTCACGACTCTTGGTTAAATGGATTAATAAATCTTATCAATGTATACAAGGGATGATAAATTGTTATTTATTAAGGCTGGATGGCAGAAGTAAAAGAGGTTGGCATGACAATTTTCAGTAAGAATAGTTTAATAAACTCTCCTGGAAACATACTAAACTATATATCCGGTGATTAATTACTTGATGTAAATAAAAGCGATATCTAGTCTTACCGGTTTGTAAAACCTTGATGGGTATTTATGGTAAAATAGTTACATAGAATGGGAGAGAATATTATTGACTATACATACTGATTCTATTGTAACTTTTATGATCATGTGGGGAATACCCGCATTCATGGTTGTTAGAGGTTATTTAAAAATGAATACTGACGATAGGAAATCAGTCATTCATGATTTCAGGACCCCACGTTTTATATTGACAATTGGCCTTTTTATAATCGGGGCTTTCTTAACACATTTATCAACTGTATTCCCCATACATACCATGAAAGGAATGGGTATAGCTTTATTGAGTATTGGCGGAATCATTTCAATAGTGAATTTGTGGAAGGAAAGTAAAATGAAAAGTATAGGATTATTTATACTATTATCGTTCTTGATTTTCCTGATCATTCAACTACTAAAACTGTTCTAGCAGATATAGATATAACGGAGCTGTTTGATGAATTTTTGAATCATCGTGGATTGGAGAATGTAATGCAAATTAAATTATTTCGTTATTTATTATTGAGCTTACTTTCACTCTTATTCTTAACCGGTTGTCCAGGCCCATCTGACTATGAAATGGACTTACCTGGAGGATATTCTGTTATAAGAACTTCAGCCGACGAAGTCAAGATTGCACCAAAAGTTAGTGAAGGTAGTTGGGGAACCGACGTCATTCCTGCGAAAGTTACCGAAGTTGCTTGGGATGATAAATATATTATCGCAAAGCAGCTTGGTTTGAAAAATGACGACGACGGCTATCAAATTCCTGATGAAAAGAACGTGAGCTTTTGGATACTGGAAATGACTACAGACGAAGTGACTGGACCTTTAGATGGTAAAAGCTTCACAAAGAAAAAAGCTGAATTTGGAATATCTAATGATATTGTGCTACAAGAAATAGATGACATTAGGGGGGATGGATAGGCGTTCCTCTTAAAGAAGATTTCCGTGTTCCTTCATTTGTTCTGACAATTTTTACAGTGAATATTATCTGAAAAACGAATGACTGAAACCAGGTAGGGAAGAATATCAGCGAGTCTGATTACTTTTTTTAAGGAGGAATGAAGATGAACAATCGTTTTGACGATAAAGTCGTGCTGATTACAGGAGCCGGATCTGGACTGGGACAGGCTTCTGCCCTGCAAGTGGCCAAAGAAGGGGCGAAACTTTCCTTGGTCGATGTGAAAAGTGATTCCTTGGAAACAACGGAAAAGTTGATTCACGAAGCGGTCCCCAAGGCGGAAGTGCACTTGATTACGGCGGACGTTTCAAAGGAAGGTGATGTGAAGAAGTATGTGGATGAAACGGTGGATCGATTCGGCCGCATCGACAGTTTCTTCAATAACGCCGGGATCGAAGGAAAACAGAATCTGACGGAGGATTATGGAATCGATGAGTTCCGCAGAGTGGTGGGTGTGAACCTGAACGGGGTTTTCTTCGGGATGAAGTATGTACTGGAAGTCATGAAAAAGCAGAAGTTCGGCACAATTGTCAATACGGCATCTGTCGGTGGAATCCGCGGCGTGGGGAACCAATCAGGCTATGCGGCAAGTAAGCATGGTGTCGTCGGACTGACGCGAAACTCCGGAATCGAGTATGGCCAATACGGCATCAGCATCAAGGCGATTGCCCCGGGTGCGATCATGACGCCGATGGTCGAAGCTTCCTTGAAACAGATGGGTGGCGAGAATTGGGAGGCAGCCGGTAAGGAATTCGTCAGCGTCAACCCGATGAAACGCTTTGGAAAACCGGAAGAAGTCGGGTACTTGGTCGCTTTCCTTCTTTCCGAACAGGCAACCTTCATCAATGCCGCCGTCATCCCAATCGACGGTGGACAGTCGTATAAATATTAAGTAGTAAAAATGATCTTTTCGCTTAAGCGAAAGGGTCTTTTTTATAGAATTGCTTTCCTTCTATTAATAGGGTACTAATTATAAAAAGGCGATTTCAAATGGGGGACGGGCATGGATACGACAATCCTGTATTATAAAAGATATGAAGGAAAAGCAAAGCCTATTGATTATGTTACGTGGGCTTATCAAAAATTAACGGAGGGTTCTTCGGTGAACTCATTAAAAATCCTAGCATCCTTTAGAGAACCTCTTAACCAATTCGAGGTAGAAGATTATTTTCAAAGGGTTATAAAAGAATGGGAAATGCCAGTGCCTACGCATGAAGAGTGTGCCAAAGCCTACTTATATATATCACTTATTAAGACAAATCGTCGGCGAAGATAAAAATGTCGCCCATATAGCATACGAAGTGTATGAAGTAGTTCACGAACACTTTAATGAGTTAAATGTATGGTATGACATTAGTGAAATGATAGACGAATTTCAGTGTGGGGAAAATAGACTAAGACAGAATTTAACGTGGGAGCAGTTTCTTTCCATGATCAAGCTTGAAGCAGAGAAACAATTAGAAAGTGAATTCTTCCTCCAGTAAAGGGCTATAGACTTACGGAGAGACTACTTATTATAGGCTGGATTTCCTTTGTTGGAGGAAACGTAGAAAACTTTTCAATTCTTCCGTCCAAGTGGCATATACATATAAGCGATCTTGTAATGAGGAGGAGGATTGCTTTGGACGGAGTTACGTTATATGATATCTTCTTTATCGTGGCGTCCGAAATCATTTTGCTTGCGACAGTGGTGCTTACTGTACTTTGGGTCATCCGGGCACGGAAGGAAAAGGTTCATTTTCTACTTGCATTTATCATTATTGCTTTTCAGCTTGTATGGAATGTCGCATCCAACTATTTCATGATGACCGCGATTTTGATTCCAGGTGTATCGGTGGTTTTGATGCTGGCCTGGAGGCTTTTCATCCGGGATGAATACACGAAAAGCCGGCTGTTCAGTGCTGCGCTTCTGCTACAGGGTATCTGGTTTGTTTTGTATATCGTCGTGCTGATCGAAAACTGGTTAGGTTTTTAGTCATCGGAAGGCCCTTACATGGTGAGGGTCTTTTCTTTATGGATGGCTTCTTTAGACTGACGGTCGAATTAATGCGTGTATCGGTCGAATTATTGGCGTTGATGGTTGAATTATCAGCTTGTATGGTCGAATTAATCCGATCCGTGGTTGAATTCTACCGATTACAGCTCCGTTTAAGAATCGATTTTGCGTGAATTGTGCGCTATACTGAATGTAACTCGTCTTAAAGGAGATGGACTAGCCCGTGTTTAATAGATTAACGAAGAAAACAAAGGTAGCTCTAGTAGCTTCCATCTTATATGTGATTGTACCGACGGATCTCATTCCGGATTTTATAGTAGGTTTCGGACAGGTTGATGACGCAGCTGTACTGCTCTACCTAGGCAAATGTTTATACACAGATTTGTTTGCCAAGAAATCTCGTCCTGACGTTATAAAAGGGTAGTAGATTAATAGGGTCATGTAACCCATTAGAATACATTTTCATAAAAAAAAGCCATGCTCCCAGCCGATAGGCTGGAAGGCATGGCTTTTTCCTTTTACTTTTGAGCGTTAATCCAAAGCTTACCTGTTGCTCGTTGTGTTGTAACATTACCATAGCTATCTTGGGCTTTTACCTCAACGACGGCACCTGGTGCTTTTACATTCGTCGTGGCTGTGTAGTAGCCGACATAATGTCCTGATGATGTTTCTTTCATTGGTAATTCCGTTGCATTGGCAACGCCTCCTGCATTTGTCAAAGGCATCAAGATGGAGAAGTCTGCGGATAAGCCTGGTTCACTGTCAAATTCGATTTTGACCGATTCCCCATTTTTTAAGACCTTATCCTGATTTGGCACTAAACCAGAGATTTCTGGAGCTGTGAATTTCACATCGATGGAGATGGTTTTCGTGACTGAATTGCCTGCCTTATCAAGAGCGACTACTTTGATTTTATTGATTCCTTCATCAAGTAGAAGGCGATAAGAGAAGGTGTTATCTTTCACTTCGGCCTTCTTCCCGTTCACTTTAACTGAATCCAGGTTTTCATCCGAGATGGTACCCTTCACGGTTACCGTTTCGCGGTTTACTTTGCTGCCATCAGTTGGTGAAGTAATGGCGAGTGTTGGCTTTTTCGTATCCAATATCACCGTTACAGGAGCGGATGCCTCAGTCGTGCCTTGGCTAGTCCGCGCTTTTGCAGTTAACGTGTTTTCCCCGTTGTTTAATGTGACAGGAACGGAGAAGGTTCCTTCATTCGTAGAATCTGTCGTTGCTACTTTTTCCCCTTTGTTGAAAATATCCACTTTCGTTGTCGGTGCGGATGTACCTTCAACGGTTACTTCTTTTTGATTCGAATAGGAACCGTCTTTAGGAGAGGTGATGACAGGTTCTTTTACTTCGTAATCGACCGTTGCCCGAATCATGTAATTTCCTTCTTCAGTTGGGGCTGGTGACCAAGCACCGCTTACACCCTGCCAGCTTCGTCCTGCATTCGGTCCATCTTCATCTGTAGCTAGACCTGGTGCATTCGGATTGGCTTTTGTTTGGGTATAAACCATAAAGAAATCGCCTTCAACCATGATTCCATGTTCGCTAAGATCAACATGTGTCCATTGACCGTTACGTAAGGCCGTTTCGGTGAAAGGACCTGCGATTTTCTTGCCAGGTGATCCGTCTGTTCCTGAAGCATCATATACGGAAACTTGGAACTCAGTCCCACCTGGGGTAGGCCATGTTGTATCCCAGAAGCGTAAAAGAGCGCCGGTTACATTGGCCGTTTTATTCCCTGAAGCCAAGGACATTTTTACAGCCCAGCTGTTGCCTGCCGCATTATAGGCACGAGCGTTTTCAGCTGTTCCATCATCATACTTGATTTCATCTGGGTACCCGATGAACGGTTTTAGTTCGATATTTTTCGTGCTAGTTTCTTCAGAAATCGTCACGGATGCCTCATTGCCGTAATAAGAAGGAGCCATGACTTTTAATGTGTAATTCCCCTCATAAGCAGTTAGTGAGTATTCACCGTCTGCATTTGTTGTTACTGGCTGAATGGCCGCATCCTCTAGAAGGTAAACGGTAGCACCAGAGACGGGTTCACCAGTAACCTTGTTGGTGATGGTACCATTGATTGTTCCTTTAGGGATTTCTTGAAGAGTAAAGTTAGCTGTTGATGTTGCATCTTGTTCGATGTTGACTGGCGCTGTTTGTGAACGATACCCATATGTTTCTGCTTGCATGGTATATGAGCCTGTTGCATGTGTAAGTTGGTATGAACCATCTTGTGGGTTTGTATATACAGAACGTCCTGTTTCTAAAACACTTACCTGTGCCTGTAATGGAAGAAGCACTGGTGCAGGTTGTTCTTTTTCAGGTTCTTTTTGTTCTTTTTCCAAAACTGGCTTGATTTTATCAGGATTCACTTGCGGTTTAGCCGATACCGAAGAATCAGACTTATTGACGCCTAATCCTGCTTTTGCTTTTGTCGTTGGTAGAATCGAAGTATTGGCCAATTTAACATCATCGATATACCAGCCCGGTTTTTGGACGGAACTATCTGATGTGACATTAAAGGCGATGTAGATCCGTTCTCCAGCATATTCGCTTAGGTTTACTTCACCATCGATCCAAGTATTTGACTTATCATTGAAACGGGCAGCTTGAACCCAGTTTGTTTCGTCTGTGGAAATAAATACATGACCGTAATCATAGTTCCTTTCCAGTTCGTACCAGTGCTTGAATTGTAAATAGCTTGTGCCTTCTGGTACATCGACCGGAGGCATGGCCAGGCTCATGTTGGCGCTATTTGCATAGTTTCCAGCCAGGTTTGTAGCATAGACCTTCTGACCGGATGCTGCTGATCCAGGACCGCTTGTCGGAATGCCCCATTCCCAGTTATTGTTTGTCCCGTAAGAAGTCCATCCAGTTGGATTTTCTTCAAAATCCTCTGTATAGCCTACGCTGATACCAGGTAATAGTTCAATGGAATAAGCATTGGAAGTCGTGACGGAGCCACCAAAATCTGTTGCCATCCATTTATAAGTGACTGTATTTCCAGTCAAATCAGCACCTGGGATCGTGGCTTCGTACGTTCCAGACTTATAATCGCCATTCTTTCTCTCTGCCTTGACTTCAGCCCAGCTTCCGTCCGCTTTTTTGTAGCTGAGTTTAACGGCAGTGACACTTACATTATCTGATACTTCAGCTTGAAGCTTTAGGTTCATTTTTTTATACGAATTTTCTGGTGCTTCATGGGAAATGACGGCTGCTTCTGTGTCATCACCAGACTTGGTTACTTGACCTTCGATTTTACCCAGTCCGCTTACAACGGAAGAGACCGCGTCAAATGCGTTTACTAGGCCATAACCATATGCATGATTAGGCGTTGTCGGGTAATTGCTGTCTGTCAAAGGTGTCGCCGTTGTCAGTAGAATTTCCTCAAGTTGGTCAACGGTTAAGCTGGCATTTACCTGTCTTAATAGAGCAGCGACTGCTGTGACATGAGGGCCAGCCATCGATGTTCCATTCCAGCCACCTTCATAGCCACCACCAGGAACAGCAGACCGGATGTTAACACCAGGCGCGGAAATATCCGGTTTGATTTCTCCGTATGGAGATGGACCCCGTAAAGAGAAATTTCCGACTACGTTGTTAATGTCTGTTGCGCCAGTGGCAAAAGACTCTGGATAGTTGGCTGGGTTAGCTACTGAACCAGCTCCGCCGGGATTCGTTAATGTCGTATTTCCAGCAGAAAATTCAGGGAAGATTTCAGCTGCTTTCCAAGCTTGTACCATTGGACGGTACCACTCGTCAAGGCCAGCTCCGCCTCCCCAAGAGTTATTGACAACATCCGGTGCTTTCTCAGGATGAGGATTACCTGCCGCATCTTTTGGGGCGATTATCCATTCACCGGCTTCCAATAAATCAATATCTGAACCTCCATTTGCAGAAAACGCCTTAACTGCGATGAATTTAGCGCCTGGAGCCACTCCGATTTGATTGGCACCATTTGGCTCAGAGCCTACCATTGTACCGATTGTGTGAGTTCCATGATCTAAATCATCATATGGTGAAGCTTGTCCGCTCACCGCATCGAACCAGTTGTATTCATTGTTTGCGACATCTGGGTTGGCAGGGTTATATCCGCGGTACTTGGTTTTTAATGACGGATGGTTCCATTGGACGCCTGTATCGATAGAAGCAATAACGGTTCCTGCTCCATCAATGCCCATATCCCATACGGCCGGAGCCCCGATTTTTTCGATGTTCCACTCAATGGAAGATGTGTCTGCTTTGGTTTTACTTGATTTTGGGATTGTAACAGCTTTAGAAGCGACGGTCTTGCTTGCCGGTTTAATAAGCTGTCTTGTTTCATTCGGCATGATTTTATCTACTTCCGGAAGAATGGCGATTTGCTCCATTACTTCCTTCGTGGCTGTCACGGCAATCGCATTAACGATATAAAAGGATTGAATATCCTTTGCATTGCCGGCTTTTTCTTGCTTTTCTAAGTAGTTCTTGATATCGACTTGTGTTTCAAGAGCAGTTGCGCGAAGCTCCGAGACCACACTCGAACGTTTAAGTAACTTTGCATTATTTGCAGATAGTTTTTGTGATTTTGCTGTTTTGGCAGCTTTTGAGGATACGTCCTTGGTGTCTACTTGTTTTTTGAGTTTAACGAGAAAGGTTACCTTTTCATCTTTTTCAAACTGTTTTAAGACCTTAGAGGCCACTTTCTTTTGATTCTTTCCCGCTAATTCATCTTTAGCAGAGGTGTGGAGTTTGTTTGTAGATGCAGCGATGGAGTTTGTTGGAATGATCAGTGATCCAATAAGCATGATGACAAATGCTATTGCTAACCACTTCGTCCTTCGTTTCTTTCGCAAGTCAATTCCCCCTTATTCTATTTTCAAAGAACAGCACCTTTGGCCAATCTAACAGGTACATTGCACCTCCATTCTTTTTAGTTGGCCAGTATGTAGAACACAGATGTTCCCATAATGATAGCAAACGGATGAATGAGAAAAATGTCGTATTATAGGGCGATAAACTCGAATCAGCCAAAATGAATAGTTTGTAGGAACACCAATTATGGGAAAATAAGGATTAATACCTTCTCCTTTTCACGTAATGGTGGTAAATTATAGAAAAAACATGCTAATTTACGAGTGTCTAAAGAACTTTCCTTATATGGGATATTGAAAAATGGTAAATAAATACTGTTTATCGCAAGTGGAGAGGTGGGTTTCAATGAAAAACTCCCCATCATAAAAAATGGGGAGTTCATATAGAGTATTAAGCAGTTGCATCCAACTTTTTAAGAATAATAGAAGCGTTCCTGCTGCGCCCCCTGTTCCAGTCGGAAGAGTGATAGACGAATTTGTGACGTTTCGTAGGGTGAGAACATCCCCATCAGCTAAGGTGACCAGAGCCTGGCCGGTAATTTCCTGGCTACCTGAACCGGATCCATAAACGGAACCTGGAACCAATGCGCCATTTAAAGTTAAACCGAATTGGCTAGTTTGTTGAGGCGTACTGAGAAAGTAACTTCGTAGGTTCCTGGTGTGGTAACGGTTATATCGGGTGAACCTGCTGTATGCGTAATACCCGGTGTAATTGTTCCATTTGTATCAAAAGTAACATCCGTTCCGGCAGCCACTGTTTGAGCTGTTGTGTTGTAAATAAATCCGAACTCTGCTAAACCAGTACCACAGTGATTCCAGTAGGTTCAGTAGCACCCATTGGTCCTACAAAGTTATTGGGATGGGTACATGACATGAAATATGCATTTTTTTATAAATGACCCTTAAACTTCTAGATTTTTTGTTCGTTTGGCACAGGGCCATCTTGGGTACTAACTTATAAAAAGAAGAAAAGAGGAAGGTCCATGTGGAACGCAGTCTTATGGGGTGGAGTTTCAGGTTCGGCCGTTTTGCTTGGGGCGCTTATGGCTTTATTTGTTCCAATTAAAAAGAAAGCGATCGGTTACATCATGGCATTTGGGACGGGCGTTTTAATCGGGGCAGCCGCCTATGAGCTTTTAGGCGATTCCGTTCGGGATGGGGGGATCATGGCGACGTCCATAGGTTTCATAGCAGGTGCAGCAGTGTTTACCGGTTTGGATTTTCTTGTTTCCAAAAAGGGTGCATCTAAAAGGAAACGCTCCAATCATGCTTCTACAAAGGAAGCTGGGTTGGCCATCTTTATTGGGACCGTGATGGATGCGATACCGGAGTCGATCATGATCGGCGCCAGCTTGATCAGCGGCGGGGCGGTCAGTTGGTTGCTCGTCATCGCCATTTTTATCAGCAACATTCCAGAAGGACTTTCCAGTACGACGGGGTTAGTGAATAGCCACTATTCGAAGAAGAAAATCATGGCTCTCTGGTTTTCCGTATTGATCATTTCGGCCATGTCGTCACTGGGGGGCTATCTCTTCCTCGATCAAGCATCGGAAGCGATGATGGCAGGAATGGCCGCCTTTGCAGGTGGAGGAATCATTGCCATGGTTGCGTCCACCATGATGCCTGAAGCGTATGAAGACTCAGGTCCAATCACTGGAATCTTCGCTTCAGCGGGGCTGCTCGTTTCACTGGTTCTGGATTCGATGTGAGTGTAATAGAATGCGTTTAATAAAATTGATAAGTGTATCCGTACTATTTTAGTTGTCATCAACTCATTTAAAACAGCCACCTCCAGAAAGGAAGTGGCTGTTTTGTTATGGAAGAAACGTCACTGTTGTACGTTCTCTTATTTATGTTCAAGTCCATCTAGAACAATATTAGTTTAAAAAGTCCTTTTTATATCGAAAAGCTAGATATATTCCGGAAGCTATGAAAGCAAGAGAATATTTAAATAAGAAGAAAATTTGCCACATATATTCTTTCGGGAAGATGATGTCGCATAAAATGATTCCATATAGCATAATGAGGGCGCCTTTTAAAGATATTTGAATGGTCCTTTCGTCAGCCGCACCCATTTTTTTATAGAATACATAGATGAGGATCACTCCGACTATAAGCAATACAAAGCTGATACCAATAAGCATATTCCAATTGCCAGTTGATTCATCTGTCCAGGTTTTTAAAGGATAAAAGACTGAATTTGATAGTTCTTCAATTTTCATTTTGTTCACTCCCTTTCACATAAATAAAGATATCGTTTACCTCTACGTTAAAGAAATCAGCTATTCGAAAAGCTAAAACAAGAGAAGGTGAGTAATTATTCTTTTCCATCACATAAATGGTTTGTTTGGATACTCCCACAGCGGCAGCCAATTCTTTTTGAGACAATCTTTTTAAAACCCGGTGTTCATATACTTTATTTTCAACATAATCCTCAACTGCTTTCTTCAAAGTCGTCACCTTCCTTTTTACCATAATCTTACAGTACATTATACTTATAGAAAAGTAAAGTAAACTTATACAAAAGATAAATATTATTATGCAATTTGAGATATAAAAAGTAAAAACGCTTGGGGATCCCAAGCGTTTTTCAATGGAAACTATCATGTTGTTTGAGTGTAAAAAAATACATTTATTGGATGTTTGTTGGAACTTTCTTTCAGATTATCCGTATAGCTTATTATCAAAACAAGGAGGATATCATATGTACGATGTGGATGTTGGTGGAGGGGATGGGCTTTTCACAGCGGCACCAGTATTTATAGGAATTATTTTTGTTATCATTCTCATACTATTCATAGTGAATGTATTCAATGGCCTTAGCCAGTGGAAGGAAAATGAAGAATCGCCTCGTTTATCTGTTCCGGCACATGTCATAAGTAAACGGACGAATGTCACAAGGCATAATCATTTCCATGATAACGATGTCCATTCGTATTCTTCCTCTACGACCTACTTTATAACATGTGAATTTGACAGTGGTGATCGAACGGAATTTCGTATTTCAGGCAAGGAGTTTGGTTTGCTTGCTGAAGGAGATATCGGCACGTTAACCTTCCAGGGAACAAGATTTATAGATTTTTCTAGGAAAAAGCAGACGGAAGAAAACTTACATTGAATTCAATTGGATTGGGAGATGAGGAATCATGAGTGAAAAAGGATGTATAAAATGCGGTAGTGATGATGCGGCTAAGAAGGACGTGGCAATGACGGGAACAGGATTGTCGAAGATGTTCGATGTCCAAAATAATCAATTTACGGTTGTGTATTGCAAGAAGTGCGGGTACTCGGAATTTTATAATAGGCAATCGTCCACAGGAAGTAACCTGCTCGATTTATTCTTTGGTTAATCTTTGGAAGAGAAGGGACTGTCCCAAAAGGCGGGAATGTCGATCACAACATTTCTGCCTTTTTTCTTTTGCGTTTTTTCACTTGAAAAAGGGACTTTTGAAAAGGCTACTTGTTTGGTATGTTTTAAGAGTTCTATCCGATATTCATTATTTTAAGAAAGCATTTAATTCACTTTGCCCATTGCTCTATAAAGGCTGACAATCGCTAAACGAGTTAATTGTAAGGCCATGTAATGAGGGCTGTAAATCATGTTTTTTTCCACCCATACCTTTGTGATTCCAATGATAGATGAACTACTATAATCAAGCAATATATCTAAGGGGACCAATAATCTTTGTTCCTTACTCATGTTTGAAATGCGAAGGTAAAGGTTCTCCCTAATCACTTTATATAGGTTTTGAAGAAATTCTTCGGATTTTATTTTAGTGAACATGGTGTGGTAGAACTTTTGATTTATAGCTATATTTTCAAAGAAAGACTCATAGTAGGGATCAGCCATTTCAAGGTTAGATTGGTCATTTCCATGATTCGGCATGGACTTCATCAAGGATTCTTTTAATTCTGATAATTTTTCTTGGACCGTTTTATCTAACCAATCATATTTGTCTTGATAATGTGTATAAAATGTAGAACGGCTGATATTGGCTTGATTGGTGATGTCCTTGACAGATATTCGTGAAAATTCCTTTTCGGATAGTAGAGAAATAACAGTTTCATAGATGACTTCACGAGTCCGGATGATTCGTCGATCTGTAATCGGTTGATGGCTTTCCATTTTTTCCTCCTAAAGATTGAAAGTAGAACGTAAAGTGATTATCGTTTGTTGACGCCTCTATGCTTTTATTCGTATCAATGTTGTATTAATATAATAGACCATCAATTCATATATAATCAATAGGAATTGTTATATTTGTGATTGGAGCAGGGACCAGAACGGATGGAACATGAAAAATACAATATAAATCATAATGTGGTTTTACTTTACTTAATCGAACATTTCGTTATTCACTGTCCTCTAAACGTCAAAAATGCCTTAATTGTTTGTTGCAACGGAGTGGAGTCTTGCTATAATAAATATCAAATTCCGATTTTATTCATGTGATTTATAGGTATATGTAAGAACTTGTCTAATTTTATATGTCGACTGGACTACCAGAGACTTTTATGTAAGCTTAAATCCCCTGATGTTTAAGCAAACAATAAAGGTGTCTGTTTTTTTTGTATGCTTACGGTTTGATTGAATTTGGATGAAAAGAGGTTCGTAAGTGCTGAGCAGAGGAGATCGCTTTATTCAAAGCTTGAATGATGAACGTAGCGTATTACTAGAAGGGGAAAAGTTAACCGACTTGGCCGGGCATCCTGCGTTTAAAGGAACGCTCGAAACCATTACACATCTCTTTAATATGCTCGATGATCCCAAAGAAAGAGACAACGTTGGGTTTAAATTGCCTGATAGAGAGTCATATGCACATAGTTCATTTTTAGTCCCCTATACACAAGAAGATTTACAAAAGCGTAGCCGGGCCTTTCATTATTGGTCTAAAGAGACTCATGGCATGATGAGCAGGTTGTCTGATTATGCACGATCCATGATTACGGGATGGTATGCGGCCAGGAAGCAATTGGGTGTTCTTGATCCCCATTTTGAATCGAAGATCACAGCTTACTATACAGAGGCAAGGGATCATGATTTGTTCTTAACAACTGCCATTGTCGATCCGCAAATTGATCGCTCGAGTGGTCTGGAGGATGTCAGAGTGGCAGACAGGTTTCTCCATATTGTTAGAGAAACAAGTGATGGAATGATTGTCCGCGGGGCAAAAATGATTGCGACGGGTGCTCCCTATGCCCATGATTTTATCATCTCGTCCTTTCTGAAATTCAAACCGGAACAGGCCAAACACGCACATGTTCTGATTGTTCCAGCAAACTCCCAGGGTCTTCATATTGTTTGTCGCGAATCCTTTGCTGATCTGAGGAAAAGCGACCATATTTTAAGTGCTAGATATGACGAAATGGACTCCGTGCTATTTTTCGATGATGTCTTCATTCCTTGGGAAAGGGTCTTGCTTCATGGCAATTCAGAGAATGTATTAGCACTTCGAGCCAACGAAACGGCTAATTCCCTTGCTTTTCATCAGAATATTGTTCGGTACGTGGCAAAGCTGGAATTCGTGACGGGGGTGGCCTTTGCGGTAGCGGAGGCAATAGGTGTGAATGAATATTTGCATGTGCAGGAAAAACTTGGTGAGCTGCTTACCCAGGTTGATACCATGAAAGCGCTCGTGATTGCCTCAGAAGTTCAAGCTAAGCCGGATGAGGCGGGAGTGCTAGTACCAAACCTATCCTATATCCATACAGCTCGAAACATTGGAACCCGTTTTTACCCGAGGGCCATCGAGATTTTACAACAAATAGGCGGTGGGGGATTTGTTCAGGTTCCCTCCAGATTCGAAGATTTCTTTGGAGTGATTTCAAACCACATGCAACACTACTTTGAAGGAAAGACGGTCAGTGCGGAGAAAAAAGTACAGTTATTTAAACTGGCCTGGGATCTAATTGGGAGCCCTTTAGGGTCGCGGCATGAACTGTATGAACGATTCTATGCGGGAGATCCCGTTCGTGCTTTTGCCAGTCAGTATAGTGAAGCAGACCACGCTTCCTTCACGGAGCCGATTTGGCGGTTATTATGGGAAACAAGTAAGTAGGGGGAAGTAAGCTAAAGAGATTGAACCCGTCCATCATAGTCTTGCTAGTAAACGTTCTAAACCAACAATGATTAAGGAGCATTCAGTATGAATGATGAGAAATTAAGCATATTCGAACTTTCTGAACATCCCCTACAAAAGAGAAATCTGGAAAAAAGCGAGTATCTTAACCTACCGGATATCGAGTTTTTTCTATTGTGTCAGCAGCAATATAGGGTGAATAAAGGGGTGTATAACACGATAGATAAATGGTTTCATCATGATGGAATCGTTAATATTATTCACCGTCGAATCTATCTTCTAGCCTTTTTGGACTTTGTATCAGAAGAGAATGCGAAAGATGACCGCCATAAATATATACGATTCGGGAATGGCGGATTAACTAAAAAGCTCAACGAATTTATGAAGGAAACGGAAACCAATAAATATATGATTTAAATCTGGTCCATTTGAAGGAGGATCCTCATTCATGAATATAGCTGAAAAAGGAACAGAACTGGATTATCTTGAAATCGCCCAATCATTAGCAAATGAATTCGCAAAAACTGCCGTTCAACGAGATAAACAAGGTGGAACGGCAAAAGTGGAACGTGATTTACTTCGCAAAAGTGGATTACTCTCTCTTAACGTTCCCAAGCATTTGGGGGGACATGGTGAGAACTGGGAAACCATTTTTCGAATAACCCGTGAACTGGCTAAAGTCGATGGCTCGATGGCTCATTTATTCGGTTACCACTTTTTGTGCTTGACGTCGGTTCATTTATACGGAACTGAACAGCAGAAGGAAAAGCTTTATAGAGAAACAGCCGAACATGATTGGTTCTGGGGTAATGCCTTTAATCCACGTGATGAAGGATTAGTAGTAAGGCAAGAAGGGAATTCATTGCGATTGAATGGAAAGAAATCCTTTTGTTCCGGTGCCACAGACTCGGACCGACTGCTTATCTCAGCCAAAAGCCCAGATCATGACCGGCCTGTTATTGCCGTTATTCCGACTAAACGAACAGGTATAGTTGTCGGGGGCGATTGGGATAGCTTCGGTCAACGTCAAACAGATAGCGGAACCGTTATGTTCAATGATGTGCGGTTAGAAAAAGAGGAAGTACTGAGTTTTTACGAACACCATCAGGAGGGCTTCTTTCCCACTTTACGAACACATATTGCTCAAACGATTTTAGTTCAGGTTCTCCTTGGTGTGACGGAAGGAGCGTTTGAAGAAGCCAAAAAGTACACCAGAAGCGTTTCTCGCCCTTGGTTGACTTCCGGTGTTGAGCAAGCAACTCTTGACCCCTATACCATTCGTCACTATGGGGATTTCTTCATACAGATAAAAGCTTCTGAAGCATTGGCTCAAAATGCGGTAGTGGCATTACAAGAAGCGTGGGACAATGAGTGGTCACTAACAGAACAGGAGCGAGGTGAATGTGGGATTATGATTGCAACGGCTAAAGCTTCCGTTGCAAAAACGGCATTAGAGGTGACAAGTCGCATGTTTGAGGTTATGGGAGCAAGGGCCACTTCAGCACAGTATGGATTTGACCGATTTTGGCGTAATGTAAGGACGCACACTTTGCATGATCCGATTGAATACAAAGTTCGGGATCTCGGAAACTGGGCTCTAAATGGTCAGGTACCTGAGATTACCCCCTATTCTTAAATAGTACGTAACAACTGCTTTTTAAAGAATTTACTGAAGCGTCTACCAAAAGAAAAAACAGAAAAACCCGTTAAATAAAACTTGATTTTAGAGAAAGAGGTTGATTAATAAATGGAAATCTTTTGGTTTATCCCTACAAACGGTGACTTTCGTCAATTAAATAATAGTGAAGGCGCTCGTCCTGCCACATATAACTATTGTAAGCAAATTGCAGAAGCGGTTGATGATCTAGGCTATACAGGGGTGTTAATTCCAACAGGAAAAACATGCGAAGAAGGATTCATTGTGGCGTCTACACTTGTACCTGTAACAAAAAATCTAAAATACCTTGTAGCTGTACGCCCAGGTTTAATGTCACCTAGCTTTGCCGCACGTATGTCTGCCACATTAGATCGGTTTTCTGATGGTCGGTTGTTAATTAATGTGGTAGCGGGGGGCGATCCTGTAGAAATGGCAGGAGAAGGTGTCTTTTTAGATCATGATGAACGGTATGAGCTAACTGATGAGTTTTTAACCATTTGGCGACAATTACTTGCAGAAGAAGAAGAGGTAGGCTTCAAAGGTGACCATTTACGAATTGAAGGGGGACAATTACCATACCCTACGGTGCAAAAACCATATCCGCCCCTTTATTTTGGAGGATCTTCGCCCGTTGCAATGGATGTGGCAGCAGAACATATTGATGTCTATTTAACATGGGGAGAGCCACCAGCTCAAGTGGAGAAAAAAATCAATAAAATGCGTGAACTTGCAGCTAGGCAAGGAAGAACATTGAAATTCGGAATAAGACTTCATGTGATTGTTCGACCAACAGAAGAGGAAGCATGGGAAGCAGCGAATAAGCTCATTGAACACGTGGATGACGAAACCATTGCACAAGCACAAAAAGTATTTAAGCGGATGGATTCGGAAGGTCAACGTTTGATGACGAGCCTACATGAAGGAGACCGAGACCGATTAGAAGTAAGCCCTAATCTATGGGCAGGAGTGGGATTAGTGCGAACAGGTGCCGGCACGGCTCTTGTAGGAGATCCGGATACGGTAGCGGCGCGTATGAAGGAATATGCTGATTTAGGCATCGAAACCTTTATTTTATCAGGCTACCCGCATTTAGAAGAAGCCTATACCGTATCGGAATTATTATTCCCTAGGTTGCCAATTGAAAGGAAGGATACTTCTAATCAAAAAACATTCCTTAGTCCATTCGGCGGTGACATCAAGCCGGCTGCTGTTAAATAACTATTCTTTGGAAGAAAGAATCTCCATTGATGTTCTTACTAGGTTCATAACATTTACACTACATCACTTTTTAATAGTGCCCACTGGACGACCAGAGGCTCGTATCGATTCCTTTCCTTTGGGATGTTGATAGGGCCTTTTGATTTCTGAATATAAAGGAGGAAAAAGGATGAGTTTACAATTTGCTTATTGGGCTCCAAATGTTAGCGGGGGCTTAGTCGTTTCTCAGATTCCACAAAAAACAGGTTGGTCTTTTGAAGATAATAAACGCTACGCTCAAATTGCTGAAGAAATTGGTTTTGATTATGTGCTATTGCAAACAAGGTTTTTCGCTAGCTATGGTGCTGAAAACCAATTAGAAGCAGCTACCCTCGCTTCAGCTCTTGCCGCTGTGACGAACAAATTGAACATCATTACGGCTGTGTTGCCTGGTCTATGGCACCCAGGTGTAATGGCAAAAATCATCTCGACGATTGACCATATTAGTAACGGGCGTGCGTCTGTCAATATCGTCAGCGGCTGGTTTAAAGGGGAATTCCATGGCTACGGAGAACCATGGTTGGATCATGACGAACGGTATCGTCGTTCTGAAGAATTTATCGAGGTTCTCAAGGAAATGTGGACACAAGAAAAAGCTAATTATCGAGGCGACTTTTACCGATTGAACGACACGCCCTTAAAACCAAAACCTATTAACCCCCCGAAAATCTTTCAAGGAGGGAATTCTCGAGCTGCCAAAGAAATGGCCGGACGCGTATCGGACGTCTATTTCATGAATGGCGGGACCCTTGAAAAAATAAAGGAACAGATTGAGGAAGTAAAGGCGCTAAGAAAGGCGAATGGTGAAGGCGACATCCAGTTTGGCGTGAATGGTTTCGTCATTGTCCGCGATACAGAAGAAGAGGCAAAACAAGTGTTGCGGGATATTGTCGAAAATGCGGATCGAGAAGCGGTGGAAGGGTTTAGAAAATCAGTCAAAACCGCAGGGGCAGCTTCTCCCGATGGAAAAGGAATGTGGGCTGAATCCACCTTTGAAGACATTGTCCAATATAATGACGGATTTAAGACAGGACTAATCGGAACAGCTGAACAAGTAGCGGACCGGATTATGGAACTGAAAAAAATCGGTGTGGATATCGTGCTGACAGGATTTCTTCACTATGAAGAAGACTTGAGAGCGTTCGGTGAAAAGGTCATTCCAATGGTCAGAGAAAAAGAATTGGTATTTGCTTGAGAATAGCTAGACTATTCTGCTCTTCAAAATTAAGTCGAGTGGTCGAATTAGTGGCTGGGCGTGGTTGAATAATCAGCTTGCATGGTTGAATTAAACCGATTCGTGGTCGAATTAATTGGTACATAATGAATCCATTTTGATCAATCGAAATGGATTCATTTTATTTATCATTTTACTAAGCCCCTAGTTTAAGAAAGATTCAAAGGATGATACCTGAAAAAGCTCCTTTTAACACTTCTTTTTCATGTTGATTCTTACATGAGAACAAGGCCATAAGGGCTGTTCGATTATTTTCTTGCCTTTCATATTGATCGATTTGAACTTCACACATTATTGTATCCCCCGTAAATACAGGTCGTATAAACTCAAAATTCATGGTGCGAGCCAGTACGTTATGGTCCCCACCTACTTTTGTTGGTAAGGTAGCCGTTAATAACCCTTGAATGACAAGCCTCCCCTGTTCATCTGGGGTTATGTGATGATTCCCTTCATCCCCCGAAATCTCCGTGAATAATTCAACATCCCTCACTGTAAACGTCCGTTCAAACGTAATGATATCTCCTACTTGTAAAGACATATAAATCTCCTCCGGAAAGTTTTTTTGATAGAATATCTCTTTTTGAATTTCCTTTCTTGTTATATCGTTAAGGAATATATTCGGGGTGAAAAATACAAATCCCTTCTTCCACTGCCTTGCCGTTCATGACCAGTACGATGAAGGTAAGTAAGGAAGGAGATATCAGGCATGGTACAGAATATATATGAATATAGAAAATTAAAGGTACTAGGGGGAAATGCAATGGTGTACAAGGAAAGCGGATTAATGATTAGGCCAATTATTGAGGAAGATTTACATACACTATGGGAGTTAATGTATAAAGATGAATTTCCTGAGTGGAAAAAGTGGGATGCCCCTTACTTTGAACATAAGCACATACCATTTGATGAATTTGTATCCAAAAAAGAAAGGTATGTGGATCAAGATAATCGCTGGGCGATTGAGGTAAATGGAAAGGTGGTTGGAACGGTGAGTTATTATTGGGAGCACGAATCCTCTTATTGGCTTGAAATGGGAATAGCCATTTACACTCCAAATTTATGGAGTGGTGGATACGGATCTAAAGCTCTTCGTCTATGGATAGAACACTTGTTTCATACCTTACCATTGGTACGCGTAGGTTTTACGACTTGGTCAGGGAATGAACGTATGATTAAACTCGGAGAAAAACTAGGAATGACAATGGAAGCAAGACTAAGAAAATGTCGGTTGTATAATGGGGAATTTTACGACTCTATCCGAATGGGGATTTTAAGAGAAGAATGGGAAGCGAAATCCTTGTGTTACTAATGGGTCAGGGTAGCAGAATAAAAATATGGAACATATATGATGTAATTCAATTTATTTAAAAAAATTCGGGAATTTTGAGGGGACCTTATGACGAAGTTAAAAGAACTTTTAATGCTTGATCGTACATACTTTGAAACTTTTTCAAAACGAATGGATACTTCGTGGGGAACGTTATTTTATAATGAAAACCAACCAAATTATTATGACTCAAATCACGCACACATAATTGAAAAGTGTTTAAATCCACAGTCAGTTGTCGAAGAAGTTATCAATTATTATCAATCTAAAAAAATCATACCAAGGTTTTATATCTATAATATAGAAAGCCAACAAAATCTCATCAATGAGTTAAAAATAAGAAGGTTTAGATATGAAGAATTGGCTAGTCCTATTCAATTGTGGAATAACCAAGTGGTTAACATTCGGAAGAGTACTAGAATTATTGTTGAAATCGTTACAGATGAAAATTATCAAGAAGCTTTAGATGTAGAAAGTAGTATTAAAGAGTTCGGAGGAAAAGAATCAATTGAGAAGGTTTTTAAAGAACAATTCAATCATCCTTCTTTTACACATTATCTTCTTCGGTACGATGGGAACGCCTGTTCAACTGCTTGCATTTTTGAAGATGGAGCACAAGCTCGAATGGAAAGTGTAGCTACAATGGAGGGATTTAGAGGGAAGGGCCTGATAGGTGAGTTGATACAATTTTTACAAAAAGAAGTGAAAAAGAGAGGACTAAAAGAGCTTTGGGTTTTCCCAATAAATGAATCAATAGAAAAAGTGTATGAGAAGTATGGATTTCAAACAGTGGCTAAATTAACAATGGGACACGCATTTCTAAGTGGCAAAAGTATTAGTGAGATTCGTGGATAAGGTTATTTTTTTATTTTAGCCGGAGTCGCTTCCATTTTAAATATGTGTGAGGAAAGCAAAATGGTTAAATCTGTGATATAGTGATTCATTTCGGCGTGTCAAAACCAAATTATAGGATTGTTCAGAGGTTTAGAATTGCATAAAAAAACCTCGGTATGAGGTAAATTTCATGGGTTACTAGGATCTGAAGAAAACTCATCTACTGTGGCTATGTCGTTGTCTAGATACCTTACAAAGTTTAATGGACAGGATGGTACACATATAATCTAAGGTGGGGAAACTAGTCCCATCACAATCAAGGGGAGGGAACTAAATGAAACAAAATGTTCACCTCTATTTGAAAACCTCTAGTACCTGCTTGTAGGGGAAATGACGACCTCTTAAGATCTCTTGCAAGCTCGGTACATTTCTTAAGGGGGTTTTCAAAGTGAACAAACGTACAAAAGCTTATTACCGGTATCAAAGGAACAAATCGATCCAACGTAAACTAAATATTATTAAGAATGTTTGGGATTACGATGAGCATGCAGACATAAAACATCCTTATATTTTACATCCAGGTAAGTTATCTAAAGGGAAATTAAATTGTTCCTGTAAGATGTGCAAGTTTGAGAAACATTATGATATCCCGAAGAAGCAGACAAAGTCTAAATTGGATTTAATGACGATGGAAGTTAGGGAGTATCTTGAGGGTGAATTTTAATTTAATTTCAAATTGAATGGAAGGCATCCTTATAGGGTGCTTTTTTTGTTGATAAAATATGTCCAAGATATATTAATAAGGGTAATAAGTAGCTATCTAATAGACAGAATTGGCTTAAATTATAATCCATCAAACAGGATGTTTGAGAATAAATGAATTCTCATTTAGTATGACTATACAGGGTTATTTTGTAATAATTAACGGCTTTGGAAGTTCATACTAAAGGAGAGGTGTTTGTTGGATAATCATTCTTTTCAAGAAGTTATACGCAGTCGAAGATCTATACGTCAATTTCTTTCTACACCAGTGGAAGAAGAAGTTCTTCGTGAAATTCTAGAGGATGCCCAAGCTACCCCATCGAATTGCAATACTCAGCCCTGGGACGTTCATATCGTTTCTGGTGCAAAGAAAGAGGAATTGAAGAAAGCCCTCTTAAATACGAGCGAACAAGGGCAAGCCACGCCCGATTTTACATTTGATTTACATCACTATTATGGACGTTATGCTGAACGACAAATAGAACAGGCCCAAACATTCTATGGGGAATTGCAGATAGCTAGGGAGGATCACGAAGCCCGTCAAAAGGAAGTCATGCGAAATCTATCATTCTTCGATGCACCGCATGTTGCGTTCCTATTCATGCCTTCATTTGGAGATAATGTGCGTGTCGCTTCTGATATTGGCATGTATGCTCAGTCGTTCCTTTTATCACTGACTGCACGCGGGATAGGAAGTGTTCCTCAGACAATCTTGGGCTTTCACGCTGACACGGTTCGCCAAGTACTTGGCATTTCCGATGACATGAAGTTATTGTTTGGCATTTCCTTTGGTTATCCTGATCAAGAAGCAAAAGTAAATAGTTTTCGTGTGGGACGTGACCCCATCGAATCCAATGTAACCTTGCATAACTAGACTAACGAGAAAGGGCGTAATCAACGATTAAGTGGATTACGCCCTTTTTATAGTGAGTAGGAAATTAATCGTTTCTTGAAGAAGGAGAACTTAGCTCCCTTTCCCTACATAACCCCATCCGTTTTCATCTCCAATACCTTCAATAACTCTTTCACTGCAAACGAGTGATAGGACCCTTTCTTTGTAATAATCCCGAGTTTCCAAAGGAGTGTGGCGTTTTCAATCGGGATGATTTTAACATCACTGTTGGTTTGCTTTTCATATATCAATTTGGGTAATAATGCAATGCCCAGCCTGGATGAGACCAATTCGACGATTAAGTCCCATTGTGAACTTTGGTACGAGATGATGGGGCTGAATCCCTTTTCTTCGCATGCTTGTATCACATAGTCGTGCAAAGTGAAGTCCTTCGTAAATAAGATGAACTTTTCTTCTTTTAGTTCAGTCAAGGAGACGGATGATTGATGTGCGAGCGGATGGTCGTCGTGGACAAATAAAACGAATTCATCCTGAATGAACGGGTAGATGTCGAATTTTGCCTCATTCGCTGGCATGACAATGAGGCCAAGGTCAATTCGTCCATCTTCGACAAGCTGACCAATCAACTTGGCGCCAAGTTCAACTAATTCAATTGAGACATTCGGATGTTGTTGGTGAAAACGACGGGCGATTCCCGGAAAGAAAAGGGTACCGATCAGAGGGGGCATCCCGATTTTAATTTCCCCTGTCGCAATGTCTTTGAGGTCATCTAATAGGACGTCCAATTCTGACAAGGCCTGTAGCGCTTTTTGACCTTGCTGATAGACGATCCGTCCAGCATCGGTCAAGCGGAGGTGCCTTGTAGATCGATCGAACAGTTCAACATGAAGCTCCTGTTCAAGCTTTTTGATGGCTTTGCTAAGTGAGGGTTGTGACAAGTAGGAATGGGCGGCAGCTTTTGTAAAACTGTTATGGTTCGCAACCTCGATAAAAGATTGTAAGTCTCGTAGTTCCATGCGTTTTATCTCCTATTTATTCTTTATTTTCATACAATATATTCTATTTATGTATTTTACTTATAGGAGATATAAATGTAAACTTTAAACAATAATACTATTCAGAATATTTATGATACTAAAGGGGGCGAACATATGAAAAAAGGAAAAGTGATGCATTCATTTTTGGAAGCGGTTTCAGATATTAAGGACGGTTCCACTATAATCGTTGGCGGTTTTGGGTTGTCAGGCATCCCGGAGTATGCCATACAGGCGCTAAAGGAACAAGGTACCAAAGATTTGACGGTTGTCAGTAACAATTGTGGCGTCGATGACTGGGGTCTGGGCCTGTTGCTTCAGAATAAGCAGATAAAAAAGATGGTGTCATCTTACGTGGGGGAAAATAAAATATTTGAACAGCAATACTTAAGTAAGGAACTCGAAGTCGAATTAACGCCTCAAGGTACACTGGCGGAGCGAATCCGGGCTGGTGGGGCAGGCATCCCTGGTTTTTATACAGCGACGGGCGTCGGTACACCTATAGAAGAAGGAAAGGAGACGAAGGTGTTCGATGGCAAGAAGTATCTTTTGGAAAGAGGAATTGTTGGGGACTTTGCCCTTGTAAAAGCGTGGAAAGCCGACACGCTTGGGAATCTTGTATACCGTAAGACAGCAAGGAATTTTAATCCACTTGCGGCGATGGCCGGGAAAATCACGATTGCGGAGGTAGAAGAAATCGTCGAACCAGGTGAATTGGATCCCGATGAAATTCATACACCAGGCATTTATGTACAGCGGATCTTGCTTGGATCCAATTATCAAAAACGAATCGAACGACGGACGGTTGCACAAGGATAAAAGTTAAAAGGAATGGGGTGTCTGATGATGAAGGATACACGTATGGTCATCGTAAAAAGGGCGGTTATGGAAATTGAAGACGGCATGAATGTCAATCTGGGCATTGGGATGCCGACACTTATTGCCAATGAGATCCCGGATGATTTCAATGTTTTACTTCAATCAGAGAATGGCTTGCTTGGCATTGGTCCATATCCACGGGAAGAGGAGATAGATCCGGATTTGATCAATGCAGGAAAAGAAACGGTCACGGCCGTTCCGGGATCGGCCTTTTTTGACAGCGCAGAATCGTTCGCCATGATTCGTGGCGGCCATATCGATCTTGCCATCCTTGGGGGAATGGAAGTATCTGAAACAGGGGATTTGGCCAACTGGATGATTCCCGGGAAAATGGTGAAAGGGATGGGCGGTGCGATGGACCTCGTTAATGGGGCCAAGCGGGTGGTCGTGATTATGGAACATGTGAACAAACATGGAGAATCTAAAATCAAAAAAACATGTTCGCTGCCATTGACTGGTCAAAAAGTTGTGCATCGTTTAATCACCGATCTAGCCGTGTTTGATTTTACCCCTGAAGGAATGGTTCTAATTGAGACGCAAGGAGATGTTTCCATAGAAGAAGTGAAAGAAAAGACGGAAGCCCATTTTTCTGTGGCGCCTGAATGTTTAGCTAAAAACTAAAAGTGAGGCGTTGTGTTCAATCCTAATTTTCTCTTTGCATGTTGAAGGGGAGGGGAAATTAGGATTTAGTGCGTAAGGTAAGAATCTTTCAAGAAGCATTTGCACAAGATATAGATATGTGATATTATTATCTCGAATTAAATATATTTTAATTAAGAACAATGGGTCATTACGATCTCATTTATTTTTATATAATATCTCGAATTCGAGATAATTTGAAACAGGAAGCACAATGAAAAGGGGAGAAAGTTGATGAATCACATTAAAGGAATTCACCATGTAACAGCCATAACAAGCAGTGCAGAAAAAAACTATGAGTTTTTCACATTCGTATTGGGCATGCGTTTGGTCAAGAAGACGGTAAACCAAGATGATATTCAAACCTATCACTTATTCTTTGCGGATGACAAAGGAAGTGCCGGGACGGATATGACATTCTTCGATTTTCCAGGTATTCCAAAAGGAACCCATGGTACGAATGAGATTTTCAAAACGGGATTCCGAGTACCCACAGATGCCGCTCTCGAATATTGGGTCAAACGTTTTGACAAGCTACAAGTGAAACATACAGGCATTCAAGATCTTTTCGGGAAAAAGTCTTTATCATTCGTTGATTTCGACGATCAACAGTATCAATTCGTATCAGACGAGTTGAATGAGGGAGTGGCTTCGGGCACACCATGGCAAAAAGGACCGATTCCGCTTGAATTTGCGATTACAGGATTGGGACCGATTCATGTACGGGTTGACCAAATTGACTATTTTAAAGAAGTGCTGGAGAAAGTCATGGCATTCCGTGAGATTGCCAAAGAAGGGTCGCTTCTTTTATTTGAAGTTGGTGATGGCGGGAATGGGGCACAAGTCATCGTGGAACATAATACGGTCTTGCCACGTGGACGCCAAGGCTTCGGTACGGTGCACCATGCAGCCTTCCGCGTGGAAGATACAAGTGTATTGAAGGAATGGATCGACCGTATGGAAAGTTTCGGATTCAGTACTTCTGGCTATGTGGACCGTTTCTTCTTTGAATCGCTCTATGCACGTGTCGCACCTGGCATATTGTTTGAATGGGCTACGGACGGTCCAGGATTCATGGGCGATGAGCCATATGAAACGGTGGGTGAAATCTTATCATTGCCGCCATTTTTAGAATCGAAACGGGAACTAATCGAGAAAATGGTCCGCCCGATCGATACGGTCCGCAGTACGATGAAGATTGAGAAAGAGTACTTGTAAGCAGTTCCGTTCACACCATGTGCAGGTAGTACGTGTACATGGTGTGTTTATAAAAAGAAGAATGTTGAGCAAATAGGTTAAATTCTTTTGACCTATGTGCTCAGCATTCATCTAAATAAGGAGGAAACGAAGATGAAAAAACAGACGGCAGGGATTCACCATATAAGCGCCATTGTCGGCCATCCGCAGGAAAACATCGATTTTTATTCAGGTGTACTGGGCTTACGCTTGGTGAAGCAAACGGTAAACTTCGATGACCCTGGCACGTATCATTTATACTTCGGTGACGGAGGGGGAAATCCGGGGACCATCATTACCTTTTTCCCTTGGGCAAATGCTCGTCAGGGGCGGATTGGCGATGGACAAGTGGGTGTGACGTCGTATGTCGTGCCAACAGGAGCGCTTGGTTTTTGGGAGAACCGGTTACAGAAATATGATGTGGAGTTTGAAAAAGTGAAGCGCTTTGGCGAAACGTATTTACAATTTGACGATCCGCATGGCCTTCACCTTGAACTTGTCGCTCGTGAAGCGGGCGAAGAGAATGCTTGGGCAGTGGACGATGTGACAAGGGAAGTGGCGATAAAAGGGTTCGGAGGCGCCACCCTTTATTCATGTGAACCAGGTGAAACGGCCGCTACATTGACGGATGTGTTAGGTCTGGAAATGATGGGTGTAGAAGGCGATTACACACGGTTCAAAGCTCTAGCTGACATCGGCAATATCATCGATTTGAAAATGGTCACAGGCGTTCGGGGCACAATAGGTGCCGGTACGGTGCACCATATCGCATGGCGTGCGAACGACAAAGCCGACCACTTGGAATGGCAAGAGTATGCAATGAATCATGGGCAGCATGTGACCGAAGTGAAAGACCGCAACTATTTCGATGCGATTTATTTCCGTGAATCAGGAAAGATCTTATTCGAAATCGCGACAGACCCACCAGGATTTGCGATTGACGAAAGTGTGGAATCGATGGGGATGAAACTTATGTTGCCGCCCCAATTCGAGCAGCAACGTGAGCGCCTCGTTCAATCATTGATTCCCATTCAAGTACCATCCAATAAAGTGAGATAACTAAGCAAGGGGAGAATATAGAATGAAACATATCTTTAAACCAGGAACGAATCCGAATAAACCAGTCTTATTGCTTTTACATGGAACGGGCGGGAATGAAAATGATTTGCTTCCGCTAGCTGACATCGTGGATCCAGAAGCTTCTGTCCTTAGTGTAAGAGGGAATGTATCGGAAAACGGGATGCCCCGATTCTTTAGACGTTTGGCGGAGGGGATATTTGACGAAGAGGATTTGATTTTCCGTACGAATGAACTGAATAGCTTCCTGGATGAAGCGTCCACTACCTATGCATTTGATCGTCAAAATATCATTGCAATCGGGTATTCAAATGGAGCGAACATCGCGGCGAGCCTATTATTCCACTTTAAAGATGCCTTAAAGGGTGCGATTTTACATCATCCGATGGTGCCAAGACGTGGAATTGATTTACCTGATTTAACAGGTACGAACGTCTTCATCGCAGCCGGAGTCAATGACCCGATTTGTCCACAGCAAGAATCCATCGACCTTAAAGAATTATTAGAAGCGGCCCATGCCTCGGTTGATGTACAATGGGAAAATAACGGACATCAATTATCGATGAATGAAGTGAACGCCGCGAAACAGTGGTATCAAGAAAAATACTAATCAATGATCAATCAAGAAATCCACCTACAATTTGTATGGTGGATTTTTTGTGTGTTACAACTAGTTTGGCCTATTCATTACCTAACAATAAACTCTATCACTATCTAAAAATTATAGGTAGAGAGGGCATAAAGTCTTAGTGGTATTCGTGGATAGATGAGGATTATTTCCTGGTCAATCGGATAATTAGCATATTTATCCCTATTTATCTCCCTGACTATCTTCCTTATAATTATATAATATGAAAAATATACCAATAATAATGAGGTGTTTCTTTTGGAGATAGGACAGGAGAAAGCTCAAATTTATCCTTTGCCAAGCACCGTCTCCATTTTCCTACAGAGGGATGAGCGATTATGACGATTTTTGAAGCGAAACCCTTGAAATCGGCCGTCAAGTCACGGGCCAAGCAATATGAAGACCTATTGGGGCAAGTGGAGACACTGAAAAAGGAATTCCAGGGAATCGTCGATTTGGATGAAGAACTGGCCGGATCCGGGGCTACAGCCATCAAGAACTTTTACCGAGCACAAGTCATCGTTGCCGATGCCTGGATCGAACTATTCACGACACAAATCAGCTTTTTAAAAGGCATTCCGGCGATTTTGGAAGATGCAGACTTATCCGGTGAAACCGTGGTCGAGGTACCGTTTTTAGAGGGGGAAGTGACCCACGGTCTCTCCAACGCCAAATCGATGGTGAACCAGCAGTCCACCGATCTCCAAAAGATTTTCCAGAACATTGATGATATCCTACCGCTAAAGGTGTTCGATCAAGAGGATTTCCATGAGAAAATGGAAAAGGCGGAAAAAGAAAAGAACGATACCATCAACAAAGTCCAGGAAGTAGATAATAAATTAGTAGAAGAATACCAAGTGAGCGAAGCCCAGGAAAGTGTAGCCATTAGCCTTTTCCAGGCCTTACTTGAAGCCACCAGTCAGGATGGCACCGTTTCCCCGATGAACTTCAACCAAAGTGCCTTTCAAGCGAGTCAAGCTTATCAAGTGAAGGATGAAGTGGCCGAGAACATGCAAGGATACCGGGACTTCAAGCAGCAAGAAGAGGAAGCGCGGAAACTCGAACAGGAAATGGAAGAACTCGAGAACCGCCCTTGGTATGAAAAAGCCTGGGACACGACAAAAACCTTTACAGGGGAAATCACGGGGTATTATGATTCAGTAAGAGCAACAACGGGAGTCGATCCCGTCACAGGTCGTAAACTTTCCGAAGCCGAACGAATCGCCGCGGGCGCGATGGCCGCCGCCGGATTCATACCCATTGTCGGCTGGGCTGGGCGTGCTGTCAAAGGCGGAAGTGCGATTTATAAAACAGCCAAAACAATGAATGCTGCAGAGCATGCAATGAGCGCCTATAAAACAGCTGATTCAATGAAATGGATGGCTCAAGCCGAAAAAGGAATCTATGGTCTAACCAGTGCGAATGAAGCAAATGCCTATTTAACCGGAAAGGACCTCTTAGGCAATGAATATTCCGGAGGAGAACAAGGTTTCACCCTCGCAGGTATAATTGGCATGGGTAGTGTCATGAAGAATGGTATGAAATTAAATGGACCTAACTCACGTATATTAAATAATGATACGAATACTGGCCCAGTAGAGGTTAAAGCTCCTCCAGGTGCTTCTGCAGAACAAATAGCTCAAGTTAAGGCTTATGTTGAGGGTTCAAATAAGGCTTTACAAGATGGAGCTTTGTCACCTACTGGAAGGATATCAACTAAAGGAAAATTAAGACAGGATGCGTCCAGATCCGCAAGATTAGAAGGGAAGAGAGCCGCGGAGAGTGGGACTCCATATAAAGGTCATGTAGGTCATGTTCCTGACACAACTTGGGGAGGAAAACCTGACCCACATAGTTGGTTAGATCTTGACCCTAAAGTTAATACGAGTCTTGGAGGACAAGCGAAAAAATATCCTATAGGTTATAGACCTACAGAATTTAAGTTTGTTAAGGAGGATTTAGACGAATGAATAATTGGACAGAAAAAATAACGGCAATGGTTATAGTAAAACAGGAAATTATGAAACAAGATGTGAAACAAATTTGGCCACACCATTTTCCGGAGGTGGCGACAACTGAAGAACAGATAGCTAAACTTGAAATGGAAATAGGATTTAAACTCGATTCCATTTATCGAGATTTCCTGAAATATGCAAATGGATGGAAGGGATTTTACCAGACAGTTGATTTATTTGGGACAGAGCAACTAAAGAAATCTAAGGCTATGGATTATGCAAATTCATTATTAAATTCAATAGAAGAAGACGTTATAAAAGAAAGTGGTTTTCTTAGAAATCAGTTGTTACCTATTGCCGCGACCGAATATGATAAGGATTTATTTGTTATAGGTTTACCCCATTCACCATATCCAGGAAAAGTAATTTGGTTTGCTGGGGAAGAGATTGATAGATATGAAAATTTTAATGAATATTTTTTAGCGATGATTGATTATAATCGAGAAGAAATAGTTGCTTTAAAAAGCTAGTTTGTTGCTGATTTTATAAAAATAGCGGTAAATACAATTCGAATGGTTAAAATCAACATTTTATAGTCGTTCAGAAGAGGGTGGAACTTATGATGATGGAAGAGAAATTCATGAATCCTCAAGCATTGACTAGTATATTTGGAAATATACCTGTATTCGAAGGTGCAGAGCTATTAGATATTCAGCTTATAAGAGATGGCCCCATTTTATTTATGACTTTAATGACGTATGACTTTAATGACGAAAGAAGAAGTTAAAACTAAGCCAAAGCGTTGGGACCACTGGGACGTGGTTTATATTCAACTATCATTTTTAACTATTAGTAACTTAGATATAAAAGGGTGGGGCAATGATAATATAATTTCTCGATTTGATCTTTCAGGTAAGATGGAGAATAATTATTTAGAAATAAAAGGGAATAATGGGTTGAGAATAAATACGAATTTGGAATGGGTAAATGTAGAAAAGGTTACTCCTGGCTTAATAGGGTTACCGTAAAAATTCTTAGAAATTAAAAAAAGATAAAATGAAAGTTGTAAATGAACATTGGGCTCCTGAGGTGAGAAAAAATAGGAAATAAGATAGATATTTTAGATAAGAAATATGTACTTGAACATGGAACGGATTTTGATGAGAAACTTTGGTTCACTTCATATAGTGATGAAGTTTTAGATAATCCTGAAGACGAGGGAGGAAAACCTTTTAATGGGCTAGCCTACGAGTTATATGAGAACGGAGAATTGGCTTATTATAGTTATTATAACGAAGGATTTTTAGAAGGTGATTTTGTTAGATTTCACAACAATGGCAAGGTGAAGTCCATAGATTATATGATTAAAGGACAAACTAGGGGGTTAAGGAGAATGTGGTACGAAAGCGGCGAAAAAAAATATGAGGGTGAATATAAATTTGGTGTTTGTTTAAGGTATACCGAATGGGATAAAGAAGGGGAGATAATTAAACAAAAATTTTCACCAACAGAAGAAGAATTAGCCCTTATTGATCGATTCTCCAATATGGGAAAAAACTGAAAAGCACATTGTAGTAGCTTTTCGCAATGAAAATATTATTCTAACGTATATCAACAGAGCTGTAGATTATTTTAAAGGTGCTTGAATAGTAAGCGTTATTATCCTTTAGGTTCACGTGAAATGACAAAGATAAAGTGGTTGGCTTAACTAAACCCGAACAATGACACTCATATAAAAGTGACTCGTTGTTCGGTTTTTTCTATATAAAAAGATCTTTGGAAATCCAATTTATGTATAATGGGAATGATAGATTTTTGAAATTTATAAACAATGTAACGGACTCTAGAGTTGTATTAGTATGAGACTCGACACAAGAGCTAGGGTTAAAATATTACTAGTTTTCCGATGATCAAATAAAGGTTGTGGTGACTTTGAATGATGAATTAAAACTTGAAACCTTTAAGTATTTTCTTGAATGCTATTTCAACGCAAGTGTTAACTATGATGAGTTAACTGACCAAATAAAACACTTTAATTCGTTCGAAAATACTAAATATCATCAAAAACTCAGAGATGAGCTAAACTTAATAGAGCAACTAAATAACTGGGAACATGTACAGGAATTCGTTAAAAGATATGGCATGAGGAAAATGAATGAAGAGAGACTAAAATGGTTGATCCACAGTATTTCTGAGGATTTATTATAAAATTAATCGCATTCTTCTGGCAATTTTACTAGTTTAAATTATAAAAAGTTTAAAGCTTTATCTTAAAACTGAGCTGTAGAGGAAAGATTTCTGTAGTGCAAGCGTTTATGTTCATCTGAAGTGATTAATACTCAATTAAGAGAGTTTAATATTCAAATTGTATATCAGTCTTCAGGAAATAAAGAAATCTTTTAGGGGGAACTGGATAAGGAACAAAAAGGGGAATGGCAATGATTTGGAATGACCAATTAAATAAAGAAAATCTATGGAAGGGTTGTATGGTAGCAATGATAGCGCATGCTATTATGGTAGCCCGATATCCTGAATTATCATATGAACATTCCTGGGATGGTTCGAATTATAGCATGATAGATGGTTCAGGGGGGCGGGGGACTCTGACTTTTACTGAAAAGCATATCGTGGCAGCTTTTCGCAATGAAAATATTATTCGAACAGATATCAACAGAGCTGTAGATTATTTTAAAGGTGCTTCCCAAGAAATTATTGAGTTGGCAGAAAATGAGGCTCTTCAATATCTATTGATGGAGGGAGATGATGGGAAAACTATACCTTCTATTACTACCGCATTTTGGGGGGATATTAATAGCGTATCATCGAATGATACGATAGTGAAATTCGTACAAAGTGGTGGTTATCTTATTGAAAATCAGTTATTGGATTACACATCAGCAATAGATGCCTGGCGTGAATATTACAAGATGTCAAAAGATCAAATCAAGTTATTAGAATCTTTATACAAGAGGAAGGTTGAAAGGAAAGAGAGTAATATTGTCTTAACTAGAAATGAAATTAAAGTTCTAGGAACAGATGATATAGAAGGATTAAGAGAGAGCCAAAACTCATTTGAAGAAATAGGGATAATGTTTAAGGGTGATTAGAATGAACTTTTCTGTAGATATTTTCAAGCAAAACAAAATTAATTACGATTGGAGAACATTATATATAGGATTAAAATTAGATGTAATAAAATATAGTGACATAACTGATTATGCAGTCGAATATTTAACTAACTATCCAGACACTAGCAATCAAAACATTATTCAGCTTGCTTGGGGTGGAGATGAATTAGATTACGAGAGCTTATTGGAAACTATATTGAAAGAGTCAGATATCAGTGATTTGGACTTAGACTCCCGACGTTCCCATCTTGAAAAAAGAAAATGGAGATTTGGCATACTTGATTCTTTAAAAATGAGATATCAAGATGATTTTGAGGAGTTATTAAACAAGGTTGCTGAAGTGTATGCCGACTTTGATTATCCAAAAGACATGGAGAGCTTTATTCATTATCTGGCTCCTAAAGACGGATTTAATCCTTCTCAATACTCGAAAGAAGAGAATGAAGTTAGATTAATTAACTTATTTACTGTCTTTCTAAACCAAGAAAAACAATACTTACAAAATGATATTGCCATTTAGGACTTTGACTGATAGAAAAGCACAAGTTAAGCTCAATACCCTCCAAATTCCTGTATAGATTTCCCTGCTCCTGGACAATCTAGTTTAGATTACTAATCCAGGAGAGGAGTGGTTTGGATGGACCGCACGATTGGTTACTTACGTGAGATCTTGTCTAATTATACGGATCAGCACCCGGAGGCACAGCACATTTACGATAAGATTAAACATGGTCAGTTCCATTCGGAGAAGGAGCTCGTTCGTGAGCTTACTGGAAAGGAATCAGAACTTCTTAACCGAATTCTTCCTAAGGAAATGGCGCATGCAAAAGAGGCGATGGATTCCGAACGTTATACGCAATTAAATGAAGTGTATGAACAACTGATTATGTGAGAAAAAAACCTTGTCCATGTTGCTCACCGGACAAGGTTTTCTTATTAGCCTATTCATCCATGCTAGTCAGAGAATCCATATGACTCGCAATCATCGAGATGATGGTACCAGCTTCTTCTTTACTGAACATGAAGTTCGTTTCATCTCTTAAAATAATATCGTCTTCTTCTGTCCAGATCCGATTGACCCGTCTCAGCAGTCCATCACCTGTTTCCTGGACGATTCCGAATTGATAGGTGACCTCTACTTCGTTTTCTTTTATATAAGCCGTCACTTCTGGCGTTTCCCATTCAACATCGATTTCGAATACCTCAGAATCATCGTTTCCTGTTGAAGGATAGGACATGGAGCCTGACACGATTTCCAACCCATTATTGTCGTCATCGAGTTCATAGTCGTATTCGTCGTCGTCCCCTTCTATGTAAGCATGGAAGGTTTCATGGACGGCCTCCACGATATCTTCAATATCAGGTAATAGCACCTTGCTTATTTGCCCAAAATCGATGTCGAAGGATTCCATATAAAATTCTTCACTTTTCGGATCGAAAAACAGGGCGCAAAAATTCTCCTGCTCATCTTCATCTAATTCTGTATAAAATTCGATGCGTGGATGTTTTGCTCCTCGCTCCACGGTCATGCTGCCAATCCGATCGTATTTATCACAAATCGATTGAAGATGGTCCTGCAATTCCCCACATACTCTGTCAAACCATTCTAATGACATTTCATCCACATCCTTTCGCTCCTTATTGTTTACCACAATACGAAATACACTCTCGTCCAAAATATGTATTTTTAAAGGGGGATAACTCTACCATTACGAATACTATTTGAAATGACCCGATAGGAGGGTGTGCTATTGTCAGCGTTCAAAAAAATCATGATGGGATTCCTTGGTATAAGTCTCCTTGCTGCATGTGAGGACCAACAACCATTCAATGACGATAAGGAAGCGGTACATGCAGAAAAAGAAGTCGGGGATGCCAAAACGGGGAACGATGAACCTTTGTATGAAGCCTATAAATATAATGGAAGACACTTATATGGAGGGTGGATATCAGAAGGAACCTATCTTCTCATTTTAAGGGACCCCATCAGTACCTATACCATGCAAAGGATAACGAGAGATGATTATGAAGAGGTACGACATTTTGAAATAGTCAAACCCATTGACAATACCATGACAGGTGTACTTTATAATGAAGAACATCGGAATCGGACGACTACGTTCACACTAAAACTTAACGACGACCATACGAAACTGACGATTACCATGCCGGATGAGCCTCCTGTTACATACAAACAAACCGTAATGGAGCCAAACGAATTTAATCCTACTTACGAATGGGGATTTGAGGAATAAGCCGTTTCTGACGATCTGAAAAGTGAAAGTCGAAATCCCTACAGAATATATAGCGTAAATTTGTTAAACTATAGACAAGTGACGACTGAAGGGGAGTTTTGATTTGTCGATTCAGATTTATATCTTAGGGAAATTGGCTGAAGAGAATAGTTATCCATATAAGTTGAAAAAGCAATTATCCGAACCAATTCCTATTGATAAATTTACGGGGATAAGCGAAAGTAAATTATATTATCATTTTGATAAGTTAGCGGATATGGGGTTTATCCGTGCTGTGGAAACCATTAAGGAAGAGAACAGGCCAGACAAGCATGTCTATCAAATTACAGATCCGGGACGAGAAGAATTAAACAAGCGGATTTACCAAACGTTTGAAAAGGCCACTGAAATAAATGAAATGTATATTGCCCTTTCCTATATCAAGCACGTGAAGGTAGAGAAAGTGCTCACGATATTAGAGGAGAAAATTGAAAAACAGCGTAAGACTTGGGAAACCTACACAAGCTTCAGCCACGAAATTGATGAAAATGCTGAGAACTATTGGGGAGTTAAGTTTATTCAGGAGCATGCACACAGTCGGGCGCAGCACAACGCCGAATGGCTGGAAGAACTTAGAGCACGCATAAAAGAACGGGCATGACTTCATGAACAGCTCACGCTTTGAAAGCATGATGCTTTAGTTTTGAAAAAATAATCTACCCATGCAAGACATAAAGGTTGAATGGTAAGTAAGTTCTATCAGGATAATCATAGGTGATTTCTAGTGGAGACAGCGTAATGGCTGTCTCCTTTTTTAATTGAGTTTATTTTCACTGCCATGCTACTTTTCCCTCGAAAAAGTTTATATAGAGTATGAAAGGGGGTGAGCGACATGGCAAACCAAATCAAATTATCGACAACGTTACGATTGGATTTTGAAACGGGCCTCAATGAAAAAGGGAAGATCGTTTTCAAGCGTAAGTCCTTCTCTAACATTAAAACGGATGCATCGGTCGATCAATTATCGGCGACAGCCAAGGCCATTGCGAGTGTGCAGAATTATCCGATGGGTGAAGTGAACCGCGTGGATACGAACGCTATCATCGGGTAAGTAGTGTGATGTCAAAAAAACGAGGGAGGTGACAGGTATGGCTAAAGCATTGGAAATGATCTTCGTAACAGAAGAAGGAAAGTCGTCAACGATTTCTGTGGATAATCCAAAGGAACCGGTGGACGTGAATCAAGTGAAGCAAGCGATGCAGCAAATCATCGCGCAAAATGTTTTCATCACCTCATCAGGAGATTTCGTTAGCATCAAGGGAGCACGCGTGGTCGAGCGTAATGTCGAGGACGTTGAAGTGCATTAAAATCAGTAACGGTTGAATTATCTCTTCTGACGGTCGAATTATTGGTCGTAACGGTCGAATTAATCGCCACAATGGTTGAATTAATCGTCACAATGGTCGAATTAAGCTCATTTTTGAAGGGATGGTCCTTCAAAGATGAGCTTTTTGTTCGTACATGCTCTATTTCCTAACACAATCCAAAGTGTAACAGCTTGATTAAGGTTAAAAGTGAGATATATCACTGCAATTGAGCCCGACTACCAACCACTTATGGCGATAGTCCACGTCCTAGCAGTAAAAAGACGGAAGGCATGATCTGCTTTCCATCTCGTTCATTTTTAATCAGAGCCAGTCTTTAACATAAGCAACTAGCCCAACTACCGCACCTATTCCCATTCCAAAGAAAACAGGAAGAACAAGACTGGATTTATTTACCAACTTAGGCCTATCCAATAAAATACCTCCTCTGTAAATAATTTATAATAGATAGTACGGAAAGAGTGAGGAAAAGTTTCAACTTTCTTGTTGTTAATAATAATCCCAAGCTCTTTCATATAAGTCGAGAAGGTCGGGTCTATTTAATGAATTAACGGGGATCTCAAAATGCTTACCCTTGATGGTTATATCTTGATCTTCATCTTTGCCGAAGTAAAAGAGAGATGGAATCATTTCATCCCCAAGATAGGTAGTTTCCACTTTTAGTTCAGCAGTTTCAATATCAAACTTTTCCCTGGAGGCTAATGTGAAACCCCAATTACCAAACGAAGGAATATCTAAATGATAATTATCCACATATAACCCTGTCGATTTCACGGTGTTACTGATCGTCCAGAAAGCCGCTGTAGCAAATACAGGGGAAGTCGATTGAATAGAAGTAAAGCCAGTTGGTGTCAGGTGGTTCCTAACTAAGCTATAGAATTCCCACGTATAGAGTTTATTCAAGGACTCGTTATTCGGATCTGGTAAATCTACAAGGATGACATCATATACGTCATCGGCATTCTTCAAATAACTAAAGGCATCTTCATTAATAATATGAACTTTTTTAGAGTGAAAGGAGTTTTGATTCAACTTCGTCAAAAGTGGGTTCTCTTTGGAAAGGGTCGTCATTTCAGGATCCAAGTCTACCAGGGTAATGTTTTGAATCTCTTTATACTTCAATAATTCCCTTGTCGCCAACCCATCACCACCACCAAGGACCAGTACATTCGTTTTCTTGTCGGAAAGCGACATTGGAATATGAACCAGCGCTTCGTGGTATCGATGTTCATCTGATTCAGCGAACTGAAGCTGTCCATTTTGGTATAAACGTAAATCTCCTGTATCTTTCGTCATGATAATCTTCTGGTATTTCGTATCTTTGGAAAAAACGATGGGGTCTCTATAAAGTTTCTGCTCCAATGTATGGGCATACTGTTCCCCATATAAAAAACCTAAGCCAATCACGATGGTTAATAAGATCCCCGTCAGTCTGATATACGTTTGTTGAATCTCTTTTTTAAATGCAAAGCTTATCCAGAGGGCCACGATGATATTGATAAAAGCGATAAAAAATCCGGTCTTGATCAGTCCCAGCATCGGTTTTAGCCAAAAAGCAAAAGCCACGGTCCCCAATAGACTACCAACATAGTCCCATCCCAGTACATTAGCAGTCGATTCCTTTAAGTCGGCATCAATTTCTTCGGATTTCCGAATAAGTAGGGGCACTTCCAATCCTGTAAGATAACCGGTGATAATGATGATGGCAAATAAAAAGACCTTGGATGTTCCATCCCCGAAATTTGCTTGTATGTAAAAAACGGAGAAGATGGAGAAACCACCGATTAAGGCAATCAAATATTCCGTTATCACGAATTTGGACATCAAGTGGCGATGGAATTTACCGCTATGCATGGCCCCAATGCCCATCCCGCTCAAAAACAAGCCAATGGTTAAACAATAGAATAATGTGGAATCCCCGAAAAGATAGCCACCAGCGGCTCCATATAGTACCTGGTACACAATCCCACATATAGAAACAATCCCGGAAGACGTGAAGATTCTTCTTTTTTGAATGTGGCTTGCTCTTTCTGACATACTGTTCTCTCCTTCACAATCTATAATGATCCATCAAAAAAGAACCTGAAAGAACTCAGATTCTTCATGTTAGTCCGTCTTATGAAATGGCACCTGAAATGATAAAGGCGATAGCGAGGGATATAGCGGCTGCAATGATTCCAACCGATACTTTCCCTTTTTCAATCTCTTTTCTCACATCTAATTTCGGTGTAGCGATCTCAAATATAAAATAACCGATCATCATCAAGATAAAGCCGATGATGCCCCATATTGCGGCACCCAGTAAGGAATTATTTGTGTCAACGGCAGTACTCATGATATAGGTGATACCCAAGATTTTCCCCGCAAACTGAATAGCGACCGCACTGTTCCCGTTTCTGATCAGTTCAAAATCATTGTACGGTGTGATTTTTTCGAAAATCCACATACAAACAATGGATACTACACCCAATACCAAAAAGTAATAGATTGTTAGTAACACTTCCTGTACGTCTATAATGTTTTCAAACATTTCTTATATCCTCCTTGTCATTTCCCGGTCCCCGGACCGCCACCACGTACAACATCACCATTTCGAATGCTGTCCGGATCTGATGATTTTTTCACATTGCCTGTCCCTCTATAACCGCTACCCGTGTATGAAGATCCGGATTCGTCTCCCTCTTCATCCTCCATCAAAGAATTAGTGGGGATACTAGTGGAGTTATGATTTCTAAACGCGTTAACATAACCCTTATAGCCCAGCCGTTTCTTTAATGTTTTCGAGTCTACTTGATTCCAGCCATACAAAGTGGTAGCCACACTTAAAACGCCGAGTGTTTCCATAAGAGGAAAGTCATAGCTATTTTCGGCAAAATCCTCTTCGACGACTTCAATGATCGTATTAGCTGGGTTTAGTTCATCTTTCATAATATGTATGACTTCATCTGTTGAGTCTTCTGGATAGAGGAGAAACATCTCTTCCTCACTGCTTACTGAAGCATGATCGGGTTCTGTGTCCGTCCGGATCTCACTAGCAACCTCTGAAACACTTTTACTATAAGCCTGATAAACCGTTCCATGATCCCCTAAGTCATTTTCAATCGTATCAATTTCTTGATATTGAGAAGAAATAAAGGAATTTCCACAAGCAGCTAAAAATACAGATAACGAAGTAAGTATGACGGCCATTTTCTTCATGACTTTCCTCCTTGATTGTTGTCTTTAATATAATAGTATATTTTAGTGAAAAATTGTAAAAAATAATAAATGGGAAGATGTAGGCATCGTTTTTTTTTAGCGTATTGGTTGTAAATTAGTTCCTTTTTATGGTAAATAAAAGAGAGGAATTATAATCAATAGATAATAAAGATACCCGTTGAGAAATGGAATAGGGGGATAAGATGTGCATAGGTGTAAAAGAGTAATGATTGGATGGCTGATGATAGGTAGCCTTGTTGCATGTGAAGAACCAGCCATCCAAGAAGGAAAGTTCCAAGTGCAAGAAACAAAAGAGGGGAAAGACTTAGTGGAAACGAGCGATGTTCCTTCTTATAAGACCCCTAAGTATTTTGGTAGCCAATTGTACAATTATTGGATATCGAATGACACGTACCTTATTATCATGAGGGATGAAATCAGTACGTATACCCTTCAGAGAATCACAAAAAACGAGATTGATCCACTTAGGCATTTTGAAATCGTGAATCCGACTGGTTCCACAATCACGGGTATCCTATATAATGAAGAAAATCGAAATCGCACTACCCTTTTCACTTTGAAATTAAGCGAAGATAAAAGGAAACTAACCATTACGATGCCAAATGAAAAGCCGATTACGTACAAAGAAACGGACCTGGACCCGAATGAATTTAACCCTCGTTTTATTTGGGAAGACATTAAGTTTGAGTAAGTAAGTGTTTTAACGTTTAATAGAATGCGGCTGGCTTGACTTTAGTGCAAAAAGTGCAAGATAAAGTCTGAAATCATTTACTGACAAGAGGCGGCCTAATCACAACTCTTCTCGAAATGTTTCCCTTCACTGGGGCTTTTTCCTTCTGGTGGCGACCAAGAGCCTTGGCACAACTCATTGCTCAAGGAATACGAATACGTCCACCCTTTTTCGTTTTCAAATTCTACATTTACGTGATACGGATTATAGTTTCTCCCAATGTCCCTACTGAATTGCCATCTTTGATTCGGATATTTGTCCTCAAGATAGTGGTTGAGTTGTTCAGTCTTCTTGGATACTTGATAATCAACCCAATAGGGGCGAATAACAAAGAATGCAAGCACGAATACGGTAATGGAAGAGGCCATTAGTAAACTCAATTTCCTGATCTTTTGTGGCAATAATAAGGCAGTGGCATACAGCATAACTACAAAAATAGTAGACCCTATAATTTCTAATACTGTTTGTGGATACAAGGGAAATCACTCCTTCAAGGAACTATTATTTTTGTGGGAAATCATTGAATATATAAAAAAGACGAAAAAGCACCTTTGCTTTTCGTCTTTTTTTTCATTTATAAGAAACGCTTCCTGATACTTGGTGAAGGCAACATGCAGCTTTCTTCCTTTTTCCCGAACCATTTATAACGGTTTTTGGCAATGAAATCATAAGCGGTGTTCCGAATGAAACGTGGGACAATGACCAAGCCATAAAACAGCTTCCAAGCGCCTTTCAAATGGCTACATATCCTTAGTGCTGCAGTCGATTTATAGTAGGCCTTGCCATTCTCAAGCAAGACGATGCTATCGATATTCCCGGGAACCTGATACTTCTTCTGAAACTCTTGTCCAGTTGGACTTTGAAGGGAAGCAAAACGAAACAGCCCCTTCGGATCGCGCTTTATGATGAATTGGACACTCGAATCGCAAAAGTTACATTCACCATCAAATAAGATGACAGGATTCATGAACTTTCCTCCTCAAAAGAGACGTGTAGAGAATGCCTCATCCTTTCTCTACCCACATTACTGTGATGGAAACGTCTTTGGTTTTCGATGTTCTTTCTTTTATTTTACATGATTTATTCCATATTTACGCATTTTATGAAAAAGTTTTACCCGCCATGCTACTTTTCCCGCTAAAAAGTTTATATAGAGTGTGAAAGGGGGTGAGCGACATGGCAAACCAAATCAAATTATCGACAACGTTACGATTGGATTTCGAAACGGGCCTCAATGAAAAAGGCGAGATCGTTTTTAAACGTAAATCCTTTTCTAACATTAAAACGAATGCACTGGTCGATCAATTATCGGCGACAGCCAAGGCCATTGCGAGTGTGCAGAATTATCCGATGGGTGAAGTGAACCGCGTCGATACGAACGCCATCATCGGGTAAGTAGTGTGATGTCAAAAAAAGAGGGAGGTGACAGATATGGCTAAAGCATTGGAAATGATCTTTGTAACAGAAGAAGGAAAGTCGTCGACGATTTCTGTGGATAATCCAAAGGAACCGGTGGACGTGAATCAAGTGAAACAAGCAATGCAGCAAATCATCGCGCAAAATGTTTTCATCACCTCTTCAGGAGATTTCGTTAGCATCAAGGGAGCACGCGTGGTCGAGCGTAATGTCGAGGACGTTGAAGTGCTTTAAAATTAGTAACGGTTGAATTACCTCTTGTGACGGTCGAATTATCCGTCGTAACGGTTGAATTAATGCCCACAATGGTCGAATTATTTGCTAATGTGGTTGAATTCATGGTGATTCAACTCCATTCAGAGGCAGGCTCATCTTGAAGGACAAGTCCGGAAGCGGTGAGCCTGTCCTTTTTGATTAAAACTACTCAAGGCAGGTGAATAAAAGTGGACCAAATCCTACCGTTTGTCAGCGATATCGGGTTTCCCATCATTGTAACCTTGTACTTGCTTCACCGGATCGAAACAAAGCTGGATACATTGAACGAAACCATTGTCGAGCTGCCAGAACGCTTGCGAGAAGGATTCCAAAGTCAATTCAAAGGATAAAGGGAAACACCGTGGATGATTGCATTCACGGTGTTTTTATAATTGTTCATTGGAAATGCCATATAAACGAATATCCATCACCAAGAAAAAACGTTACTCATCCTTAATTTTCCATTATACTTAGACAAAAAGGGGTGGCGGCATAAATGGATATATTCATAGAGGAGTTACGAGATTCAGATAAGGAAGAGTTGTTAGCGTTCGAACTGGAAAACAGAGCTTTTTTTGAAGAAATGGTCCCGTCTCGTGGAGATGATTATTATATCCCTGCTAATTTCAATAAAAGGCATAAAGCGTTACTCGGTGAACAAACACGAGGAGCTTCATTTTTCTATTTAATCAAGGATAACAGCCATTCCATTTTAGGAAGAATAAATGTAGTAGATATCGAAGGAAATCAAAGAATAGGGCATCTTGGTTATCGAGTGGGGCAAATGCACACGAGAAGAGGGATTGCCAATAGGGCTCTGCAATTATTACTAAAGAAAATCGTCGATAAAGATATCAAACAAATCCATGCAAAGACGACCACTACTAATATTCCCTCCCAAAGAGTTTTGGAGAAAAACGGCTTCAAGAAGGTGGCTACCAGTGAAGAAGGCTTCGAAATGAATGGACAGAATCTCCATTTCGTTTATTATACGTTGACCATCTTGTAGAAAGACTGTGTGGATCAGTTCAGTTTTATATATATTTCTAAATTCTCATTTGTCCATAAATAATTACTAATAATTACTAATAGTTATCAATGTGAACTCAGTCTTTCTCATTTATATTCACTATAGAACCCAAGAAATAGGATGAAATACAATTCTCGTTTCACCCTCCGATATAGCCTTCTATGGTATAGGTTTTTATGTTTAAACATTCCGGTTAAAGGAGACCTATGATGAATACTGGCCAATTCTCAACTAATAAACTATTAGATATGGTTTTTGAAAGTGCATATTATGGAACTGTAATTGTCGATAGTAATGGGAAAATACAATATATTAGCAATAAATATTGTGAATTCTTAAATGTTGAACGCAATACAGTGATTGGTGAACATGTTACAAACGTAATTGAAAATACTAGGCTACACTTAGTAGTGCAAATAGGCAAATCAGAAATCGCAGATATACATTTTATTCGTGGTGATTTTGTTATCGCTAACCGTATTCCTATCATCGAAAACAAGAAAATAATAGGTGCAATTGGGACAATCATGTTTCGTGATATTGATGATTGGAATAAAACGAATAGTCACATTAAGGAGATACTGACAAAACATAATTTTTACAGAAGTGAAAAGGTTGTTACAAATGGAGTAAAGTATTCTTTGCACAATTTAATTGGAAAATCTAAACAAATACAACAGTTAAAAACACGTGTGAAAAGTGTGGCTAGAGGTGATATCTCTGTACTAGTTAGAGGGGAAAGTGGTACAGGCAAAGAAATTATAGCACATAGCATTCATCAGTTAAGTGAGAGAAGCGACAAACCACTTGTGAAAATAAATTGTAGTTCAATCCCAGAACATTTATTAGAATCTGAACTTTTTGGGTATGAAGAAGGTGCTTTTACAGGGGCAAAGAAGGGAGGTAAAATAGGAAAGTTTCAACTTGCCGATGGGGGAACTGTTTTCCTTGACGAAATTGGTGATATGCCTCAGCAAATGCAAGTCAAGTTATTAAGAGTCCTTCAGGAGAAAGAAATTGAGCCTGTAGGTTCGCTTTACCCTAAAAAACTAAACGTTCGAGTGGTTGCAGCAACAAATCGTCCTTTAGAAAAATTGGTAGAAGAAAAGGAATTTCGTGAAGACCTATTTTATAGAATTAATGCTGTCCAATTATTTGTTCCTCCCTTATGCGATAGAACGGAGGATATCCCTTTACTTGTTGAATATTTTTTAAAAAAAGTTACCGCTAGAATAGGGAAACGAGTAACCTCTATTCACCCTGAGGTACTATCATTAATAGAGCAATATAACTGGCCAGGAAATGTAAGAGAATTAGAAAATGTGATAGATGCAGGTGTTCACCTATCAGATGATGAGGTAATGAGAAAAGACTCTTTACCTGATTATCTAAAGTGTTATAAGGCAAAAATAAAAGAAGCAAGTTTAAAGGACAGTGTGGAGGAGGTTGAAAAGAAGACAATCGAAAGTGCTTTAAGGAGGTTTAAGTTCGATAAAAAAAGGGTTGCTGAAGCTCTTGAAATAGGAAATTCTACCCTTTACGATAAAATTAAAAAATATAAAATCAATCAATAAAAAAATAAATCCGAGATTTCGGAATTCATTCCGATATTTCGGATTTATTTTTACCCCTGTATTCCTCCACTTTAATCCTACCTCAGCTTCTTTTTCAAAAAAAAATTTTCTGAAAAGCAAGAAAATATTTCCCGTATATATTTAAAGAACTAAGTATTATAGGGCTTTTTTTTTGGTATGAATCTTGCATTGATAGTTAGTAATCCATTAGAAGAAAGGAGAAGATCAATCAATAAAGACTTTTGCTATTGATTGGAGCGTTTTGTATTAACCTGCATCTCAAATTTTATAAAGGGGGAATTTCATTGGATATCGGTTTTATTACAAGAAAAATGGCTACTGATTTAAATAATATAAATCCTAGAAAGATAGCGATAAAAGAAGAAGTAGGAAAGTCATGGACATACATGGATCTCCACTTAAAATCAAATGCGTATGCAAATAAGCTTTCCGAGTATGGAGTAAGAAAAGGGGATCGTGTTGGTATTTTGCTTTACAACTGTCTTGAATATTTTAGTTTATATTTTGCCATTGCAAAAATAGGTGCAATAGCTGTTCGGCTTAATTTTAGGCTTTCAAGTTCTGAGCTTGAGTATGCACTAAATGATTCACAGACAAAAATATTGTGCTTCCATTCGAACTTAGCCAATCATCTGGAACCAATTTGTAGTCATGTTTCTGTTGAGAGTTATTTTTGCCTTCCTCATAAACAGGGCTCAATCCCAAAGTGGTCCAATTCATGGAGTGTCTTAGAGAGTGGTTCAGTAGATGAGGTCAAAGTCGATAACATTAGATTAAATGATCCCGTCATGCTTATGTACACCTCAGGCACAACGGGAAGACCTAAAGGTGCGATTTGGACTCATGATACAACTTTTTGGTTTTCTACGATTCAAGCACTCAAATGGAAATTTACTGGGCGAGAAGTTGCGATGACAACAGGCCCACTATACCATGTTGGGGCATTGGAAGATATCGCACTTCCCATTCTTATGATGGGGGGGAGCGTAATCATTACAAAAAGCCAAGAGTTTGAGATTGAAAGAATTCTTTCCGTTATTGAACAGGAAAACGTGACCGATTCTTTTTTATTTCCTTTTATGATTTATGAAATGCTAAATTCGCCTAAAATTAATGAGTATCAGTTAAAATCTTTAAAGACCATTTATACAGGTGGTGACCCTCTAATGCCGTGGGCTTTAGAACAATTAAAAAAGAGATTTCCTCATATTGGAGTTGTTCAAGTTTACGGGTTAACTGAAGGACAACCAATTGCGGCTTCACTTGAACCACATGATGCTTTTACAAAAGGTCATACTGTTGGTAAGCCAATGCCACTTACAGAAATTAATATTATTGATGAAGATGGGAAATGTTTACCTGTTGGTGAAATCGGTGAAATTTCAATTAAAAGTCCAGCGGTTTCTGAGGGTTATTGGAGAAAACGTGATGCTACAATGGAAACGTTTGAGCATGGTTGGTGTAAAACTGGAGATATGGGAAAATTCGATCACGATGGGTATCTAACAATTTCTGGTAGAAAAAAAGACATGATTCGAAGCGGTGGTGAAAATATTTACTCAGCGGAAATTGAAGATGTATTATACCGGCATGAGGCAGTGAAGGAAGTCTCTATAATCGGTATACCAGATCCGAAATATATTGAGGCTGTATGTGCTGTTATTGTAAAAAAAGAAGGGGCTAAACTTACGGAAGAAGATGTTATTAATTACTGCAAAAAGCATCTTGCTAGCTACAAAAAACCTAGAAAGGTCACGTTTGTTGATCAAATACCACGCACTCCATCTGGTAAGGTTCAAAAGTTCATACTTAGAAAACAATATAGTGGTATGGAATAAATGGTGACTTTTATGAGGTTAATATAATCCTTTTTCTATTAAATCATGTTTCACTTTGTTTCTATGGGTTTCGAAAGTTACCTACTGATGCTTTTAATAATACCAGAACCTCGGAAGTGAAGGAGGAAGGTCAATGAAGAATAAAGTTGTTTCGTGGTCAAAACAGAATAATATTGCAACAATTATTATTGATAATCCACCTGTTAATGTATTAAGCGCAGATGTTTTAGAACAGTTGAATCTTGTGGTCAGTGAAATTGAAAACGATTTCAGTGTGAAAGTAATTATACTTACTGGGGAAGGTGAAAGAGCTTTTGTTGCTGGAGGGAATATAAAAGAATTTCCAGCATGGATTGGAAAAGGAGTGGAAGAAGGAAAGGGGAAATCACTCTGGCTTCAGGAACCCCTTAATAAAATTGAACGCTTAACTCGACCAACTATTGCTGCTATCAACGGATTAGCATTAGGTGGAGGATGTGAAATTGCCCTATGTTGTGATATTCGAATTGCAGAGGAACAGACGAGGATTGGGCTTCCTGAAATTAAATTAGGTTTGTTTCCAGGTGCAGGGGGAACTCAAAGACTTCCTAGATTGATTGGTAAAGCCAAAGCAAAAGAAATGATCTATACTGGCGAGCCATTGAACGCAGAAGAGGCCAAACAAATAGGACTTGTAAATCATGTTGTTCCAAAGGGAAAATCTTTAGAAAAAGCAATGGAACTTGCAAAATGTATCTGTAATTATTCTTTACAATCTTTAACTTTTGCAAAACATTCTATCGATTACGGTTTTGAACAAACACTTGAAGATGGACTCGTGATTGAAGCAGAAAATTTTGGTCATGTTTTTCAGACGAAGGATGTTAAAGAAGGCGTTGAAGCCTTTATTAATAAAAGAGAACCGAATTTCGTTGATCAGTAATCCTATACGACCTTAAACCGGCCACAAATGCTAATATATAAGGCTTTGAGAAAAAGGGGGAAAGTTTAATGGATGTAATGATAATTTTTATATCACTAGGTTTACTAATGTTTCTAGCATATCGAGGATTTTCTGTTATTCTTTTTGCACCATTGTGTGCATTATTTGCTGTATTTTTAACAGATCCTAGTCATGTTTTACCCTTCTTCTCTAACGTTTTTATGGTTAAGTTAGTTGAATTTGTAAAATTGTACTTTCCGGTTTTTTTATTGGGTGCTATTTTTGGGAAATTGGTTGAAATAAGCGGTATTGCAAAGAGTATAGCCAAAATTATTGTCCGTTTTATCGGGGCAAAGCAAGCCATTCTTGCAATTGTAATAATGGGTGCAATTCTGACTTATAGCGGAGTCAGTTTGTTTGTTGCAGTGTTTGCCATCTATCCATTTGCTGCCCAGCTATTTAGGGAGGCGAATATCCCTAAGCGTTTAATTCCGGCGACAATTGCAGTTAGTGCTTTTACCTTTTCTATGGATTCGCTTCCAGGGTCTCCCCAAATTCAGAATGTCATTCCAACAGCTTTCTTTAATACTGATATCTATGCTGCACCAGTACTGGGGATTATTGGGGCAATATTTATCATTTCCTTGAGTCTATTATATTTAAATTACTGTCGACATAAGGCAGCTAGAGATGGAGAAGGGTATTTTGGAGTAGGCGATAAAGCTATTGATAGGGAAGCTGCTGAAGAGGAAATGGCTGCTAGTTCTGCTATGCCCGTAGAAGTGAGTAATAAGGTAGGTATGAATTCTCAAAAAAATATAAGTAAAAAAGACTGGCTTGCTTTTATTCCATTGGTGTTAGTGGGAGTGATGAATAAATATTTTACTGAGTCTTTTCCACAATGGTATGATAAAGGATTTGACTTTGCTAATATTGGGTTAAAAGATTATGGAAATGTTGATATGTCTAAAGTTATCGGTGTTTGGTCCGTAGAGATGGCTCTTATTCTTGGGATAATAGCAGTCATCATATTGAATTTTAAAGCAGTCAAATTGAATTTCAAATCTAGTATGAACGTAGGCATTAATGGGGCACTGCTTGCAACCATGAATACCGCAACGGAATATGGTTTTGGGGGTGTGATTGCAGCTTTACCAGGTTTTACTGTGGTACAAGACTATCTCACAGGGATGTTTTCAAATCCTTTAATTAATGGAGCAATTATGACAAATGTATTATGTGGAATTACTGGTTCTGGATCTGGTGGGATGAGTATTACGTTGAGTTTAATGGCGGACACCTATATACAATCGGCTGCTAATTATGATATCCCGTTAGAAGTTTTGCATCGTGTCATTGCAATGTCAGCAGGAGGGTTTGATACTTTGCCGCATAACGGAGCGATAATAACTCTTCTAGCTGTTACAGGACTCACTCACCGCCAGGCATATAAGGATATTTTTGTTATTACTATTATAAAGACCCTTGCTGTATTCTTTATAATTGGAATATTCAGTATCTTTTCTATTGTTTAAAAATGTGTTGCTGAGTGTGTGGGAACATCCATCATTCTTAATGAAGAACTTTTATTCTGAATCTGTCATTATTATTCCTAATTATTATATAAAAGGAAATCTGAATTTTCGTCTGGTGAATAAATCCTAAAAAAAGGAGGATGAAATAATGTTTAATAAATATTTCCACCAATATGAATTGGGAGAAACATGGGTATCGAAAGGACGTACTATAACCGAAACAGATTTAGTAATGTTTTCTGGATTTAGCGGTGACTGGTTTCCACTCCACACTGATAAGGAATATGCGGCCAATTCACAATTTAATCAACGGATAGCACACGGAATGCTTATACTTTCGGCGGCTACTGGCTTATTTCAATTTGAACCAGGGATTGTTGTTGCATTTTATGGTATGGAGAAAGTTCGATTTACTTCCCCTACCTTTATAGGGGATACGATACACGTAAAATTAAAGGTAATTGAACTAGTTGAAAAGGGCTACCAAGGGATTGTAACCGTTAACCAAGAAATAAAAAAACAAAACGGAGAAACTGTGACCATAGCAAATATGAAAATTATGGTCAATTGTAATGGTGATTCTTAGGAGCACATGTAAATATGTAATTCACGTAATTAAGACTACTCTCCCTCTATATATTTCATCTTATCTATACTATCTATCCTAGATTTAAAATATAAGATGAAATATAATATTATTAGAATATTCAAAAAAATAATTCAGTCCACATCATGACGCTTCTCTCCATCTCATCCGTTTGTTCCTCAACTAGGTCCATTGCAAAAATATGATAACGCTTCCAACCATTTGTGATTCTTTTAATAGGAGGAATGGATCGTGAAATCAATGACTAAGAAAAGCTGGCCAAAAGGTGTTTTGGAAACCTTGCATTACCGCTTAGGGGAAAAGCCGCTTCATGAGTACTTGATGGATAATGCGAAGGAACGTCCGGAGGAAACGGCGTATGTGTATTATGGGAACAATCTGACTTGGAGCCAGCTTCAGGATGACACGGGGAGGCTTGCCCAGTTTCTCAAAGACCAAGGTGTGGGTAAGGGTGACCGGATCGCTTTGTTCATGCAGAATTGTCCGCAATACCTCATTGGACATTACGCCATCCAAATGCTTGGTGCTATAGTGGTTCCCTTGAATCCGATGTATAAAGAAGCGGAACTGGAATATTTGATCAATGAGGCGGATATAAAGGCCGTGATTGCCGGCCAGGAGTTATATCCAACTATGGAAGCGGTGAAAGGCAAGGCAAAATCTTTACAATTTATCATCACCACCCATTACGCTGACTTTCTTTCGGAATCTCCCACTTTGCCGTTGCCAGTCGAGTTTTTGGCGGAGAAAGTGACAATGGAAGGAACGTTTGATCTTCTTGAAATTCTCTATACGAATGAGGTTCTAAAAGAAGTGGAAGAAGTGAATATATGGGAAGATGTGGCCTTGATGGTCTTCACTTCGGGTACGACGGGGAGGCCGAAAGCGGCGATGCTTACATATGGGAACGCGTTGTTCAAAACGGCAGCGACTGCTCAGAGTTCTTTCATCACGCACAGCGACAAAACGCTGGCAGGCGCTCCATTTTGCCATATTGCCGGGATGGTGATGGGCGTCAATATTCCTATATATAGTGCCTGCATGTGTGTGGCATTGACAAGGTTTGAGCCAGAGGCGGCAATCAGTGCCATAGAGACGTATAAAGTGAATAAATTATATACGGTCGCCCCTATGAATGTAGCCATCTTGAATACTCACGGTATCGAAGGAAGAGACTTAACTTCACTTGAATTGAATTTCGCGACTAGTTTTGGCATTCCGGTCGATGAAAAGCTTGCAAAGGCATGGGGGGAATTGACCGATGGTTGTCTTTTGTATGAAGCCTCGTATGGGTTAAGTGAAACGCATACATGTGATACATTCATGCCGATTGATAAAATCAAGTTTGGTACTTGTGGCATTCCGACATTCGATACCGAAATTTGCATCGTTGACATCGAAACAGGAGAAGATTTACGGCCGGGTAAACGAGGGGAAATCGTGTTGAAGAACCCTGGCGTATTCAAAGGATATTTGAATAGGCCAGACGCGACAGCCGAAACATTAAAAAATGGCTGGGTCCATACAGGTGACATTGGAATGCTGGATGAGGAAGGTTATCTGCATTTTCTTGGCCGTACGAAAGAGATGATTAAATCCTCCGGATACAGCATTTTTCCAGAAGATGTGGAAGTCTTGATGAAAGACCATGAAGCGATTTTACAAGTTGCCGCAGTTGGTGTGCCAGATGGGATCAGGGGCGAAAGCGTGAAAGCCTTCATCGTATTGAAACCGGAGTACAAAGGGAAAATCAGCGAGGAGGAGATCGTCGATTGGTCAAGAAACAGGATGGCGTCCTATAAATATCCCCGCTACGTTGAATTCCGAGATAGCTTGCCAACAACCAGTTCAGGCAAGGTATTACGGAGATTATTAAAAGAATGATAGAAAGCCGATAGCGGCAAGTGGCTATCGGCTTTGTTTTGTAGTGAATGTTGAATTAATGGTGTGAATGTTGAATTATTGCCACGAATGTTGAATTAATGAGGCTGAATGTTGAATTAATGCAAACGAACGTCGAATTAAACTATTCTAGTAAAAGGGCATATTGTTATTAGCATAATGAGGTATGATTCCACTATCATCTTGGTATAAAATGGATAGTGAAGGGAGCTGTTTTAATGAGTAATATTGGGGTACCAGGAATTATTTTGATGATCATCGTATTTGCACTTATCGTTTTATTCTTCGTCTCATTTTCTGCGTTTATCAGTAGGCTGCTTAAGAATTCAGGCAAGAATCATAATCAATCGGATATAGATAGTAGGCTCACACGGATTGAAGATGAACTCCGGTCCATTAATAAGAAAATGGATCACCGGGATAGTTGATTGAAAGAGGGTGCAACCGAAATAGCGGGGGGCAAAATGAAGATATTACAAATAATCATGCTTATTATTTTTACCCCAGTCATTGTGCTGGATTATTTCCCGAATCTATCGTTTGTATGGGTGATTCCAGATGGTATTTTCCTATGGCTGATGTTCGTCATATATGTGATCAGTTTTTTGTTTAAGAGATTCAGTGATGGGAATCCTAGGGAATGGCTCCAGTGGCAAGTGCTTTCCCTCTTTTATTTACTCTCATTACTAGCTTTGTTGACCATTCTCGGAGGCCAATCGCCTGCGGGAATTGCATTTGATAGTCCTTTCCTATGGCTGATTCTATTGATGTCGTGTTTGGATATCTATTCCCGGTGGAAGAAATTGAAACAGGAACAAGCTGCTCATTAGAGGAGGACTAGAATGATAAGTGCATCGACTTGGTTTAATCCTTACGTCTTAGAAGTGCTTATCCTCCCGATTGCTTTTGTAATAGGAACAGGATCAGCGTTGGTTACAAAGAAGTGTATAGTAGGACCCATCATTCATGTAATCATATCCGTGCTTTTCTATTGGTGGAATTTCACTTATTTTCACGACGAGGATTACCATTATAATAGGATTGATTCTGAATGGATACTTATTGACTTAATCTTTGTAGGAATTACAGGCTTGTTATCTTGGGGGTTACTAAAACTCAGGAGGAAATAGCTCATATCATAAAATCTTACTCTTCTTATTTAATAATAGAAGGGTAGGATTTTTTTTATTTTCATGTATAGAAAAGTAAAATCCAGTTAATCATGAGAGTAAGAGAAGGGAGAGGGGAACGGTTCACAAAAAACGATGTCTTACTACTAATGTATATTTTTAAGAAAACATAAAGAATGATACTAATTTTCAAGTTGTCCAATATAATAGAAAAAAGGTGAAGGAGTTGGTTTCGAATGGAGAAGCAATTGCCTATAACACCACTAGAACCTGAGATGATGGAAACGTTGGCAGAAATGGTACTTATCAAGGCCCTCAGTGATTACCGGAAAACTCAAATCGAAAAAGAAATCGATCATTCGTTGGAAACCCGTGATAAGCAGGAATTTATAAGATTAACCAATGAATTGAAGAGTCTCTGTTAGATTGGCCTTATGAATCAGGCTTTTTAATATCTGTATATAATGAAGGACCAATCTTCTATTGAAATTGGTCCTTTGTTTTTCTTTATTTTAATTGTCCCTGATAGGAAATCTGTTATGCATAGCTAAAATCACATTCTGATAAGCTATAAAAAAATAACCTTCAACATCCCATAAATAGCATAATAAATCATAAGGGAAGCAAGTAACTGTAAAATAAGGGCGATTAGAAACAAAAACTTTCGAACAAACCAACTATATTTGCTAAGCCTTAGATAAATGTAGTAACCGGAACCAACGAGAAGGAACATGAATAAGTTTATGAATTTTTGATAAGGGCTACTAGGTTTTTCATAGATGGCTAAAGCGTAAAAGCTGGTCATCGTTCCTTCTAATAAAAAATACAGAAGCCATAGGTAAGTTGTATGGTTAGATAACCTGCTAATAAATTTCTTATCTCTTCTATAATGCTGTATGCCATTCTCATCTTCTCCCTAACATGAACGGTACTTATAAAAATATAACTTTCAAAACCCCATAAATGGTTTTATAAATCAGAACAGAAGCGATTGCCTGTAAAAACAGGGCAACCAGGAATAATAATTTTCGAACAAGCCAGCTGTAATTTCTAAGTCTAAGATAAATATGATAGCCTGAGCCAATCGTTATCAACATGAAGAGATTCGTTATTTTTTGAAAAAGATTATTAGGCGGTTCATAAATACCTAAAGCATAGAAGTTGGACATGGTATTTTCTAATAAAAAGATGGAGAAGCCATATGCAAGTTGGATTGAAAGTAAATATGCTAATATGTTGCCGAATAACTCTAAATTTCCTGATGACATGTAGGTCCTCTTTCTAAGATTATAGGAATATACCTTTCAAAGCCCCATAAATAACGTAATAAATCAGAACAGAAGCGATTGCCTGTAAAAACAGGGTAAATAGGAAGAGAAACTTCCTAATAAACCAATTGTATTTTCTGAGTTTGGTGTAAATGTGATAGCCTGAGCCAATCGTTATCAACATGAAGAGATTCGTTATTTTTTGAAAAAGATTATTGGGCGGCTCATAAATACCTAAAGCATAGAAGTTGGTCATGGTTTCTTCGAACAAGACAATTAAGAATCCATACATCAGTTGTCCTGAAAGAATACATAATAATAAAATTCTTATACCTTGAATGATGTCGTGCACATAATCTGCCTCTTTTCAAAACGAAAGGCCAATCTCTATTGAAATGGCCCCTCCGCTTTACTCAATCTATTAACTTTTTTATATTGATTGTCCCTGATAGGCGGCCAAGTCACCTATGCCAGATAATGTGGCTTCCCATTCATCATGGTTGGCTAAATGGATATGTACAGGGGTTTTTGGATCATCCGTATATTCTGCAAGCCATATTCCACGATCAGAGGGTAAAAAGAATAGAATGTTCTCTAAGTATGCTTCTTCTTCATAACTCGTTAAACTAAAGTTGGAAATGTTGAACAGAGTCCAGTCATAAGTGCGCAGGTCATCAGAGAATAAGTAGAAACTGTCTTCTTCTTGCTGGGTAAACTTGGACTTCTTCCGTACTTTATCAACTTTTTTAGGATTACTTAACCAATCAAATGCTTGCTCGGTCAGAGAGAAAGCTTCCTCACCTTGATATTTGTCAAAGGAGATTCCATAATATTCTCTAATAATCATCTGGATTTCAGAAGAGGGGATAATCGCGAATTCATGAATGATATCTCGATCGATCAAATGGAAAAGCCATTCATCCTCTTCAAAGTGATGAAGCATTAATACGGACTTTTGAGGGAAATTGGAGCAGCGAATCATTCGTTTTGAGCCAATATACTTTTCGATGAAACGCTGAGTTTCCTGCGTTAATGGTACTTCTTCCCGAGATTCTTGCTCCTCACTCCACATGTTTTTCATGATCAATTGATTTTTCGTCACTTCAAGAATGGTCAACCACTCTTTTTCGGACTTATCCCCAATAGCCGTTTCGGCAATACCTTTTGCGATTTCATGATGTCCGGCAACACTCACCATCAAGGCTAATTCTTCAGTCGTACAGGTTAACAAATGATTCATTATGATGTCACGTCCTTTTAAGAACTATGGTTATGTATCCGCTTTTTGATAAGTTATAGAAAGATAGCTTTCACTGTCCCATAAATGATCTTGTAAATAATAATGGAAGCAATTCCTTGTATAATAAGAGCGATAAGGAAGAAAAATTTCCGTACAAACCAATTGTATTTACGAAGTCTGAGATAAATATAAAAGCCGGCACCCATCATGGCATACATGCAAAAGTTCACGGTTTTTTGATAAAGGTTACTGGGTTTCTCATAAGTTCCTAAAATATAATAGTACCTGATCATGGCGCTTTCGAATAAGAAGATTACAAAGCTAGATCCCCATTGGATTGAGAGGAGATATAGTAATAAAATTCCTATCCATTCAATTGTACTGTATGTCATTATTGTCCTCTTTCAAAAAAATGGAATGTAACCCTTATAGAAAAATAGCTTTCAACGTCCTATAATAAATGATGTGATAAATAATAATAGAAGCAATTCCTTGTGAAATAAGGGCGATTAAAAATAAGATTTTCCGAATAACCCAATTGTATTTGCTGATTTTAAGGTAAAGGTTGTATCCAATCCCGGTTAAAGTGAACATAATAAAATTAATGGACTTTTGAAAAAGGGTAGAAGGTTCTTCGTAAGTCCCTATCGTGTAAAAATTAATCATTGCTCTTTCTAATAAAAAAATGGAGAGACTGTAAGCAAATTGCGTTATAAGAATACATAATAATAAAAGTCTTATACCTTCTATTATGCTATATATCATGGTTCTCCTCTTTCTAGGTATAAAAAATAAACCAGTTGTTACCTCCTGAATTTAGGAGGTTTACTATACAAACTATAAAAGTAATTGTATAGAAAATCACATGCTATCCTATAAATTGTGTTATGAAATATATTTATATAAGAATTATTGCTTCTAGAATACGAAGCAAGGCTATATAAATAATAACGGACACCAGTGCTTGTAAAACAAGAGCAATAAGAAATAAAACCTTTCTTACCAACCATTTATGATTTCTAAGTTTAAGATAAATGTGATAACCGGTACCCACGGTAACAAGCATGAAAAGGTTTGCGAACTTATGGAAGAAATTATTAGGTTTTTCATAGGTTGCTAGAGCATAATAATTCGTCATAGTACTTTCTAATAAAAAGATTAAAAAACCAAACATAAGTTGAATGGAGAGTATGTATCCAATTAAATTGCTAATTATTTCAGATGTTCCTGGTGACATTTTATCCTCTTTCTAAAACTATAGAAAAATAGCTTTCAACATCCCATAACTGATTTTATAAATAATCACGGAAGCAATTCCTTGTAAAAGAAGCGCTATTAGGAATAGAAGTTTCCTAACAAACCAATTGTATTTCCTGAGTTTTAGATAAATGTGAAATCCAGTACCAATTAAAGTGAACATGAAAAAATTCACGAATTTTTGATACGGAGTACTGGGTTTTTTATAAGTTCCCATAGCATAATAGTTGATCATCGCACTTTCGAATAAGAAAATAGAACAGCCAAATGTAAATTGTGTTGAGAGTATACATGTTATAAAGATCCTGATGCCTTGAATTATATCGCCTACCATGACATTCCTCTTTTTAAGTTATAGAAAAATAGCTTTCAACGTCCTATAAATGATTTTATAAATAATCACGGAAGCAATTCCTTGTAAAAGAAGGGCTATGAGGAATAGAAATTTCCTATTAAAATTCTCATACCTATTAGTGCAGGGTTTTACTATACAAATTTCACAATTTTAAAAAGCCAGTGTACAGAAAATAACACGCTATGAGAAAAAATATGACTGTGGCTACGTTCGCTATAAAATTTTTAATGTGTTTTCTCATTTTAAACTCTCCTAAACCTTTTAAGTAATTTTATTCTTCTGCAAAGACATACAGTGGATAGCCGCCGTTATAGAAAAATAGCCTTCAACGTCCCATAAATGATTTTATAAATAATCACGGAAGCAATTCCTTGTAAAAGAAGAGCTATTAAGAATAGAAGTTTCCTTAAAAACCAATTGTATTTCCTAAGTTTAAGATAAATATGATAACCTGAACCAACGAGAAAGAACATGAAAAAGTTTACAAATTTTTGATAGCGGTTACTGGGATTCTCATAAATGGCTAGAGCATAAAAACTTGTCATTGTACTTTCTAGTAAAAAGATGGTGAAACCATACGAAAGTTGAGTTAATAGAAAACCTGTTAATAATACTCTTATGCCTTCAATTATGTTGTATACCATTATTTTCCTCTTTCTATTAATCAGAATATAAATTTGAGAATACTAAAATTCCTCTTATTTAGATGAGAATTAGAAAAGTGTATTAAATTCTTTGGATATGGTTTTTTAATTTTAATTAAACCAACTAGAAACCGAATTTTTAATATTACTACCAATGTCATCAACTAATGCACCTGATTTTTTGATAACCTTTCCAGTAACTTTTCCAACTTTTCCTCCAACATCTTTGATTTGATCACCAAAAGTAGAGCTTACTACACCGCCAGCTAAGCCTCCTACTGCACCGCCTATAACGATTCCCACCGGACCGCCAATACTGCCTATTGTAGCTCCTATTTTAGCGCCACTACCAATAGCAACCATATCTGTCGTGAAACCAAATGCGAATCTTCCAGCATTTTCAGAGAAGGATTTATTTGAGTTTTCTGGATTAGCAAACTCACCGAGATTAGAAGCAGCTGATATTGGAATTCCGACCAATGGAATCCTTTTAGCGGCAGATGTTAATCCTCTAGCTCCTGCTGCTTTACTTAATAGGCCTGTTGTACCATTTGTTTTTATTCTTTCAGTTGTTCCCTTAACTAAGTCTTTACCGGTTGATCGTTCGAAGTTTTTCGGGAAACCGGCCAGGTGTTTTAACATATGGGAAGGACTTGTGTAAGAAGCAGCAAATTTCTGTAGTTTCTGCATCACTGGATTAGTAGGTGTGGATCTGGAAAAGTCCAAGAGCCATTTAGAAACCTTTGAACTATGTTTTCCTTTTGATGTCCAAGATGGATCTGACTTTACAGAAAACTCATAGTTTCCTTTTAGTTTTTGCCATAGTGTCGGTTTACTACCAAAGTAATGGATACTTAATTTTTTTGACAAATACATGGTAGATATAGAGGAAGCCGCTTGATACCCTACTAAGACATTATCGCCAAAACTCATTTTCCCGTTAATATAGGCAAAAGGAGAGGTAAGCATTTGTCCAAATGTCATCTTATCTTCTGAAGCTACTTGCTTTTTTACCTCTGAAAATGTCGGCTTATCCTTTAATTGATTCACATCATAGTTCTGAATGTTGAAGTTTCCGCTACTGAACATCCCTAGAATTTCATTGAGGTATTTGTTCATCAATTGTATGTCATCCTCTACGGATGCTAGTTCTTTTGTTTGGCTTGTATCGAACGTACCCAAGTTATCAATCGTTTCCTTTATTCTAGAAGTAGCCCTTTGATAATGGGTGAGAAATGTCTGGTCATTGAGCTTTTCGATGGCAACGATATCACGTACCTCATCCAGGGTAGTGTTGGCTTCATCGACTAAATCAATCGTGACATTATGTGCATTTTTTAAGCCTGTCGTGAGTTCGCCTTCAAGAAAACTTTGGCGGATAAAACCGCTTGAATCAGACTCCAGTTGAGTAGAAGCCTCTTTAAGAGCCGTCAGGACTACTTCATAGTTTTTAAGAGAAGAGTCATAGAATGAAAGGAAAGGGATATGCCAATCTTGATAAAAGGCGCGTATCGCTGAACCACCTTTTCCTTTTAAGGAATCATCGAGATTGGAAAATTCATGAATAACCTTCTCCAATTCATTCGCCTGTTTCCTTTGGGCTTTTACTTTGCTTAGTAATCCATCTATTCCACTATGTAAAGATTGAGAATGAAGTGTCCTCATTGTATCCTCCATATTCTAATGTGCGTTTATAGAAGTTGAAAGCTGTTGGTCAACCTGTTCTACCTCTTGTATGGCCGTTCGTACGGATTGGTTATTAGCTTTTAAGATTTCTTTATAGGTTTGGCCAATCTTTTCTAATTGATGGTTTAGTTCCTTGATTTTTTTTACAACGTCTAATTCATTTCCGGCTGCGAAATCTTCGGTTAATTTCGTTTTGAAGGATTCCATTGTACGGTCCATTTTCGAGATGGCTGATTTTACATCTTCACCATTCACTTTTATTTCTTGACTCAAACCATTCAATCCTTTCTTAGCTTTTCTTGTCTTCGTTTTTCTTCTTCTCTAGCAAGTCGTTCGATTTCAGCCGTAATCCTGGTTTCTAATGAAGTAATTTCTGATTGAAGGCTCATTATTTTATTTTCGATGGCCGTTATCGCTGCATTCAACTGAGATTGAGATAGATCTTTATAGGCTAATTCTAGGTCTTCACGAACTTCCGTAAAATCAGTGGCTAAGGTTCCATGCCATGTTTGGGAAGAGAGCGCTGGTTTCGTTACTACTCTTTCGTTCTGAAGGAATTCTCCTTGTAGACTGTCTAATTCATGCTTGCAGGTTTTTAACTTTTCGACTTGTTGTTTCTTCAGGGTTAATTCGGATTGCAAATCGGTTAGGTAGGACAATGTTTTCAGCCCCTTATGCTTATAGGTATGGTGATAATAGTCACGGTATCTATATGGTAACACGTGGAAAATAACTTAATAAATGGGTATATATTACCTAAAAAAGTGTGAGTATAGTCAATTATTCCTGCATTAAATTGTTTTTGAATGGTGATGGAACAAGTTGCATTAGTTCATATTCTTAAAGCAGCATGCTAGGGTTTTCAAGATTCCGTTTCTTTTTTAACATTCTTATGGTGGAATAGTAAACTTTTATTATAATGGAAATTCCTGCTTGATAGATGGGCGGCAAAAACAAAGAGGCGAGGGGAAGTTTTGAAAAAGTTCATGATCGTATTAGTGGGGGCTGTTTTGTTGGGTGGTTGTAACCTGGACAACGATGCCAATTCAGAGGCAGTAGATCGTGCAGAACATGTCGATAGTACTGACAATACTATAGAAGAAACGGGGAAGGAAGAAGTCCATTCAAGTTATACGGTTGCCGACTATATAAAGTCCGTAGAAGGTAACCTTGAGGCGAATTCGGATGATTTGATCGAAAGGCTTAAAAAGGTACAAACATACAACTTTTACTCTGAAGTGGAGCTCTTGGATTTCGTGGCTGATCGGAATGATTTTTATTTATCCATCACGATGTTTTCCATGGATCGAGTAGCTAATGAGGTCTTTTATGAGGGAAAGGATTCTAGCATTTTTTCAGGTAGTGTGGGAATTGTAGAAGATGTACCATTTTCTATCGTCTTAGGTAACGAGATAGATGATTTTTGGAGTTTTTACGAGGAGAACGATGAAGAACTGGATACATTAGAGAAACAAGCCATCACACAATGGTTTGCAGAGTGTTGGGAAAAAGCGAATGGACAAATGATTGAGTTGCCTTCCTACTTTTGTTTCCACGATGAGTATGAGTCCTTTGATTTGAAGAAAAGAGAACAGATTTCCGATGATGAGAAATGGGCTGAATGAGACGCAAAGAAGGTCACCAATGCGACCTTCTTTTTTTCGTTTTCTGTTAGAAGTACCATATCAACCCGGCAATGCCTAATGACAGTATGCCCATAATCCCGGTATACAATAATCTGAACTGCCGATGTTCACTCGTTTCCGAATGGAAATTAGCTCTTTGTTCAGGCCCGGTCGTCCAGGCCCCTATAAATATTCCTGAAAGGCTTATTCCTACCACACCAATAATCATGAATAACTTTAGCAATCGCCCCACCCCTTATTCATCTTAGGTAACTCTATGTTTCAAAAGGTAAATGGTTCCAATTATTCAAAAAAGGTAGAAGTGCCCAACAAATGGGGTACTTGAAGGGAGGAAGAGGTTCTTTATTCTTCCATAAGGAAACACCTAAGAAATGAAAGTTGTGCGCAATTCCTTCATGACAAGGTGTTTTTTGTTGTCTCCTTAGATTTCTTTTTCTAATAGGCGCAGGCAGGTGTTGACGTTTTCCTCGAATTGTTCCATTTCTTGTTTGGACTTGGAGGCATATTGGGTCTTTATAACATGGAGTAAGCTTTCTATTAAAAATACCCGTGGCTTACTGGTTTGCATCAGCTCTTCTTGAATGAAGTCGATTAGTTCATTTGCTTTTGATTGATCTTCTCGACAAGGGAGCGATCTGTGTGTTGCCTTTTTTAGGGCCAAGGTGGATTTCATTAACTCATTATGACATTGATGTAAATTATTTTTAGAGGTTGGAAGCCATGTATTGATTAATTCCGGATTAAGTATTTGTTCTTTGCTTTTGGCTACTCCGTCAACTAGATCGACGATCCGGTTCATGCAATAGCGGATGACTTTAATTTCTGGTGTAACGGTATCTTTGGCATGGAAGCTGAAATAACTCATATGGGCCATCATTCCGTTAAAGAGAATGGCGGTATCCAATAAATAAGGTTTTTTACTTTCCCCAAAGATATCGATAAAACGACCATACATCCAACGTATGCTTAATAATTGGATGCGCTTGATGAATCCTTTCAATTCTTCGTCGTTTGATACACGTACTTCTTCAATTAAGACGAGTAATTTACTTTGTATATTCACCGTCATTTGTATTTCTAGCTGTTTAATGAATATTTCAATATCCGCCAAATCCTGACCAATCAATAGTTCTTCCCGGTCATAGCGGATCTTTTTATAGAAGGAACTGAAAATGGCCATAAATAATTCTCCCTTGGAGGGGAAATAATTATAAAATGTACCTTTGGAAATGCCACTGCCATCTAAAATATCTTGGATGGATGTCGCTTGATAGCCTTTTTCAATAAACAATTTATGAGCTGTATCGATGACATTCTGCTTGCGTTCATTCATATGATCACCCTTAGTCAATTATAATGCCTGTATAAATGTAATCGTATACTATTTTCCATACCAGCACAAACCCAATATTCACGTAAGAAATTTATATTGCAAAATATGGGCGAGGAGTATATTATATATTTTATGCAGAAAGTTAGACTTACCGTATAAGAAAATGAACCAACAGTTTGAATGGAGGAATAGATAAAAAGTGAGTACTACTCAAACGATAGAAAAAAAGGCCCCTTATGGCATTTTAGCCATCTTGATGATCGGGGCATTCATATCCATACTTAATTCAACTCTTTTGAATATTGCACTACCATCCATATCAAAAGATCTTGAAATCGAGACGGCAACCGTCCAATGGTTGGCAACGGGATATATGCTGGTGAATGGTATCATGATTCCTACAACAGCCTTCTTAATTAGAAAATATTCTGTGCGGAAGCTGTTCTTGACAGCGATGTTGCTATTTTCAATCGGGACGATTGTTGCAGGTGTAGCACATGTATTCCCATTGTTATTAGGTGCACGGATGGTTCAGGCGGCTGGTTCAGCGATCATGATGCCATTATTAATGAACGTTCTTTTAACGTCATTCCCTGTTGAAAAGCGTGGATCGGCAATGGGGTTATTCGGTTTAGTCATGATGGCTGCCCCTGCTATCGGACCAACGCTATCCGGATGGATCGTGGAACATTATGACTGGAGAATGCTTTTCCACTTTATTACTCCACTTGCGTTACTAGTTCTTATTCTTGGCTTCTTTAAACTGAAAGACAAGAAAGAAAAAGTAGATATTCGAATAGATATTCTGTCTGTCATTCTATCTAGTTTAGGTTTCGGCGGATTGCTGTACGGCTTCAGCTCAGCGGGTAGCAAGGGCTGGGATAGTCCTTGGGTATACGGAACATTAGCCGTCGGTGCCGTTACACTGGTTCTTTTCATTGTACGCCAGCTTAAAATGGAAACGCCGATGCTTGAATTCAGGATTTTTACCCATCCAATGTTCGCCTTATCAGCGGCCATTTCCATTGTCCTGAATATGGCAATGTTCTCGGCCATGATCTTGATGCCGATGTATATCCAAACGCTTCGTGGCATTTCACCGTTCGATTCGGGACTGTTGATGCTTCCAGGAGCAATCATCATGGCACTCATGTCACCAATTACCGGTAAGCTATTTGATAAGTTCGGAGCACGCGTTCTTGCTGCTGTTGGTTTGCTTATCACCGTTGTTACCACTTATTACTTTAGCGAGTTGACTATGGAAACATCGTATGGAAATATTATGGTTCTGTATTCTGTACGGATGTTCGGGTTGTCCATGGCAATGATGCCTATCATGACAAATGGTTTAAACTCATTGCCGGCCCGTATGAATCCACATGGTACTGCGATGAATAATACACTTAATCAAGTTTCAGGTGCAATCGGAACAGCATTGCTCGTTACGGTCATGTCTAACCGAGCCACTTCGTCTGGCGAAGACCTAATGACTGCTGCCATGAGCAAATTAACAAGTCAGCCTACAGCTGAGATGATGGCTCAAATGCAAGCGCAAGTTGGTATGCAAGCGATGTTAGATGGCATTAACTTCTCTTTCCTTGTATCAACCTTCATCGCTGGATTGGCGCTAATCTTAACATTCTTCATTAAGCGTGCTTGGCCTGCAGAAGATAAGCTAGCTAAAAGGGAAAAACAAACATCATAAGATAATAAAAACGTGATCATGGTCATCTCCTTTTGGGGGAGAGGCTAATGATCATGTTTTTTTATTTTTTTATGGTAAAAATAGGATAATTGCAAATTGATGTAGAAATATCTAACAGGTATCCAAAAAGGAGCTATTAAAGGAGGAGTACATGAGTAAATATGGATTGATTGGAAAGTTCATTGTGAAAGATGGCGAACGTGACGCAATGGTAAATATTTTGTTAGAAGCAGCAGAATCCCTAAAGAGCCTGGACGACTGTGAAATCTATCTCGTCAATATTTCCGAAGAAGAGCCTAACTCTGTTTATGTGTATGAAGTGTGGAACGATGAAGGTGCCCATCAAGCATCCCTCGGTCTTGAAGCGACTCAAACATTAATAAAACGAGCAAAACCAATCATGGCTGGAATGGAGAGGATCGGTACATTACAAACAGAGGGAGGGAAAGGCTTATTGGACTAAATGTGTGAAAGTGAAATTATAGGGTTTCTAAAGGTCCTTCTTTATCCTGTTAGAGGTGTTATCTGATCGTAAATACCAATTGGATAATAAATACTCAAGGAGGGAATCAATGATTTATGAAATGACCATACAAATTCGGGTTACCGATATAGAAGAAGGACGCCAGTGGTATGAGTCCTTCATAAAACGCAAACCTGACTTTATGCCTCATGAAGGTTTTATGGAGTGGGAACTCATTCCAGGGAGTTGGCTACAAGTATCGGAAGGAACACCATCAGAAGGATGTGGTCCGTTACGTATAGGTGTGGTTAGTCTGGAAAAAGAACGGGAAAGAGTCATGCAAGAACTTGGAGTGGAATTTTTTGAGATTCATTCAAGAGCGGAGGTTCCAGTTAAGTGGGGAACGTTTAGTGATCCTTGGGGCAATAGGCTTGGCTTCTTTGAATATGTAAGTAAAACGGAAAAAGCATGAAGTGTGGATATACGTTTTGGGCTTACCATTCGTAATCACAAAAGGGTAAGCAAGGTGTTTTGAAAGCTAAACGGTAAGAATGGGTTGTGTTTCGAAACCTGACTTTTCAAATAAAAGAGGATGGGCATGCTTCTAGATTGTAGAAGAACATGACCCATCCTTTTTCATATTCGATTCGACATTAGTTCATATCTACATGGGGTGGTGTTTTTTCAATGTTGATTTTGGACAATTTCATTCCTTTATACGATGTGATGCAAGGAACCAAACATAAGATGGCCATTGGGACGCAATAAAGAATGTAGAAGTGTCCTCCTTGTTGTATAAAAGGTAAATAAGCAAGTGCTATGCAAAGCAATGCAGCGAATATGATTAAGAAGATTCCGAAAGACTTATGATAAAATGAATAGACAGCTTCTCTTTCTACGCGCTGTTTGTATAAGGTCTTTGCAACTTTATCAGTGCGGATAAAGAAGTATAAGGACACTAAAAGAAATACAGCCGAGAACGGTAAGGCTAGGGCAAAGTAGGAAACATCAAGAATGCTGAGATAGAAGCTGGTTAAAAAAAACACTTCCGATATACCTAATGCAAAACCATAATTGAAAACGCTTACTTTTGAAGGTTGCTTAATCATGGAAATTCCTCCCTCTTTATATATATATTAAACGATATCCATCTTGTTCACAAGTTAGACACATTTATTTTTTGAAAAATAATCCATTTGGCAGGGGTTTTTGTGGGATACAAAGTTTCCTGGGGAATATAAGTGACGAACAAAAAAGTGGCGGGGTGTAAGTAATACATGAAACTCGCCATCCTTAATTGGAACGGCGAGTGTGGGTGTTCTTATCCAAAGCCAGGGTGGCGATAATGGGGTAATGGTCAGATCCTGGAGTATAAATCACTTTCGCTTGAGATGTTTTTATCTCCTTTGAAGTGAAAATATAATCAATCCTTTTGGGGATGCCCTCAGCATCATAAGTATAAGCATCGTTTTGTTCGGCGAATGTATCATGAAAATGAGAGGCAAGAGTTTTCATTTCCGTGCTTTGTGGTGTTGTATTCAAGTCACCCATGATGACCTTGTGACCTTTTTTTCTATTTGAAATTTGGATGATTTCGTTCAATTGAATGTGACGCTCGTTAGCAGTTAAAGCTAAGTGTGTATTATAGATGTTGAGTTTATGGCCTTTTATATCGAGGGCAATTTCCAATAGTCCTCGTTGCTCCGATTCGCCAATTTTCGTAAGAAGGTAATTTTGCGCTTGAATGATTGGATATGTGCTTAATATGGCTGCCCCATATTGTCGGCGGTTTTTTCTTGATTTAAATGGGGGACGATCGATATTGGCCATATAGATATAATGCATGTCGAGACGCTTAGCCAACCAATCGGCTTGATCTTCAAAGCCACTTCGTTCTGACCAATGATTGTCCACTTCTTGGAGTCCGATGATATCGGCGCCCTCGGCTTCTATTATACTGGCAATCCGTTCCATATCCAAAATCCCATCCAAACCTACAGCATGATGGATATTGTAGGACATGACCTTCACGTTTTTCACTTTCTGCTTGGTGAACAACCGTCCAAAAGGAAGACCTTCCCGCAAAACGAACACTCCTTTCCGTTCATTATTACCTATTAGTATACCTTTTGAAATCATAATATAAAGTGATTCGGATTATTCAAATCCTAGACAAGTTGGTGAAAGGGGAAGTGGTGTATCATTTTTCCCCAAGTGAAAAAGCACAAAAGTTGTAAGACCAACATTTCTGGCTTTCATTCATTTATTCAATCTTCGTGCGGAAGGTACTTTATCTTTTTAATGTAATCTTAGCCGTCAATGGGAGATGGTCAGAAGCTAGGGTGGATATGATTTTTGGATTTGATATTTTAACGTTTTTTGATGCGAAAATATAATCAATTCTTTTAGGAGTGCCATCCGCGGAGTAGTACGTATACGCATCATTCAGATTGGCAAACGCATCATGAAAAGAAGAGGAAAGCGTCGCTATTTCTTTACTTTCTGGGGTTGCATTCAAGTCGCCCACTATGAGCTTGGGCCCTTTGGCTTCAAGGGAGATAGCGATGACCTCATCCACTTGTTTTTGTCTTTGTTCCGGAGCTAAGGCCAAGTGTGCATTATAAACAGTAAGATGGTTGCCCTTCACTTTGATTGTAGCTTCTAATAACCCACGCTGCTCTGTATTTCTAATCTTCTTAAAGAAATGGTTTTGTGCATGAAGGATTGGATACTTACTTAATATGGCCGTTCCATATTGACGTCGGTGTTCCCCTGGATTCAAAGGATCACGTTCCAAGTTGGCCATGTATGCATAATGCATATTCAAGCGTTTGGCCAACCATTTTGCTTGATCTTCGAAAAGGCTCCGCTCTGACCAATGATTGTCCACTTCCTGTAACCCAATGATTTCGGCATGTTCTCCTTCGATTGTCTTCGCGACCCGGTCTATATCCAGAACCCCATCGATTCCAACAGCATGATGGATGTTGAAGGTTAGAACTTGTATGTCCACTGTCTTTCTCTTACCATGCGGCTGTTCACCAGCCAAGATATGACGTGCGGGATCCATGGTTACAAGAAAGAGCAATATCGTAATGAAGCCAATTATCTTCCTCAAACTATCACTCCTTTATGAAACGAATATTAATGAAGATATCATTTGACTATTTCATGAACTTTATTAGTCATTCCTCTTTTCGATCCAAGTATAGAGTTAGTCCTTAATACAAATAGTATTAGGAAAGTTAGGGGGAGGGATTTCATGACAAAAAAGATCGTGAAAGGAGCACTGTTTGTATGTCTATTATACGTCCTTTATGCAGTGGCTACGGCGGTTATTCTGTTCTATTTTCCTTTGGATAAAAAAGGGGAGGCACCCCCTAATGATATAAGTGGTTTTATGGGGCAGGGAGATTCTTCAGATCGAGTGTTGCTCCTGGAAAATGGGTATGAATCGGGACGTGCACGGATGCAAATGATTCAGGAAGCCACTGATACGATTGATATCGCCTATTATTCGATAGCAAAAGGTAAGTCGACCGAGCTGATTCTTGGTGCCCTTATTGATGCGGCGGACCGGGGCGTTAGGGTCCGGGTCCTTTTGGATGGGATTAGCCATGGTCTGCGATTTAAAATGAGTGATGCCCGTTTCGCCTTGGTAACGCATGAAAATATTGAATTAAGGTATTATGAATCGTTCAAGATATTCAAGCCTTGGACATGGAACAACCGGCTTCACGACAAAATCATGATGGTCGACGGCCGGTTGGGCATCATTGGAGGGCGAAATATAGCCGATAAGTATTTAGCGAAAAAACCACCTAAGAATTTCGTCCATGACCGTGATGTCATCATCTTTCATGCCACACAATCTGGAGAAAGCGCGATTGTTCAGATGAACAAGTATATGAATGAATTATGGAACCATCCATACACGAGCGACCCCTTCTCGGACCTTTCAAAAAGGCAGAGTACTAAAGGGAAAAAGGAAAAAGATAAGCTAACCCGTCAATACAAAACCGCCATTCAAGAAAATGAACATTTTGTTTCACCATCGATGAACTGGATGGCCATCACCACCCCAACAAAACGGGTGAGCTTTTTGCACAATCCGATCGAGCGCTTCAAAAAACAACCCGTTGTCTGGCAAACGCTTATTGATATCTCGACGGAAGCGAAGAAGTCCGTCCTGATTCAGAGTCCATATGTTGTCCCTACAAAAGAAATGAAGGGATATGTACCAGAAAATATGAATTCGACTGCCAACTGGACCCTACTCACCAATTCCGTGAAATCCACTCCCAATGTTATGGCCTTCTCAGGATACTTGGATTTGAGAGACGACATTATAAAGACTGGGGTAAGACTTTATGAATATGCCGATAAGCATTCCTTACATGCTAAATCGGTGGTCTTTGATCAACGGCTAAGTGCAGTTGGTTCCTTCAACCTTGATTCACGATCATCGGTTTTAAGCACGGACTCGATGGTGATCATAGATAGCGAGGAATTCGCGGTACAGTTGACAGAGGCTATTCATGACAAAATCGATAAAAGCACGTTAGTGGCGGATAAGAAAAAGAAGATAGACACGCCTAAAGATGAGAAAAAGGACAAGTCTTATCGGGCTATTCTATTAAATGCACTCTCGAAGGTGTCCATATTATGGAGAGGATTGGCGTAACTGGTTTCGGAATCGAATATAACCATGAGCATTTTTTTACAAAAGGGAAATTACTCCAACTTATTCTGCGAATATTGTGATATTCTATTGTGATATCATCTAGAAAGTTTGTGGATTGGTAGGAGGATTCTTGAATGGAGATACAAAAAACCGTTGTTCAAAAACAAAAAAAGTCATTATTCTTATTTTTTTTCACCATGGGAATCGTTCTTGTTGCCTTCAATTTACGCCCAGCCATCACTTCAGTGGGACCGTTAGTCGGGGTGATTCAGGCTGATCTTGGACTTGCCCATTGGAGTGCAGGGCTTTTGATGAGCGTTCCATTAATTACGTTTGCCATCATGTCGCCTATCGTTCCGAAAATCGCCAATCGCTTAACAAACGAGAAGACATTGTTGTTGGGGTTGTGCGTTCTTCTGATCGGGGTTTGCATTCGGTCGGTTTCGATGTCATTCTTTCTCTTTTTTGGTACCGTTTTCATTGGTATGGGAATCTCCATCGGAAATGTTCTTTTGCCTGTCGTGATAAAAGATAAATTCCCGCAGAAATTCGGTTTGATGACCAGTATCTATTCTACGTCCATGGGGTTGGTTGCTTCTCTGGCATCAGGACTCAGCGTACCATTAGCCAGTGGTTTGAACCTTGGTTGGCAAGGGGCTCTGATTGTCTGGGGAATCCCGGCCGTCTTGGCCATATTGATCTGGGTGTACCTCATCAGATTAGATCAAGGAAAAGGTAATCCCATTAAAAGTGTGAGCTTAAGCGCTACGAAGATCTGGCGCTCACCACTTGCTTGGCAAATCGCGTTATTCATGGGATTTCAATCGTTTTTATTTTATGTCACGATTACATGGTTACCTGAAATCTTGATTAGTCATGGGATAAGCAGGGGGACGGCTGGATGGTTGCTATCATTTACCCAAATCATCGGGTTGCCTTCAAGCTTCTTCATCCCTGTTCTCGCCGCACGACTTAACTCCCAGGTGTGGGTAGCTTTCGCGCTGGGGTTATGCTCGGTTGTCGGATATGCAGGGTTATGGTTTGGATCTTCTTTTCCTATCCTGATCATCAGTATCACGTTAATCGGTATCGCATTGGGAGGGAATTTCCCGTTGGCGCTAAGTTATATAGGCATTCGCACACGGAGTGCGAAGCGATCTGCCGAGTTATCGGGAATGGCCCAATCAACAGGCTATCTACTTGCAGCCGTAGGACCGATATTCATTGGATACTTGTTCGATATGGCTCAAGATTGGACCACTCCGCTTTTTGCACTCATCCTTATCTCTGCATTAGTCATGATATTCGGGGTGAGTTCGGGAAGGGCCCGTCATGTGGAATAAACCAAAGTAAAAGGGGCTGGCCCAAAAGGGGTAATTACACCGAAATTGAATAAATAGTAAAAGGCAGAAACGTTGATTTAACAACATTTCTGCCTCTTTATTTTTGCAAAATTCACTGGAATAAGGACTTATTAGACAGCCCCTTTTATTTATTTATTTAGTAAATCTTTATTTTTGTTGTATACACTTTTGAATAAAAGATACAAAGGTATCAATATGACAATATAAACTAGCAAGTACATAGTTGGTACGATGTTAATTTGTTGGTTGATGGTTAAATTAGCTGCATACATTCCAAAAGCTAAGGCAAACAAAATCAAGTAAGCTTTTGATGTGAATTGTAAGGTTTTGACCCTAGATTCCTTCATATTCTTAGAATAATAACGATGAAAAATGATTTGGGCTACTATAAAAAAGAATATCCAGGGTATGATTTGGGCTAATTCTATGTATCCTTTCAAAATAGGTGCGGTTAAAGCGCCAAGTGGCCCTATACATAAGACCATAATTAAATCGAACCCGAAATCTCTTTTGCTTTCGTACTTATTTTGGTTGAGGTATTCTTCTTGTTCTGCAAGCTCGGTAAATGGATGTGGGTCTTCTTTGAAATTTGCGATTGTTTCTTTAATGGCTGTGGTTTCTTCTTTTCCATTTGCGATTTTATTTTCCACCTCGGAATACATATGATCTTTCATTTCATACATTATTTTTTTCTTTTGTGTGAAGGAACTTCAATGAATTTTTTTTCGATATCATTTAAGAATAAATCGATAATAGTACGGTTATTCGTCATCAGTAATGGTCTCCTTCTCTTTGAAGTAAAAAAAATTATATATAATGACCAAGACCTAAGGTTAATGCTGGGCCTTTTCCAACGCCAGTTTCATTCCAAAGCCGATTAGCACAATGCCTGTGATGCCTTCAAAAACCTTTTGAGTCCGTGGTCTTTTCATGAAAGCACTGATCTGGTTAAGTAAGTAGATATAGAAGATGAACCAGAGCGCTGTCAGTCCGGTGTAAGTGGCACCCATCAATAGAAATGGCAGGAATGTATCCTGTCCGGGATTCACGAATTGTGGGAGAAATGTTAGAAAGAACACGGCCACTTTCGGATTGAGCAAATTGGTCAGGAACCCTTGTTTAAAACAAGACTTGCTTCCGTATTTATCTTCATCCTTCCTTTCATCGGTTACTGCCACTTCCTTATTCCTCAATCCCCATAATGTCTTGATGCCTAGATAAATCAAGTACACGGCCCCGACATATTTAAAGATGGAAAATAATAAAGCTGATTTGACGATGATTGCTGAAAGTCCTAAGACAGCGGCGGATGTATGAATGAGCAAGGCACAACACGTACCAAGCATCGTTTGGAGGCCACCCGTTTTTCCAATCGAAAAGGTGTTCTTAGTCGCAATCGCCGTATCAGGACCGGGCAATAGGATGAGAAGAATGCACATCATGATAAATAAATAATAGTTTTCCATGTGAGAAACCGCCCATCTTCATTTGATTATTCTGATAATTCATCATTTAATGTACCATAGATCATTCTGGAAGAGGATAGGTAAATGAAATATTACATCGTACCCTGTATTTGTTTGCTATACTGTAAGCAAACTGATTGAAGAAGATAATCCGACGTTCCAAAGGAGAACTTAATCCATGCAAACTTTAGAACATGTATCCAACCATATCGTTTACCTGACGCGAGTGGAGGTAAACGACCGGCCAATTTTGGTCGCTGTTTCAGGAGCGAAGAAAACGCTCATCATTGATGCGGGGAATTCTGTTTCACATGCGCAACTTTTTCAAGCTGAATTGGCGAAGATCGATTGGAGTGGGGACATGCTTGTTCTTACTCATTCTCATTGGGATCATGTATTCGGATTGGGACATGTGGACATTCCCGTGATTTGCCAGGAACGAACGTACCGAAACGTGAAAGAGATGCAGTCTCTTTCTTGGGACGATCACGCATTAGATCAACGGGTCGAGGAAGGAATCGAGATTCCATTTTGTGCCGATGCCATTAAATTGGAGTTCGGTTCGAAGCGGGATATCTCGATGAAGCTTCCTGATATAGTTTTTGAAAAGTCACTAACGATTGATCTTGGCGATATCACATGCATCGTTGAACACGTAGGTGGAGACCACGCCGCTGATTCTTGCATCGTGTATGTCCCAGAGGAAAAGACCTTAATGCTGGGAGATTGCCTGTATGCCAATCTTTATGCGGATAAATGGAATTATACCGCTGAAGAAGCCTTGAGGCTCGTTGAGAAGATTGAATCCTATGATGCCGAAACGTATATCCTTTCCCATCATGATCAGCCTTGCACGAAACAGGAAATGGAGCAGGAGTTCAAGTTATTCAAAGATTGTGCCAGCCTTGTCGGCAAACATCAGGGGGATCAAGCAGCAATGGAGCGGGAACTGGCGACGAAGCTTAAGCGTGATCTAACCGAAAGTGAAAGGGAAACAGTGACCTTCTTTGTAAATGGCTATAAAGGTTGAAAAAGACACAAAAAAGTCGAATTCCTGTAACAGGAGTCGACTTTTTTTGTGTCTTATTCTGCTTTCACCAGAATCTCTTTCTTCCCATAAATCCGGTAAAGAATCAAGGCGAACACCATTCCGACGAATGAGATGGAAGAAATCGAAAGATAAAGGACTTTTCCTCCAAAAGCACCGTAGATGGCGCCCCCTACATATGAGGCGAGAATTCCCGATACCCCAAAGAACAGCAAGGCCAATATCGTCTGACCAGTGGCACGCCATTCGGCTGGGACGATCCGGTACAAATACTGTATGGCCGCCGAGTAGAAAATCGGGAAGGTTAACAGTTGCAGGATCTGCAAGTAAGCTAACAGGTGCGGGTCGGTTAACCAGGCCGAGACGAAGTACCGAATGAAGAAAAATGCGGCAGCGAATGAGATGATGATGATTTCCTTCCCTTTGCGAAGCCACCAGAAGCTTAAGGCAAACACGACAATTTCACTTCCAGCCGCCAAGAACCAAGTGAGTCCAACGAGAGTGGTACTTCCACCAAGTTCCCGAATGTACACACCAAGGAACGTATCGTTCATCCTGGCCGGAACGGCACATATAAAGACCAGTAAAAGGAATAGCAGCGTTTCTTTATTACTGAAAAAGTGCTTGAGCGTTTTCATCGTGACGGGCTTCCCGGAGACGGGCGCATCGGGCATCATCCAGATGATGACAAAACCGATAATGGCAATGCCAGAAAAGAGCCAAGCTAGACTAGTAGCACCGAAATGGGACATGACATAGCCGGTAATCAATGAGATTACGGCATATCCTAAAGCACCATATGTACGGATGGAGCCATAACTGATTCCATTCGATTCTGCAATCGTGAAATTGAGGCTTTCCGTAAGCGGGTCAATCGGCATCAGGAAAAAGTATAGCAACATGGCAAATAGAATCAGGTGGAGATAGCTTCCCGTATCGTACAAGAAATACCCGAGTATGCTTGAGCAGAGAATCAGCAACAACAGGACTTTGCGAATGGTCTTTGTTTTGTCGCTGATCATTCCCCACAAAGGTTGAGTGATCAAAGTCACAAACCCGCCCGTACCGATGATGAAACCGATTTGACCTGGCGATAGACCTTGATCATCTAGATAGACCGGAAGAAAGGGAATGAAAATGGCAAGTAAACCAAAGTATAAAAAGTTAAAGCTTCTTAGTAGTCGTAATGTTTTCATAAAATGTAATAGTACCCCACATATTCTATAGATTGATGTCCACTCAACTTTTTTATTGTAACATTCCTATAATTAATTGAAATCATAGATTTATTTATTCCTATATTTAGTTCAATATTGTAAGTATTTTTTACCATTTTATACTTTGTATGGGGACTCATGATATAATTAACGACAGAAAATGAGGCAGGGAGTTGGGGGTTTGGACCAAAATGCAAAAGTTGTTCAAGAGTTACAGGAACTTAAACAAAAGGTTGCATCTCTTGAAGACTTATTAATTACGGAAAGAAAAGAGAAAGCAGGCCCCGGCCGTACTTTTATGGATGCTATTTTATCATTATTATTCGGATTGTTTGTTGTAGGACCGGTTGCCGTAGTAGTTATCGGGGTTTTAATGATAGTCATGTCATGGTTAGGGAAAGGGTTTTAAGTACCTTTTTTTAGCTTGTCACGTTATAAATTTTTCTTGTATAGGGTTTTGTCCTCCAAGAATAAAGATTTTGACATAATCATAGCTTTTAAATACGATAGATGAATACATGATTCATATGAAAAGATATGGGGTAAATCCTATAATATAAATTCAATAAAAAAACGGAGTAAGCTATGAAAAAAAACATGAAAATCCTTTACCCATTAAGTTATTTATTATTGTTTATCCTTACTAGTTTTATATACTCCATCATCAACCAATTGCCGAGTGATGCGGTCGATGTCACGACGAAAATAGATGAGGGGATTCCCTTTATCAAGGAATTCATCATTCCTTACTTACTTTGGTATCCGTTTATGTATGGATTATTGATTTATTATTGCTTTGTTGACCGAAAGCAATATTTCGTGGCGATAAGCAGTTTGATATCCGGTAAATTGATTTGTTTTGTCGTCTATGTTTTCTGGCAAACGACTGTACCGCGGCCGGACGTTGTCGGGGACGATATCTTTGCAAACCTGGTCCGTTTCATTTATATGCATGACCAGCCTGTCAACTGTCTACCTAGTATCCATGTAATGACGACGTTTATCATGATGATCATCGTATATAACAGAAAAGAAGACTTCAAGCGGGAATACGCATGTGTGACGGTCATGGGTACCCTTATTATCCTCTCCACATTATTCACGAAACAGCATGCCATCCTGGATGCATTGGCAGGGATTCTTGTCGCCTGTGCGGTATATGCTGCTGCCCAGTTTATGTTCAATGGTGGAATGAGCGTTCAGGTTAACCACATTAGAACAGCTCGAATGAAAAAGAGAATGAAAAATAGTGACCTATAAAAAAATAGTAAGGACTGTCTTCATAGTGGGCAGTCCTTTTTGCGATTGTTGCAAGCCTTCGATGGGCAATCATCCTAAATGAAGTTGTTTCTTTGCGCCGCGTCTATATAGTTCCTTGCAGAGGTCTTTGTATTGGAAAATAGATAAATTCCCGCTCACGTATTCTTTTTGAATGTAATCTAATAATTCATCAGCATGAAAAGGCTTTTGGCGTGTTTCTTGAATATAGTGCAAAATTAAAACTTCTATTGTCAGTTCACTCACCTAACATTTCTATTGGATTTTTTATCTTTAACAATATAACATGGAAAATATAGTAAGATTAGTTTTTAGAAAATTTAAACTACCGACATTTTCATACAATTAAAGACAGAAAGAGTGGTGGGGATTTAAATGGATGAAAAAGGCCTGGTTATTCAACCAAGCCTTTTTAGTACTTCCTTCGTGTATATTGTAGTGTTTTTTAGTTATTGCTCTTCTTAATGGGAGAATCGCCTTTTTCCCATGACGTAGGGCCTTCATCGCTCGGGACGAATTTATTCCAATATGCCCCTGACGTCTTATCAAAGATGATCATATTATTTTCATTTACAGGGACTAATTCATATCGATCTTCATGTCTTGCACCCTTTGAATCTTCTTTAGATGAGGCCATCAGAAATAAACCTAGGATTGTAAAACCCATGATGATGGCCACCCCGATGATTAATGAGGAACTATTTTTCATACTCACCCTCCATATGTATCCATTATCTAACATTTATTATATAGTCTTTCCACCCTTTAGAGTGGATTTTCTTTTGAATAACTTCATGAAAAACTTCATGAAAAACAAAACCCCCATCTCAGTAACGAGATGGGGGAGAAGTAATTACATTTCAGTGTCTAGTTTAACAGATGTTTCGTTGTATTGTTCTTTATCCAGGTCATGCGTGATTTTACTAGTCAGCACACCTGACGTCATGCTTCCGCTAACGTTCAAGGCGGTTCTACCCATGTCGATTAATGGTTCAACCGAAATTAATAGTCCTGCCAAGGCTACCGGTAAGTCCATTGCGGAAAGGACGAGGATGGCTGCGAATGTTGCACCGCCGCCGACACCTGCCACTCCAAAGGAACTGATGGCCACAATAAGGATCAAAGTGGCGATAAAGGATGGAGAAAGCGGATCGATTCCCACTGTCGGTGCAATCATGACGGCAAGCATGGCTGGATAAATACCAGCACATCCATTTTGTCCGATGGATAACCCGAATGATCCGGCAAAGTTGGCAATCCCTTCAGAGACACCCAGTTGCTTTTGCGTTTGAATGTTCATAGGTAGTGCACCTGCACTCGATCTAGCCGTGAAAGCGAATGACAAGACAGGGAATGCTTTTCTTAAATAAGTGATTGGATTCAATCCTGCAATCATCAGCAATAGCAGATGAATCAAGAACATCACGATAAGGGCTACATAAGAAGCTCCCACGAATTTCCCTAATTTAAGGATGGCATCGAGGTCACTCGTAGCGACCGTATTCGTCATGATCGCCAAGATTCCATAAGGAGTCAAGCGTAAAATTAATGTCACCACACGCATAATGATGCTATGCAGGGCATCGACGATTTTAGAGAAAAACTCTGCGTGTTCAGGCTGTTTTCTTTTAACCCCTAGATAGGCGATTCCAAGAAATGCAGCAAAGATGACCACTGAAATCGTAGAAGTCGAGCGAGCACCCGTTAAATCAAGAAACGGATTGGCTGGAATTAACTCGATGATTTGTTGTGGCATCGACATTTTATCTTCGATGGTACCCGTTTTTTCCGTTATTTCAGCACCACGGCTCGTTTCTGCATCCCCTTGTTCAATTTGAACAGCTTCCAAATCGAAGACTGTGGCCGATGTAATACCGATGGCTGCTGCAATGGCAGTCGTTCCAAGCAAGATCCCGATGATCAAGACACTGATTTTACCGATATTGCTTGTAAGCTTCAATCTTGTAAATGCTGACAAGATCGAAATGAATACAAGTGGCATAACGATCATCTGTAGGAATTTCACGTAACCCGAACCTACAATGTTAAACCAATCGGTCGATTTCACAATCGCAACCGAACCAGGTTCATAGAAGTACTGCAAAAGAAGACCGAATATGATCCCTAACCCAAGTGCCGTAAAAACTCTTTTAGTAAAGGAAATATGTTTTTTGTTCATATAAAATAGAAGGCCCAACAGGACGATCATTATGGCGATATTCAGAAAAACATAACCAATCATTTTAATCCACTCCAATTCCTATTAATCTACTCTGAATAATAAATACTAGAGTATGATACATCATTTATTACTATTTTACCAGCGATAAATAGTATGATTTAAAGATATTTTTTGGAAACATAGGGATTTAGGGTTTTCGATAAAGAATTAGAATGTATTTATACAGGTTTTTTGTAGGATGGAAATGTATGAAGAGGGAGAATGACGAATGAACACGGCTTATTAGATGTAAAAGAACTAGAGAACGGAAAAGCTTGAAGCGCATTGCACTCTAAGCTTTCTGATTGGAGGATATGTCATGGCATCATTTCGTTTAACAGATACAGATTATAGATTGCAGGGATCAACAATCCAAGGGCTATGGAAATAACAGCCGCTAATTTATTCTGCCTGATAATACGGACATCGCCTGATCGTAAGCTTTGAAAAAAAGTAAGGGTGAAATAAAAGCCAAGGATGAATAATATCGTAGAAAGAATGCCTAACCAGTTTCCTGTCCCCATTAATGTAGAGAAGTTATTCATTTGTACACCTCCTAGATGGATTGAATTATTTTTTAGCAATTTTCATATGAGTGCCTATTAATAAAACTAAATTTCTATTTAACGTAGGAAAGAATATTGAGAAAATTTAATTACCTCTTATAATGATATATTATATTGTGCTTAAATGATAATTGCAGGTAAAGAAGGATCGTAATTGAGATTACGTTTTAACCTAGACAGGGACCCTTTAATGTAAAGAGCTTTTCAGTCAATCATATGATCATACAACTGGTGAACAAATCGAAAAATCGCAGATTATCAAAAAAATCAAAGGGGAGATTAAAATGGGTAAAATTCTTATTACTGGAGCAACAGGTAATCTCGGTGGCAGGACGCTAGAGCTTCTTCTAAAAAAAGTCCCGTCAAATCAGGTCGCTGTATTGGTACGTGATTCGAATTCTGAAAAAATGGCAAGGTTTGATAAAGAAGGTGTCGAAGTGCACCAGGGCGACTATTTTGATTATAACTCCCTTCTGAGAGCTTTTAACGGTGTTGAAAAAGTTATGCTCATTTCCGCGCAAGCATTTACTGACCGCAATACACAACATTTCAATGTCATCGCGGCTGCAAAGCAGGCTGGTGTTAAACAAGTGATCTTCACGTCGATTATACGAAGAGAAAATTCAAATCTTATTGTGCCCGAAGTATCGATTTCAAACGTATTTGCTGAACAAACGCTTAAAGCATCCGGATTAGCTTATACCATTCTGCGGAATCCACCGTATCTTGAAGTCATGCATTCGTATTTCGGAGATGCTCAGAAAGTCGGCGTGCGAGTACCAGCAGGTTCCGGTAAAGTAGCCGCTGCATCTCTGAATGATTTGGCGGCAGCCAACGTGGCCGTTCTCACCCAAAACGGGCACGAAAATAAGACATATACTCTAAGTGGCAGTGAGGGAAGCTCTTTTGCAGACATTGCTGAAGCCCTCTCGGAGATTAGTGAGAAAAATATCCCTTATGAGGTAATTAGCGAAAAAGAATATATAGACACTATGGTAGCGAATGGCTTGCCTGTTCACATGACTAATTTCTTATTAGGTTGGGTGCGAGGAATCAATACTGGAGAATTCTCAGAGACATCCAGGGATCTTGAACGTCTGATAGGCCGAAAACCCATGACATATAAGGAATTCTTTAAAATCAAATATTCGTCTTCTAAAGTTGAAGATTGAAGCTGGCATGATACTATCTTAACTCAACAAAAAATATAGAGTTATTTGCAAGGCGGATATAATGTATCATCACTTCGGACCATATGTAATTTTCAAGAAGAAACAGATTTCTTGAGTAAAGAGATCGATGATATATTTGTGGATAATTAATAATTTCTTATAAAAAAAGCTTATCTCTTCAAATAAACTTCTTTTTTTAGATGGTACCAAGATTCAGGATTAATTAAAAGAGGACAATGCATTTATGATGTATATTAAAAACCTCCACAATAAGCGTGGAGGTTTCTCGATATATACCATTAATTGCTTAAAAGCATCTTCTATACATAGTTAACTAAATGATTTTAATACGTTATTCGTTTCTTCTTCGGTAATACCGAAAAAGTTGAATTATGTTAACGGGATACTATTTTGCCATCTATTAAATTTCACAAAAAGTCCGGCCATTACAATGAGGGATACTGGTTTATTGTTTAGTCCCGATTCTTTCACAATCGTTTAACTATTTCTTTAGGTGATAAAACCAAACATACGCGAATATTCGGTGCTAAATTATGATGGACTATCATAGCTTACTCATTACTTTTGGAAAGTTGACTAACGGATACTAGGCTTAATTAAAAATGAAACAACTAAACTAATAACCAGAAGCAAAGACAATCTTTCAAATGTTAATTGATAACTGCCTGTATTTATAAGTGCCTGCGTTGCGATTGGTCCCAGGCTAGCACCAATAAATAAGAAAAAAGTAAAAAGAGAAACAGTAGCACCGCGCGCTTGATTGCCAAGTTGACCTACTAATGAAATAACTGTTGGTACTGTTACTGGGGGAGACCCCGCAGGCGAAAGCCGAGGAGGCTCCCCGACCGCCCGCGGAAAGTGAGTGCCTGAAGTGGAAATCAACGTTCAAATTGTACAAGCTATAAAAATAGACAAACTCGATTTTCATAGAGTTTGTCTACAGTCTGAGATACTCCCTTAGTTAAAAGGAGTATCAAATCATTTAGTTCCCTAATTTTTCAATTTGGTTGGTCAGGCTTGTAATGTTATCAATCGTCTTCATGATTTCCGAATCTTCAAGGACCGCAGGATCCAATGTCCCATCTTCCATATTTTTTAGATATAAATCGATTCCGTCTTGAAGCTGTTGGTTGGAACTGACGATTTTATCGTGAATGCCATCAGCGATTTGGGGCGGTTCGGTTTCATTGAATTCTTCGATTTCCGTTTTCATCGTTTGCAGTTCATTCTCAAGTGTCTTCATTGCCTCCTTGTCGGTGACAGCATCCTTAGAGAGGGCGGGTACTTCATTGGCAAACTCTTTTACGGTACCGACATAGCCTGTTGCGGTATCGGCATAGTCTAATGATGAATTGACTTCCCCTAAAAGCGAGCAGCCGGTTAATAAGATAAGTGATGTACATAGCATAAGTATTTTTTTCATGGTTTTCCTCCTGTATGGTTTATTAAATGGGCAAGAATCTTTTCTTATAGATGGCCGCAATGGAATTGAGAATAAAGGTAGGGATTTTCTTGGGAAAGTAAGGCCTCCTATAGAAAAGGTGGAATACGCGTTTTAAATCATGCCATTGCTTGCAGGATTTTTTCTGTCGGAACCGCGCAAGATCGATAATCTTCACTTTCTTATCGGACGTTATCAAGATGTTCCGTAAATGGATATCGGATGGATTCAAGCCTACCTTTCTGGCCAAGTTCAGGGCATGATCGATTTCCTTCACCTTTTCTTCCGTTACCGGGATGCCCATCGTCAAATGTTCAAAAAGCGTGTGACCCTCGATGTAATCAATCACGAGGTAACGCTCCCCTGCATCGAATAGGGTCGGGTAGTACTCGATATGCTGAACGGCCCGGTAAATATCCGCTTCTATTTTAGCCGTGTGGGTATGAGCCGGGAAAAATAATTTCAAGGCTAGGTCGGTATCTTGGATTCTAAATACATATGCGCTTCGCCCTTTGCCGATAAGCGACAATGAATCATCGGCCTCGATCAATGTATGGTTTTTATCGTTCGCGATTTTCACACTTTGAGCCAACCTATAATATTGTGACAACTCCTTCACACCTCTCCAAAAGATTGATGATACAAAAAAAGACGGTATAACCGATTATCTTGGTTATACCGTCTTAGATACGAAAAAGACCTCACCAAAAAATCGGCAAGGTCTTGCAAACAACTGTAAATTAGTTGCCAATAAAGCCGAGGATGGACATCCTGTACTGACGACTTTACTGTATAGCTACTCCCCTTAACAGAAGAATTCATTTATTTAGTTACATTACAGTAAGTATAGAGGATATCATGCTCATGGGTCAAATTTAAGAATCTGAAAAGAGTCAGTCCCAAATAGGAGATAACAGATTCTTGTCGAATAGAATAGATGTTGGTAATCATGTTGTTTGTAGATAAATATGAAGGGAAACCTATTTTGATTCCAAATCTAAAGAAAAAACATTCCCTTCACCAGTAAGGATAGGCAAACGATGAAAAAGGGGTTCCATTATGAGATGTAACTATGATATGAAGCGGATAGGATGGATGCTCTTTGCCTTTGGGGTATTTGTTTTCGTGCTATTCAAAACCGTTGAGAATTTCCAAGAATATAAAGAGCTGAAGCGAGAGGATGAAAGCGAACCGATGACGGCCGTGGTTTATGAAAAAACGGCGGCACAGGACCTATTGTATGGAAAAACGTATTACATGGTTTTACTCAATGAAAAACTCACAGGTAAGGTTGCTTGGAATTTGGATATTGGACAGAGAGCGTATGTGGAGAAAGAGGAATTTGACAAACTCGAAATCGGAGATACGGTTAGCGGGTTCAAAATCGATGGTACTTTTCATAATCAGGAGGATTTAAAGGGGGAGTATTCTTCCTATTATATTGGCCTGGCTTTCGTCAGCATTTATATCTTTGGTTATATCTCGTATTGGTTGAGTAAAGTTAAGTTTGTGGTAACCTTTTTTCAGCGGATGGAGAGAAAAAAACTTTTCAATTCATTCCTAGGTTTCCTTCTATATGGTTTGTTTTACGGGGGCATGCTTACAGGTCTATTATTCGGTTTCTATTATATGGGGCAAATGGGAATGAACGCATATGAGAAATATTCGGACGAGGATCGAATCGAAACGACGGCTGTTGTGACCGATCATTTTGCCGACCGGAATTTAGGCCGTTATGCAGATAGTGAGTATTTTTTGGCACTCAGCTTTGAGAATCAAGCAAACGAGACCGTGTACCTGACGAAGGAAGTCACAAGCCATGCCTATTATGCATATAAAGATCAGCGGGTCCCAATTTCTTACAGTGAAGAAACTCCATACAAAATATATCTGCAGGAAACGAGCTGGAAAGACGTTTTTCAAATTATGACCACTAATGAGTTGATGATGTATTATATTGTATTGTTTATTACGGTGGCACTGATTTACGTGTTCATATGCTGGAGACGCTTTAAAAAGACAGGTTCCTATTTTCCTGTAAAGAAGGGAGATCCCCCACTTTCTAAGTGAGGGGATTTTTGGCCTGGTACTTTTTCAAGCGATATTGGAGACTTTGCCGGCTTATATTCAAGGCTTTGGCTGCTTGGGAGATATTCTGGTTATGTTCTTTTAACACCTTTTCTAAATAGAACTTTTCTGTATGCGCCATATAATCATCAAGAGGGAGGGTCCCTTGATGAGAGGGAGGGGAAGGCGCTTTGGTTTCCATCTCTTCTTCTTCCCTATTCGCTTTCTTTTTGAAGAGAGTGGGAAGGTGCGAGATTTTTATGTGCTTATCGCCAGGTTCTAGCAAATTCATGGCCCCTTCGATGATATGTTCAAGTTCTCTTACGTTGCCATGCCATTCATAATCATAGAAAAGTTCGTAGGCTTCTTCGCTGATTCCTTCGATGTCCAATTCGAAAAGCGCATTGAATTTGTCAATAAACGATTGGGCGAGCAATGGAATATCCTCTTTCCGTTCCCGTAGCGGGGGTATGAATAAAGACACCACGCTTAAACGGTAATAAAGATCTTTACGTAAATGGCCGTTTGATATGGCATCAATCGGATCTTCATTGATGGTTGCGATGACGCGGACGTCGATATTCTTATCTTTCGTATCACCTACGCGACGAATCTTCCTTTCTTGAAGGGCCCGCAATAATTTTGCCTGCAAATTGGGGTTCAGGGAATTGATCTCATCAAGAAGGATCGTGCCGCCTTCTGCTTGTTCGAACAATCCCGGTCTTTCGACGGAGCCGGTGAAGGCACCTTTCTTCGTTCCGAATAGGATTCCCTCTATTAAACTATCGGGAAGTGCTGCACAGTTCTGGCTGATGAATGGGTGTTTAGAGCGACTGCTTCCATTATGGATGCTTTGTGCAAAAAGTTCCTTTCCCGTTCCAGTTTCCCCAACGATGAGGATGGTGGAAGAGGTTCTTGTCGAACGCTTGCTCTTTTCGATGACCTCCAAGAAATTCGCACTGACACCTAGGATGCTGTCAAAGGTATATTTGGTGTCGCCTTTATTTAATATATTATCCTTGATGATTCGTTCCAGGTTGGTAATATCCTTGGCTACTTCGATGGCCCCGATGATATTTTGCCTGGTGTCGAATATCGGATAGGTATTATTGATGGTCGAGATTTCCTGCCCCAGGCTATTGAAGTAAGTCTGTTTTGAGTTTTCGGTTGCATGGCCGGAGTGAAGGGCCCTGACCAGTGTGCTTTCCGTTTCTTCTTTGAACTTAAAGATGTCGTGAATCTTCTCTCCTAATACATCTTTTGAATCCATTCCCTCAATCTCCGCCATCTTTTTGTTATAGATGACCGTCAAGCCGTTCCTATCTATAATATGTATGCCTATATCAATCACATCCACAAGTGAATGGAGAATCGTTTGAAAACCTTCTTCTATTCTCATCATCTGGTTTAAATCCATGAGGCACCTCCAGGTTTTTCCTTTTGTTGAAGCTAATTGTAAAGTAAATCCAATATTGGTGCAATTATTATTTGCACTGCAAGAATGCATGGCGGAAAGGTGCCAAATATTTTTGCGGATTTTATGAAAAAAATGGGTGAAACCCCTTTCCTGAAATATATTTTTTCTTTGAGTTAGGGTGTTTTTGATAGAGGCCTTTATTTTTGGCATGGAACTTGCTAGTTGATAGATAGGGGAATCTGAACTGATTTTTCAATCCTGAAATATGCTACATCTTCATCTACAACGTAAATCATAGCGGAAACGCTTAAATCATAGGGGGGAATTTATATGAAAACTGTGACGGAAAAGGTTATTGAACAAACTGAACAATATGGGGCAAACAATTATCATCCACTTCCCATCGTCATATCAAAGGCAGAAGGAGTATGGGTAGAAGATCCAGAAGGAAACAAGTATATGGATATGCTTAGTGCCTATTCAGCCGTGAACCAAGGTCATCGGCACCCAAAAATCATTCAAGCGCTAAAAGACCAAGCGGATCGTGTAACGTTAACTTCCCGAGCGTTTCATAGTGATCAATTGGGTCCGTGGTACGAAAAGGTGGCCCGTCTTACCCAAAAAGACATGGCCCTTCCGATGAACACGGGGGCTGAAGCAGTTGAAACGGCCATCAAGGCTGTTAGACGCTGGGGCTATGATGTAAAAGGAATCGCTGAAGACCAAGCGGAAATCATCGCTTGTATCGGCAACTTCCATGGCCGGACGATGACAGCCGTTTCTTTATCTTCCGATGATGAATATAGAAGGGGATTCGGGCCGATGTTGCCAGGAATCAAGTTGATTCCCTATGGTGACCTTGAGGCATTGAAAGCGGCCATCACACCGCAAACGGCTGGATTCCTGATTGAACCGATCCAAGGGGAAGCGGGCATCATCATTCCACCAGCCGGTTTCCTGAAAGCGGCATTTGAACTGTGTAAAGAAAATAATGTATTGTTCGTTTCGGACGAAATTCAGTCGGGCCTTGGCCGGTCAGGTAAAACATTCGCCTCCGATTGGGATCATGTTGTTCCTGATATGTACATTTTAGGCAAGGCACTTGGTGGTGGGGTTTTCCCAATCTCTTGCGTGGCGGCCAACCGTGACATCCTAGGCGTCTTCAATCCTGGTTCACATGGTTCTACATTTGGGGGCAATCCATTGGCTTGTGCGGTTTCCATCGCTTCCTTAGAGATTCTTGAAGAAGAGAAACTTGCGGAACGCTCGTTGGAATTAGGCGAATACTTTAAAGAAAGCTTGAAGGAAATCAATAATCCAAAGATTAAAGATATACGGGGAAAAGGCTTATTTATCGGAGTGGAGTTAACCGTGGAGGCAAGACCTTATTGTGAAAAATTAAAAGAGGAAAACTTACTGTGTAAGGAAACGCATGATACCGTGATCCGCTTTGCTCCGCCACTTGTGATTACGAAGGAAGAACTAGATTGGGCTATTGCCCGTATTAAAAAAGTTTTAGCTTAATGTCGCTTACTGATTCTGAGTCATGAAAAAAGGGTATTCCAAAAAAAAGCGTAGGCTTATCCATTTTGGAATGCTCTTTTTCGTCTGTAAGGATAAAGGAAATCCAAAATCAAAGCGGTACAAATGAAATGTGTTCATATAGGGGGAGGAGAAAGAATGAATCATGACATCATTTATGTGAACGGAAAAATATTCACAGCCAATCCAACACAACCTTATGCAAGTGCTATGGTCATTCGTGATGGGCGCATACACTGGATTGGGGAAGAAGAAGAAACCAAAGGGATGACTGGAGAGCGCATGAACCTTCAAGGACGCCGGGTGTTGCCGGGGCTCATCGATGCACACTTGCATCCATTGTATCTAGCCGGGTCTTCCAAGCAAATTTCCTGTATGCCGCCTGTTGTCGAATCACTGGAAGATTTAATTGACGAAGTTCGTAAGGCAAGCGAATCACAAGATTCCGGGGGTTGGATAGAAGGATGGGGATATGATGAGGGGAAATTAAAAGAGCGTCGTTCGCCTTCACGCTGGGATTTAGATCAAGCCACGACGAAGGTTCCCGTTATCATCACGCGCACATGTACTCACATGGTTGTGGTCAACAGTAAGGCACTGGAACTCGCCGGCATCACCAAAGATACACCAGACCCAGTGGGTGGAAAGATTGATAGAGATCCGTACGGTGAACCGACGGGCGTTTTACGTGAAAACGCAAAAGGTTTAGTCCAACAAGTAATGCCCGTACAAACTGTTGAGGAAGAAATAGAAGGACTTGTGGAATTAAGCCCAAAATTGCTATCGCACGGAATTACGGCCATTACGGATTTGATGGCAAAGCCTAAACCTGCGGATTATTTAGACATGTATCGTGCTGCTACGGAAAAGGGCATGAAGCAGCGTGCAGTCCTGTATTACATATGGGAAACCATTAAGGACGATCCGATTTTAGCCAAGAACAAAACGAATAGAGACCAGGACAATCATATTGGAGGAATCAAGATATTCGCCGATGGAAGCGTTTCTGGCCAAACGGCCTGGGTCAATCCGCCATTTTTAGGGGAAGGCGAGAACTATGGCATCCCGATGACCACTAAGGAGGAGTTGCTACTTGCCAGTCAAGCAGCCGAGGAGAATCATATCCAATTGGTCATACATGCCATGGGTGAGCAGGCGATCGATTTAATCATCGATACCTTTCATGGCAAGAAGGGCTGGATGGAAGATGGCCCTTCCATCAGGATAGAGCATGCGGCCATGCCTTCTAGGAAGGCCCTTCAACAAGCGAGTGAAATGGGAATCGCATTCGTCCCACAACCGATCTTTCTTTACGCCGAAATTGAATCGTATCTTACTAACCTTGGGGCTGAGCGTACGAAGCAAACGTATCCGATTCGTTCCATGTTGGATAAAGGGATCCTGGTGGCCTTCTCATCTGATGCACCTGCAACGGCTTGGGCCGATCCGGTCAATCCATTTATCGGGATGATGGCAGCCGTCACACGTAAGGCCTATGATGGAACGGATACAGGGCAGGAACAACGCATAGACATTGAAACGGCTATCATGCTTTATACAAAAGCGGCACAGGAAGTCACGCGCATTCCGGATGTTGGCCAACTTGCACCGGGGTATCATGCCGACTTTATTGTCCTCGATCGAGACATTTTGACCATCAAACCTGAAGAAATAGGGGAAGTGCAGGTTGAAGAAACGTATATGGCCGGTAAACTGGTCTTTCAAAAAGGAACTGCAGTGTGATGTTCTAAAACAAGAGAATAAACTCTGTGTGAAAACGAAATAAGAAGGCTTTGTATACCGCTCTATGTCTGGGGCTTCCTCTCTGGAAGCCCCTTTTTATAGGTGAACGGAATACTAAAATTCTATATAAAATGGATGGGTGCTTTCATCCAGACAGCATTCAATTCTCTGACTGAAATTCCTGAAAGACACCATTTCCAAAGCTTGCTCAATGGGATAATACCCAACTTCCAAACTCTCTGGTGACGTTGTTAATGTTCCTCCAACTGGCTTAGCTAAAAACAGTGTATTACAGATGGACTCTTCAACATTTTGAAAGATCCCACAAAATTTCAAGACCTCAATATCCATACCTGTTTCCTCTTTCGTTTCTCTTATGGCGGCTTCTTTCAAGGACTCGCCTTCTTCGACTTGGCCCCCAGGCATTTCCCAACCTCGCCGGGGCCCCTTGATTAATAGAATTTCCCCTTGCTCATTGATTACAATCGTTGCTGCTGAGACGATGTGTTTTGGTGGTGAGAAGATTTTCTGCGTGCCATGTTCCAATCGACTTCCCCATTTCTGTTGTTTAGTAGTCTAGCTGTTTCCCGTTCTTCGGGCTTCCTGCCTGGTGCTTCCTCCATAATACCATCACATGTAAAAAAATTCCTTTTAAAGAGCGGGGCTCAAAAAGAAGGCTTCGAATAAATGAAACAATATACCTATATATAAACTTGGGGATTAAATCTCATGGAAGAACTATTATGGTAGAATAAAACCATAACCCAAATAAAGTAACATCAGTATGTTTTATGAATTTTATTGGGACATCTTACATATTCATGTAACAGTACTAAGTAATAAGGAGGAGTGTCAGTCAACTATGAAAATATCAGAACTCAAAAGAGAAGCAAGGCTTTCATTAAAAGGGAACTGGGGAACGGCAGTAGCACTTTCGTTAATCATGTTCTTGCTTACCATGGTATTGCAAACCGTCATTGAAGTGATTTTTAGTGGTGGATGGGCAGCATGGTATGAGCAGGATGTGGCACCTATAGGGGTATCCGCATTCAATACGCTTTTATCCATTTTATTAATACCGTTCTCAATAGGCGTTTACTGGTTTTATCTTGACCTGGTAAGAATGGAAAGCACATCGTTCGAGAAAGCATTTTCAATCTATAAGGATGGGAAAATGTTTTCAAAAGTGATCATTGCATCCATTGTGCAGGGAATATTCGTGTTCCTTTGGTCTTTGTTGCTTCTCATACCAGGGATTATCAAAGCTTTGGCTTATTCCCAACTGTTTTTCTTATTAAGAGATCATCCGCACTTGACGACGCTTGAAGCGATTACGGAGAGCCGGAGAAGGATGAAAGGCCTTAAATGGAAATACTTTCTCATGTGCTTAAGCTTTATAGGGTGGGGAATTCTTTGTTTATTCACGATAGGAATCGGATTCCTATGGTTGGTCCCTTACGTTGGGACAACGATGGCTGCCTTTTATAACGAATGGATAGCCTCTCAGGATGAAAGTGAAATCCAGGAAGAAAATGAAATAGTAGAATGATTGGTTAGCCGGTAGCATAATTGCTGCCGGTTTTTTCATGGGCGGCACGTGGGTAAAAAGTGGGAGTAGGGAAGGTTCATGGTGACTCTTGGGCATTTATCTTATAATGGTGTAGTTGCCTATTAAAGGTAAAATTAGAAATCACATAAATCGAACATGACGATTCTGGTAGAAATTTTGAAAAGATAGGGGTCGATATCATGACTGAAGTTATTGCCGTAAAAGAAATCCCGCAGTTTAAGACACGTACAGAGGAATTCAGTCCGTACGAATGGTGCAAAAGGATGCTAGAAAATGATTCTGTGATCTATCACGAGGGAACGGATACGTGGAATGCTTTTAAATATGAGCATGTGAAACTTGTGCTCAGCGATTACAAGCACTTTTCGAGCGTACGTAAACGGACCACGATTTCAGTTGGTGCAGATAGTAAAGAAGGGGCCATCCCTGACAAGATTAACTTGATTGGGGTGGATCCACCCTCACACCGAAAACATCGTTCGCTTTTAGCGGCTGCCTTCACACCCAGGAGTCTACAAAACTGGGAGCCCCGCATTCAAGAAATCGTGAATGAACTGATCGAGGACATAGGGGACTCCGAAATGGATATTGTCCAGTCATTGACAAGCCCCCTTCCTATCATTATTATGTCAGACCTGTTGGGGGTGCCTTCTAAAGATCGATTGCTCTTCAAAAAATGGGTCGATATCTTATTCCTTCCTTTTGAAAAGGAAAAAGAGGAAGAAGTTAATAAAAAGAAGCAAATAGCCGCAAAGGAATACTATGAATATATCTATCCTATCGTTTTGGAAAAGCGCTTGAATCCAGCAGATGATATCATTTCCGATTTATTGAAGGCGGAAGTGGATGGGGAAACGTTCACAGATGATGAAGTGGTACGGACGACGATGCTGATATTGGGAGCAGGAGTGGAAACGACCAGCCACTTGCTGGCCAACTCGTTTTATTCGCTTTTGTATGATGACCCTACCGTTTATGAAGAACTGCACCAAAACCCGGAATTGGTACCACAAGCGGTCGAAGAAATGCTGAGGTACCGGTTCAATTTAGTCAAATTGGATCGCACGGTCAAAGAAGATAATAATCTATTGGGCGTGGAACTTAAGAAAGGTGACGTCGTGATCGTTTGGATGAGTGCGGCGAACTTGGATGAAGCCATGTTTGAAGATCCTTTCAAGGTAAACATCCACCGACCTAATAATAAGAAACATTTAACGTTTGGGAATGGCGTGCATTTCTGTTTAGGGGCACCGCTCGCCCGACTTGAAGCCAAAATTGCCCTCACCACATTCGTGAAGAAATACGCCCGCATCGAACCAGTCGAATCTTTCAATTTAGAAGACAGGCTGACCGATGCCGCGACGGGACAAGCCTTGATGTCGTTACCGATGAAGGGGTATAAAGCCTAAGATAAACCGGGACTGTCGAATAGACAGTCCTTTTTCGTATTCTGGCTTTTTCCATGTTTTATGGAACGGAATGACGTTTCAATCGTATACGTAATTAAATCACTTCTTTAGGAGGCGGATAGGATGAAAATCAAGACGTTTTATGGCTGGACGGAAAAAGGAATGGATAAAAAAGTGAATGAATTCTTAGCGGCGGTCCCATCCATTAATGTTGTGGATATTAAGTTTGGTAGTCCGTTGTTTTTTTTAGTGCGATGGTCATATACAAGGAAGAGTTTCCATCACCTTAATAAATGGAAGATAGGGGGTCCACTTTTATGGAGAAAGAAGTTGTCATCATAAAAAAAGAAAGAAAAAAGAAGTATTATAAAATAGGGATGTTCCTTCTGATGCTATCTCTGCTCACTTGGCTCATTCCGGTTGTGGCGCCATTTACGCCTTTTTCGACAAACATAAAGGCGATGATCATTGGTGGAGCCATCATCATCGCCGAAATCATGTTTTGGGTAGGAGCCATTTTGGTTGGAAAAGAAGTGGCAGCGAGATATAAAAGTTACCTCCATCCAAAGAATTGGAGAAAGAAACGGGAAGGTGAGAATCATCGAAACTGAAATGTTGAAAATATTCAATGAAGACCGAACCCATATCGGTGAAGCAACGAGGGAAGAAGTGCATAGGCTCGGACATTGGCATGAGGTGTTCCATTGCTGGTTCGTCAGTCGGGAAGATGAAGTGGTTTATCTCTATCTCCAACATCGCTGTTCTATGAAAAAGGATTATCCGGATTTGTTGGACATCACGGCTGCGGGTCATTTACTGGCTCACGAAACGGTGGAAGATGGTGTAAGAGAAATTAAAGAAGAGTTAGGCATCGCGTTATCTTTTGATGAGTTGGTGTCAGTAGGGGTGATGGAAGACTGTGCGACGATGGAGAATTTCATCGATAAAGAACTGGTCCATCTATTTATATATAAGAGCACGAATCCGCTGAGTGATTTCACCTTGCAAAAGGAAGAAGTGTCGGGAATCGTGAAGGTTAAACTGGAGGATTTCGAAAAGCTATGGTTCGGTCCTATAGAAGAGATACATATTCAGGGATTCGAAATGAATGATCTGGGTCAGCGCGTTACCGTCGATCAATATGTAGGCAGGGATCGATTCGTTCCGCACGAAATTTCCTATTATGAAGGCTTGATCCAGTCACTTAAACGTGAATTAAATTAAGAAAAAAGTCAGGGATTTGATGGTTTTTGTCGAAAAATCGATATATGGAGGTTTTTCGACGAAATAAATCCCCTTTGGGAAGATATCCTTCCATTTTAAGAAGATAAACTCGCTCCTTTGATAGAAAAAAACGAGCTTATATAAGTCCTCCGGGGTAGTCAGTCCCCGTTTTGCGTCTCTAATTGCAGTAAGAATTCCTTCATTTCCAATCCGCCCCGGTATCCGGTGATTGCCCCATTTTTTCCGATGACCCGATGACATGGAACGGTGATCAGCACGGGGTTGGCCCCGATGGCCGTTCCGACCGCACGAACAGCGGTGGGTCTTTGAATCATCATCGCAATTTCGGAGTAAGAAGTGGTTTTCCCGTATGGAATCTGGTTCAATGCTTCCCAAATGGCTACTTGAAAAGCGGTTCCCCTCACATCCACAGGTAATGAAAAAGTCCGTCGTGTTCCCTCGAAATACTCATATAGTTCAGTAAGATAAGGATGTAACGCTTCTTCACTCTCCAAAAGAATCGACTGAGGAAACCGTTTTTGTATCCACTTTTCCAAATCTTCATAAGACTGACCAGGTGAACCGACATAACAGAGGCCTTTCTTCGTTTTCGCTATGTATAGATGCCATTTGTCGTATGCTAAAACCGCCCAATTAATGGTTTCTTTCATATTCCTCCTCCTTTTTTTAGAGATTTCTTCTCTTTTTAGTATACAAGAAAGTGTACTGTAACCAACAGTTCAATGAAAATTTACATACACTTAAAAAACAAATGGTAGTATAGAGACACGAAGAAACTTTGATATTCAGGGGGAAGACACATTGGGTCACAGTAAACAAAACAAATGGAAGGACATTAAAATAGCGGAAGTTCTTCAACTAGCCTTGAATACGGCCTTGATCTTATTGGCTTTATCTTTATGCGTGTTACTTGCTAAGGAAATCTTCTATTTCATAAAGATGGCGCTTTATGACCCGGAAATACGGATAGAATTCGAACTATTAGAACGCATTTTGATGTTCTTTTTGTATTTTGAATTCATCGCGATGATCGTGAAATATTTCAAAGAGGATTATCATTTTCCTATACGATACTTTCTCTATATTGGCATAACGGCCATGATCCGGCTCATCATTGTCTACCATGAAAACCCGGTTCATACCCTTCTTTATACGTTATCGATTTTAGTGTTGATTATCGGCTACTATATCATGAGCTCCGCGACGGCACGGAAGGGAAAACTTTAACGACAAGTATAGACTAATGATTTTAGGAGTGGGACTGGATGCCTAGGGGTGTCTGGTCCTTTTTGGCTGCTTACCGGATTGAGGAGCCTCCATATTCATCGTGACCTACAATTAAACTCAGTCGCTTTTAAATCCTACCAATCTCTGGGTAAAACCATGGTGCTTTTTTCCTTATTTAGAATGGGAAAGAAGAATGATGTAAAAAAAACTTGCAAACAGTAATGATTACGGTTTATGATTTAAATCGTAATCATTTTGATTTATCGATAAACTAAGAAAGAGGAGAGGCAGGTGGAGAATTGATATTCGTGTGATCGGTGGGTGATACATAAAAAAATTAAAAATGGAGGTTTATATGTTGCATACATACCGGGCATTGCCACTATTCCTTTTCATGGTTTTCCTTTTGGCGGCTTGTGCTTCTGAGTCTGCAAAGGAAGGGAAAAAAGAAGTGAATGTCTTATTTAACTTTTCGACGAATTCATTGGATCCACATGTCGATACAAGTTATGTATCGCTTCGTGCAGGGATCACGGAAACGTTGGTTCATCTTAATGACGAGGATTTATCGATTGAGCCGTGGCTTGCAAAGAGTTGGAAGAGTCAGGATGGGCAAGTGTGGGAAATTAGCCTGAAGGAGGGGGTGACCTTTCAAAACGGAAAACCAATGGATGGAAAGGCGGTGAAGGCATCTTTGGAGAGGGCGATGAAAGATAGCCTGGCCGTTAAGAATGCTTTGCGCATTGAATCAATTGAAGCGAAGGGAAATCTCCTGATCATCAGAACGGAGATGCCTTTCCCGGAATTCCCATCTGAGTTGGTCCATCCGAATACGTCGATCATTGATGTGGAAGAACGTGATTATAGGAACAAACCGATTGGGACAGGGCCGTTTGCCGTGGCGAATTTCATGCCGGGTACTAGGGTCGATTTGACACGATATGATTCTTACTGGGACGGGGCCGCAAAATTGGAGACAGCCAGGTTTTCTTTCAATGAAGATGCCAATGCACGCTCTCTTGCACTGAAATCGGGTGATGCAGATATCGTCTTTCGTCCGGAGGTGGAAAGTCTCGCTGATCTGGAAGCAATGGATACCATCAAGGTGGATTCCACTCCCACGTTCCGTGTCCATCAAATAACGATGAACTTGGAAAAGAAGGCTTTGCAAGATATCCATGTGCGGAAGGCAATCGATGCGGTGATCGACCGTCCATCGATCGTCGATACGATATTACAAGGGCATGCTGAGGTGGCAAAAGGGCCATTCCCCTCCAGTTTTTCTTTTGCGCCAGATTACCCCAAGAAGGAAAGTGGCATGGAAGCGGCTCAAATGTATCTGGAAAAAGCGGGATATAGGAAAGTGGGTGGAGTCCTGAAAAGAAACGGGAAACCGCTAAAATTATCGTTGTTGACCTACAGCTCGCGGGCCGATTTACCGTTAATCGCCCAAGTTTTTCAGTCGGATGCTGGCAGATTAGGAATTGATGTGGAGATTAAACAAATCGATATACCGGAAGAATACATGGCTGCGAATCGAGATTGGGATTTAGCGACGTACAGTAATTTAACCGCACCGCGCGGAGATGCAGGATATTACTTGAATGCGACATACCATCCAAAAGGTGCCTTGAATTTCAGTGGTGTGATTGACGATCATTTGACGACACTGATCGATACGTTAAACGTAACGGTTGACCAGGACAAGCGTTCGGAATTAGCAGAGGACATTGCGATGTATGTGGATGAACAGGTGTATAATTCTTTTATTTTACATCCCAATACACTTGTCGCCTATGACTCCGATAAAGTGAAGAACTGGGTCACGTCGCGGAGTGAGTATTACATGTTGACGAATGAACTGGATGTGTTGTAAATGTTCCGCATTTTCGGACGGCGATTTCTAGAAGTGACCTTGTTTATTCTCGCCATCACGTTTGTCAGTTTTCTCTTCGTGCGTCTCGCACCAGGGGATCCGGTGCTAACGATTCTTCAAGTGGATGATGTATCCATAACAAGCGACCAAGTCGATGAGCTCCGTGAAGAAATGGGGTTTAATGATCCTTTACTTGTGCAATATGGCCGCTGGTTCATGGATTTCATCCGGATGGATTTCGGTCAATCGTATATCACGAAACAGCCTGTGATGACCATGATCATAAGCGGCATGCCCGCGACGCTGGAGTTGTCGATTGGAGCCTTGCTTGTGATGGTTAGTGTTGCCCTCCCTCTTGGCTCGCTCGCCGCATTGTACCGGCAAAGTTGGATCGATCAATTTAGCCGGGCTTTCTCGATGGTGGGGGCCGCCATTCCGAGTTTTTGGCTGGGCTTCCTTTTAATTGACTTATTGGCGGTGCGATGGGGTTTGTTCCCCACGATGGGAAGGGAGGGGATTCAATCCATGGTCCTTCCTTCCGTTACGTTGGGTCTTGCAATATCAAGTGCATATGTCCGTTTGGTCCGTTCAAGTTTAATAGACTCGCTCAGTCACGATTTTATTAGAGCAGCCAGGTCTAGGGGGATATCAGAAACAAGAATATTCTTCTCCCATGCTTTTCGCTATAGCCTACCACCGGTCATCACGGTTTTTGGTGTAAGTCTTGGCAGCTTGATAGGCGGCGTAGTCGTGATTGAAGTGATCTTTGCTTATCCTGGTATGGGCAAGATGGTCGTTGATTCCATTCGTTCGCGTGATTACCCGGTCATCCAAGGATATATGGTGATCATGGCCATTCTGGTGTTCATCGTGAATAGCGCTGTAGATGTGTCATACCGATATGTAAACCCGGAACTTAGATTAAAGGAAAAGGACGGATTGTGATGGAAGCATTATGTGGACACCAAATCAAGCGAAAAAAGAAAGCGGCCGTTATAACCACCACAGTGATTTCATTGCTGGCTGTTGGTATTTTTGTGTATGTCTTTCACTACTTGAAGCATGATCCAGCACTCGTCAATTTGGAAGAGAGACTACGGCCTTCAAGCCTGGAACATCCGCTTGGGACGGATCATCTAGGACGTGACGTGTTAACGCGCCTGTTACTTGGTGCGAAGTTGACGGTCGGTTATGGGGTACTTGCCCTTTTGGCAATCGTGGGGGTCGGTGTGCCGTTTGGTATGATTGCCGGATTCAAGGGAGGGCTGGTTGATCGAGTCTTCATGAGGATTGCTGACGCTTTTCTTTCGTTTCCGGATACGATCGTGGCCATTGTCCTGAGTGGATTATTAGGTCCGGGAATCGGAAATCTGCTCCTTGCGATTGTCGCCGTGAAATGGGTGAATTATGCAAGGCTAGTGCGTGGTACAGTCATTGCTGAACGCCAAAAGGATTATGTCACGATAGCGAAAATAAATGGGTTGAATTCACTCCGTATTTTGCGAAAACACCTGTTGCCGCACTTGATTGGCCATGTACTTGTACTTGCAAGCCTCGATCTGGGGAAAATCATCTTGCTTATTTCCTCACTTTCCTATATCGGCCTTGGCGCACAGCCTCCCGCACCGGAATGGGGGGCGATGCTAAATGATGCCCGTCCCTATTTTCAGAACAACCAATGGCTGATGATCTATCCGGGGCTTGCGATTGCAGGGGTTGTTCTACTTTCGAATCTACTCGGTGATTATTTGCGTGATAGATTTGATGTGAAAAAGGAGGTGGGTTCATGAGTATTATAAAGATTGAAAATCTTTCGGTTAGTTCTAAGGAAAATAGAATCGTTAAGGATATTTTCTTGGATATCCGTGAGGGGGAATGGCTCGCACTTGTTGGGCAAAGTGGGAGCGGCAAAAGCTTGACGGCCATGGCCATTGGACAATTATTGACTCCTAAACTTCAGGCAACAGGGGTGATCAGTTACAGAGGGGACAATCTATTGACACTATCACATTCTCAAATGCGTAAGCTCCGGGGAAAAAGTCTAGCTTATATTTTTCAAGATTACCAAGGTTCATTCACTCCGTTTCTAATGATAGGAAAACATTTTGAAGAATATCAAAAGGCGCATCTGTCGCTGTCTAAAAAAGCTCGGCGGCAACAAGCGGTACATGCACTGAAAGCGGTGGGGCTTTCCGAAGAAATCTATCATAGATATCCCTTTCAACTTAGTGGAGGGCAGCTCCAACGGGTCTCGATTTCGCTTGCCTTGCTACTTAAACCCGATATCTTGATAGCGGATGAACCGACAACGGCATTGGACAGTGTATCCTCTTTCAAGGTTTTACAGGTTTTATCTCTGCTGCAAAAAGAAACCGGGTGCGCCATCTTGTTCATTACCCATGATCTACGCCATGTAAGGAACTATGCAGACAGAATTGCCGTCATGAAGGATGGGAAAATTATTGAAACCGGTGATAAGGACCAAGTGTTGAGCCACCCGAAGCATGCTTATACGAATCAATTAATTCGATCATCTCCATCACTTAGATCAAAGCATGGATTAACCAAGCGTGAGGTGATGGGATGAGTCTGTTGGAAGTGAAACATTTAACCAAAACCTTTAATGGCGGAACGGACGTACTGAAGAACATCTCTTTTGCGTTGGATAGAAAGGAATGCCTAGGGATCGTCGGGGAAAGTGGATGTGGGAAGAGTACACTTGCCCGTTGCCTTTTGCAAATTGAAGCTTTCCATTCAGGAAGCGTCGTCTTCGATGGGGTGTCACTGCATGACAAAAATGAACGCCAGCTAAGACCATATCGAAAAAACATTCAGGCAGTTTTACAAAACCCTACAGCATCGTTGAATCCAAAGCTGAGAATAAAAGAGTCATTACTTGATCCTTATTTACAATACGGAAGCCAGGTGAAGATGAACCATTTTCCGTATACGGGTGAAAGGGCATTTGTCACTCAATTGTTGGAGGCCGTTGAACTTACTAAAGGAATTGCGGAACGCTATCCGCATGAACTGAGTGGAGGACAGAAGCAGCGGGTGACCATCGCCCGTGCCATAAGCATAGAACCGTCGCTTATTGTATTGGATGAACCGACTTCGAGTCTTGATGTCATATCTCAAAGGGCTGTACTAAGATTATTGGATGAACTGCGGCGAAAACTAGAAATGGCTTACTTATTTATTTCCCATGATTTAGCGGCTGTACATGAAATGAGCCAAACCCTCCTCGTGATGAAAGAGGGCACGATTGTGGATAGATTTGAAAAAGAACAACTTTTCTCGCGGGCACGTCACTCCTATACACAAGATTTGATCTCCATGTTTGAGTGATTTTTTTAAGGTGTAAATCGTAATCATTTTGATTAATGAGGAACTAACAAATTGAGGAGGAGGTTATTTTGAACCATCGGTCATATTTGGCAATAGCGCTTCCCCTGACGCTTTCGACAATCACAACACCACTTTTGGGAGCAGTGGATACGGCTGTCGTGGGGCATTTACCTAATCCTGCTTACCTGGGCGGTGTGGCTGTAGGCACGATTATTTTCAACACCATGTATTGGTTATTTGGATTTTTGCGTGTCAGTACGTCAGGATTTGCCGCACAAGCACTTGGAGCAAATGATGAAAAGCAAGGGATGTTCGCTTTTACAAGACCATTTTTACTCGCGATTGCTGTGGGGTTATTCTTCATTCTCCTTCAAGGACCTATTGAAATGGCTTCGTTAGCCTTAATCGGCCCGGGAGCTGACGTGCGACAATACGCTTCTGATTATTTCACCATCAGAATATGGGGTATGCCATTTACTTTGATGAATTACGTCATTTTGGGATGGCTGATGGGGATGTCCAAAATCAAGGTTTCTTTAATGCTGCAAGTATTCATGAACATCATGAACATTGTCCTTGACCTGTTGTTCGTCACAGTATTTGCATGGGGAGTATCGGGAGTGGCCATCGCAACGCTATTATCCGAAGTGACAGCCTGCTTCATCGGGCTATTCTTCATCGTAAGAGCATTGCCAGGTATCCAAATCCCTTCATGGAGAAACCTGTTTGACCCGTTATCCTTTAAAAAAATGATGGCGGTGAACCGCGATTTATTTATCCGGACGCTCTGTCTGTTAATGGTGTTCAATATCTTTACGGCAAAAGGAGCTTCATATGGCACGGAAGTATTGGCGGCAAATGCCGTTCTCATCCAAATCCATTACATCATGGCTTACTTTTTCGATGGATTGGCCAACGCCTCAAGCATTCTTGCAGGAAAGGCAATTGGCTCGAATGATCGGTCTTTATTTAAACGGACCATTAGATTGTCATGGCAGTGGGGAATTCTATCTTCCCTCCTAATTGCAGGCAGTTATTTCGTAGGGAATAGTTGGATTATATCCTTTTTCACGAGCACACCGAGTGTTGTGGACCTAGCTACCATTTACAGCCCATGGTTGCTCTTATTTCCACTTTCAGCAAGCATGGGCATCGTGTTTTATGGCGTTTTTACAGGGGCAACTCAAGCAGGACCGGTCCGAAATTCCATGGTGTACTCCTTACTTGTCTTTTTACTGGCTTTATATTTGTTGATTCCTGAATTTCAAAACCATGGAGTGTGGCTGGCGTTCATCCTATTTAGTTTAGGACGTTCAGTATTCTTGGTTCTCTATATTCCACAGTTAAGTCGAAAATTATTTCCTAAGAGGAGTGTTGAATTTGAAGACAATAGAATGTGCTAACAAACAAGAAAAAATCATCCATATGTATAAGGATAGTTATCGAATTTTGGTAGAGGAAGAAGATTTATCTCCCCGTAATGAGACCATCAACCGCGTTTTATCCGAGTTGGTTTCCACTTTATCTAAACCGATGAAGCAATCGGAAGCTGACGAAATTCTATGCGATGAGGGAATCAAGCAGATACGAAAAGACATGCTGCAAAAGCTGTCTTTGGCGGAGTGCTTGATGGAAGAGTACTATGCCCAAACATTTAGGGATAAAGTGCAATCGATACATGACTTTGGTTCTTTCATCTATTGGGATAACTATGTAGAACTAATCAAGACGGAAATGGAAGAATTGAAAAGGATAAACTGGGATGTGAATTCCTTTGCATTTGTAGGGACAGGCCCTTTACCTTTAAGCCCCTTGTTGCTCAAACAGGAAATGGGGGCTGAAATGACGTGCCTCGACCTGGATGTCCAGGCCCATGAACATGGGCGACGTTTCATTCAAGACCTGGATAGGGATGGAACGTCCGACTACATTTTGAAAGATGGAGCGCTGCATGATTATAAGGGATTGGATCTCGTTTGGATTGCCAGCCTCGTACCGAATAAAGAGGAGATAGTAAGAAGGGTTTTTGAAACGAATCCGGAAGCACTTGTGGCTATCCGCTCTGTTGATGGGATTCATCAATTGCTATATGAACCAGTTGATGCAACGAAATTCCAGACGGTTTCATGTGAAGAAGCAGGCAGGACCGTTGCAGATTCCTTCATTATTAATTCAACGGTATTTTATACATATAAGCAGTAACCGGCCGTATTCTAAGGGAAAATCTGAATAAATATACTGGAATCACCTTTGTGCTTTCATATCAATCTAGAAACCGCCTTGACAATTATAAGTTACTAAAATATAATTACTTACATAAAGTAACTAGATAGGGGGAATGGAAGTTGACTAGGAACGAATTGGGTTTGATTTTTTTACGCATTATTTTAGGACTGATTTTTTTCATTCACGGATATTCAAAGTTTCAAGGTGGAATCGATAATACGGTAGGCTATTTCGAAGGTCTCGGAATACCAGGGTTCATGGCTTATATGGTCGCAAGTATAGAATTAGTTGGTGGCCTTGCGGTGATACTAGGCATGGGCACACGAATTATTTCTATTTTATTTGCGGTCATCATGGTTGGGGCCATCTTCACAGCAAAATTACCTGATGAGTTTTTTGGTTACGAGTTTGACTTGGCGTTGTTGGCTATGTCCCTTTGCCTCGCCTCTGCAAATCGCACTCGTTTCTCACTTGGTTATAGACTTTTTAAAAATAAAGAAGGGGGTGTAACGATTGAGTAAATTTCATAGAAAACCAGTAACGTTTGTTGGGGAAGTGAGTATCAATGTCCTGAATTTGGCGGATGCCATTGCATTTTATGAAGAAATAATCGGTTTTCGAGTATTGGAAAAGACGAATCGTAAAGCCGTGTTAACGACGGACGGAAAAACGCCTCTATTAACACTGGAGCAGCCGGAAGATGTTATTCCAAAGGAAGGACGGACATCAGGGTTGTATCATTTTGCCCTTTTGCTGCCCACACGTGCGGACTTATCGGTCTTTTTACGGCATTTGCTTACCACCCAATATCGTTTCGGGGCGGCGGATCATGCTGTGAGCGAAGCACTATACATTACGGATCCGGATGGAAATGGGATTGAAGTGTATTATGACCGTCCATCGTCCGAATGGGAATGGGCTAATGGGGAAGTTAAAATGGTGACAGACCCGTTAGACGGTAATAGTATTCTGGCAGAAAGTGATGCCGCCGCATGGAGTGGTTTGCCCGCCGGAACATTGATGGGGCATATTCATCTGCATGTAGCCAATCTAAAAGACACGGAGAAATTTTATACATCGGGACTTGGATTCAAGGTCGTGACCCGTTACGAAGGGGCACTCTTTACATCAACCGGGGATTATCACCATCATATCGGGTTAAATGTATGGAACGGTGTGGGTGTACCTACTCCTAAGAAAAACAGTGTAGGGCTGAACTGGTTTACTCTTGTTTATGCAGACGAAGAGGCGCGAAATAAAGTGATCGGACAGCTGAAACAAATAGGAGTAGAGGCCATACAAAATGATGAAGGGTATGTCATTACTGATCCATCGGGAAATGAAATCCATTTAGTGATCAATTAGGCCCTCTAGAAGGATACGATCCATTCTTTAGAAAAGGAATTCCACCAATGAAAAGAAAAAAATCACCTTACCTTGAAATCTCAAGATAAGGTGATTTTTCTTTTCATTTGGACTTATTTATCTCCATTTTGGATAACCATTTGCTTTGAGAGGATTTCTTCCTGAGAATACAAACCTAGTAAGTCCGATTAAGGAGTTTTTGAGAAATTGAACTTATTTGCATCATCGGGATAGACAATGGGATAATTCTTCATACGACTCGGTTTTGGCAGTGACAGGTAAGATCGTTCGCTCAAAAAAAGAGAACTATGGTACGATTGAAGAATATGAATACATTCACCACGCACAAAAGTGTATAGGACCTCAGGAAGGAGCAAGGCATTGAATACCAAATTGAACGTGAACATCATAAAAGATATGTGCGGTACGGTCTCCTTCAAAAGAGGGGACGCTTTTTATCGTGCTAATAAAGTATTGTTCGACTCATATGGCCCTAGTGGCTGCGAAGCGACGGTTTCAGGAGTCGAGGATTTTCACGTCACCATTGATGTGGATAAAATCGGGGGCTTCCATACGAAGTGCAGTTGCCCTACACTCGCCTCTTTCTCCAAGGATTGTCAGCATATTGCGGCCGTTTTACTTGCGGTATACCATCATCAACGTCAAGGGTCCGTCCCGACAACTCAGTCCGGGTCGAGCCAGGAGCTGACGGATGGATTGCTGAGCCTTTTCACTCATCAGCCGGTGCGTTCAAGCGGACATCAACTTCACTTTGAAAATAGGGAAGTGCTTGATACGGAATTTATATGTAAACCTGTGTTGGTATCTAAAGGGCAGTATATGTTCGGGATTGAAATGAAGATTGGATCGATCGATGTGCCAAATATCAGGGATTTCTTGATGAGGATAAAAGAAAGGAGGCGTTCCACCGTCTCCCTATCCTTTCAATATGACCCAAGCCTGCACTGCTTTCAAAAAGAAAATGATGCCGTCATTCAGCAGCTGATCACGGTCATTTCTGATGAAAAGGTCTATCTGGATGCTTCCGGACAATCAGGCTACACACAGATTCATTCCTTATTGCTTCTTCCGCCCTCTTCTTGGAAAAGGCTTTTTCCACTTCTTCTCCAAGCTCCCATGGTGAAACTTCGGCATGAAGGGATAATCGTGGACGGACTGCAAGTATCGGAAGACTTACTGCCGCTCCAGTTTGATTTTACCAAAACTGAAAGCAAGGGCTACCAGCTGAATATCAAGGGGTTGGATTCGGTAATCGTGATGAATGCCTATGATGTTGTTTTGGCTGATGGCAAGCTGTTTTCTTTGAAAAAAGAAGACTGCCAACGCCTTATCGAATTGAAATCGATGCTGGAGACTTCCGGGACGAATCGAATTCCGATTGCTTGGGATCAATTGGATGTATTCCTTGAAAAAGTGGTTCCGGGGTTAAAAAAAATAGGAATTGTCCATATTTCGGATTCGATTACCGAGCAGTTTGTGAAAACTCCCCTGATTGCCAAGTTATACTTGGATCGTGTAAATAACAAATTGCTTGCCGGGCTCGAATTCCACTATGGCAATATTGTGATGAATCCCTTGGAAAGCCGGGAAAACAAAGCGGTCTCCATGCTCATAAGGGATGTGGAGAAGGAAAAGGTGATTCTAACGTTGATGGAAGAAAGTCAGTTTGCCAAGAATGAGGGCGGCTACTTCTTACATAATGAAGAACTGGAATACGAGTTTTTGTACCACAGTGTGCCAAAACTGCAAAAGCTCGTCCAACTTTATGCGACGACTGCCGTAAGAAGTCGGATTGCCAGAGGGAATCCACCTCCGCAGGTGCGAATAAAAATTAAAAAAGAACGGACCAACTGGCTCGAATTCAAGTTTGAAATGGACGGGATCCCTGACAAGCAAATACGGGAGATCCTAGAAGCCCTAGAAGAAAAACGGAAGTATTATCGTCTTCGAAATGGTTCGTTACTGTCATTGGAAACAAGGGAATTCGAAGAAATTAACCGATTCTTGAATGCCCTCCCGGTTCAACATGAAGATCTGGAAAGCGGCTTAAATGTACCAATCGTGAAAGGACTTCAGCTTCTTGACTCCGCAGATGATGGCACATTCACGATGGAGGAGTCGTTCCGTCAGTTCTTGGAGAATATCCGCAACCCAAGCAATCTGGAGTTCGAGTTGCCGGAGCGTTTGCAGCCGATCCTGCGGGACTATCAAAGAAACGGCTATAAGTGGATGAAGAGTCTTGCAGGATACGGGTTTGGAGGGATTTTGGCAGATGATATGGGACTTGGTAAAACGTTGCAAAGCATCGCGTTCATCCTTTCTGAATTATTCGCCATTCGACAAAGGAAGCTTCCGGTCCTCATCGTTTGCCCCTCTTCTTTGATGTATAACTGGCTGAGTGAATTCATGAAATTCGCCCCGGAGATACAAGCTGTTGTCATGGATGGCAATCAAAAGGAGCGATCCAAGATGCAGAAGGAACTGGGCGAGGTGGATGCCCTAATCACGTCTTATCCGTTATTGCGCAAAGATATTCTCTGGTATGAAAAGCAGGAGTTCCACACGGTGTTTTTCGATGAAGCCCAGGCTTTCAAGAACCCTGTGACACAAACGGCACGCTCCGTGAAGAAAATCAAGGCGGACCACCGTTTCGCTCTCACTGGTACGCCAGTCGAAAACTCTTTGGAGGAACTATGGTCGATTTTTCACGTCGTCTTTCCAGAGCTCTTCATGGGCTTGAAGGAATATAGTCATCTTTCCCGAAAACAGATTGCTCGCAGAATCCGGCCGTTTTTGTTACGCCGGTTAAAGGAAGATGTGCTGGAGGAGCTTCCGGAAAAAATCGAGACGTTGGAATCGGTGGAATTGCTTCCAGACCAAAAGAGACTGTATGCGGCCTACTTAGCGAAACTGCGTGAAGATACGTTGAAGCATTTGGACAAAAACACGCTTCGGAAAAACCGGATTAGGATACTGGCCGGTTTGACCCGGTTACGGCAAATTTGTTGTCACCCTGCTCTATTTGTGGATGGCTATAAGGGGAGTTCGTCAAAATTCGAACAGCTGATGAAGATTATGGAGGAATCGAGACTTTCCGGTAGAAGGGTTCTGATTTTCTCTCAATTCACGAAAATGCTTCAAATCATCGGCAAGGATTTAGCCATACAAGGGCAATCCTTTTTCTACTTGGATGGACAGACCCCATCAAAAGAACGGGTTGAAATTTGCAATCGGTTCAACGCGGGCGACCGTGACGTCTTTCTCATTTCCTTGAAGGCAGGCGGCACGGGACTCAATCTGACGGGTGCCGATACCGTGATTTTATATGATCTATGGTGGAACCCAGCCGTCGAGGAACAAGCGGCGGACCGAGCACACCGCATGGGCCAGAAGAATGTAGTCCAGGTCATCAAGCTTGTGGCCCGCGGCACGATTGAAGAAAAAATGAATGAACTGCAGGAGAAAAAAAGGCATCTGATCGAGGAAATCATCGACCCTGAAAATTCATCGTCATCTGCCCTAACTGAGGAAGACATCAGGGAAATATTGAAGATATAGATAAAAGAGGTAGTAGCTTTTGCCCTCATAAAAAAAACGGCCGTCAGAAGTAAAGAACTTCTACGACCGTTTTTTATTTGAAGTGTTTCTATTTTTAAAACTAAAACCTTGGAAAATTAGATAAATCGAACTTGAAATGCATCCAATTGTTAGACACAACTACTTTTGGGTACAGTTATTTTAAACTAAAACTAAAGTTAAAGTTTTGCTTCAAATGTATTAGTACGACCAACTAGTTGCCTGCCGAAACATTGTGCCTAACCCTTAATATTAGGGTTTCTTCACTTTTATAGTTTTTATCTTCCCTTTATTTCCGGCTACATCCTTGGCATAAATTTTTAGGGTGGTATCTTTCTTTTGTTTTGGGATTTTCACAGAATATGTGCCAGAACTTGATGCGGTTGCTTGACCAAGTTTTGTCTGGCCTCTATATACATAAACAGTAGCACCTTTTTCCGCTTTACCTGTCACTTTTGTAGATTTCGTTGTTACTTTATTGACTGTTGGAGTGGCGGGTGGCGTAGTATCTCTTTGTATAACTTTTAAAGTATAAGGAATTTTATTGGATTCACCATCGTATCTTCGAAGTTTAATATAATAAATCCCTTTTTTTAGATTGAGGTTTTTTATCGTTTTAAGCTTTCCATTTCCGTAATTGGTATATAAACTTTCGTAAACGGAATTATCTTGATTAAATATTTGTACATCATAACTTGTATCCTTTGAGGCTGTTAATTGTACAGCGATATTCATATTTTTGGTCAAGTTCAAGCTATAATAATCTGAATCACTTCTTGAACTGATTACACCATTCATAGCTTTGCTAACTTTCAGAGTATCTGCTAGAGACATTGAATCATTGTCTTCCGTTTCAAATAAAGAGTTCGCCTTAAAGTTCACTTTAAAGCGGTAAGGAATATTATCTCTATCCCCATCAGTTGTTCTGATTTTTATGTAATAGGTACCTTGAGGCAATCCTGTATGTATAACAGGAATCATAGAATCCTTACCGTAGTATGTATACCAACTTTCCATTTCACTTCCTGCACTATTGTACAAAGAAATTTCGTAGCTCGTTTTCAAGGTTCTATTCATTTCGACTTTCACTTCACCACTTGATGGTACCTCAATCACATAGTAATCACTATCGTAATCTGCCCATCCGTTATACTGCTTATTTAGATTAATTAGGTTAGCGGTTGAACGATCATTATTAAATTCCTTTTCGTAAACACTACTTTGCGTATAATCGACCTGCAGTTTATATGGAACGCTTTCACCGTTACCGTCATAATGTTCAACTTTTACATAGTAAGTCCCCGCATCTAAACCTTGTGAAAAGAGCTCTTTTACTCCCTTATTTACATTATACGTAGTAGTATAATCCTCTAACGTTTCTTGTTGCGCATTTATAAGCCTTACTTCGTACCTTGTATTCAGATTATGATTAATTTTCAATACAACTTTTCCTGGTTCAGTTAAAGTGAAACTAAAATAATCATCGTCATACCTGTCGCTCAGTATGCCGTCAACATCTGCTTTACTACCCTTAAAACTAATTGGCGTAGCTGTAGAAAGTGAGTCATTCGACTCATATTCCGTTGCAGCCTCTGCAATAGGTACATGTAAGAAAATTGTAGCAATAAATAAAAATGCCGTGAATAAAAACGAGTTTTTAACCATAATAAATATCTCCTCTTTCTCTATTTATCAACCTAAAGTCACATAAATTTTAACATAAAAAGGAACGGTTAGTATATATGGCTTATTTTATTTAATTTTTTTATTTTTCTATAGAAGAACTTTTAAATGTTAACGATGGGTGAAGAATCTCTTGCGGCTAATGGGGATTTTCGATTGGACGAGTTCTTTTTTTCTCTACAAGAAGGGAGAAAAAGAGAAAACCATTTTGGAGGATCCCATGATAAAAAAGCTCCTGTTCCTTTTAACAGCTTTATCCCTTTTGCCTGCCCCTGCTGTTGCTAGCGGCCAGTCCGGACAATTTTATCCGCCATCCCATTCAGATTTCTATAACAAGAAATTTTCATGGCAGCTTTTCTTATCACACGGTGTGAAAAGAGTGGAGTTTACGCAATACGATGTAAAGATGAAGAAGCGATCTGTCATCTACCATAATTCGGTGAAGGAGAATTCTTTTCTATGAGTGGACTTCTATTGTCAAGGGACGGTGAGTGTGGAGTTATTTGATAAGCATGGCACAAGGTAGTCGAGTCGTTCATTAGACGCACGGCTGAGAAGTACTTGGATAATTCTTCTTGTTCCTATCCATATGCCGTCGCATTTTCCGATTATGATGATAAGAAGGGAAATATATAAGCGATACGTTCAAGAGGAAAAAGAAAAAGTGAACAAACAAAAACCCTATCGTTAAATAGGGTCAAATCGATTTCTTCATGCCGCATTCTCTGCATGTACGAATATATACATAATCCTTAACGGAACTTTTGAACTGAGCATTGCCGCAATTATCACAACGACCACTGACTATGTCAGGAAACTCTGCATAATCATAAATGATTGTGGTGTCATATACCTTTTTTTCTTTTGGAGTTTCTTCAGACAAAGTAAATCACCTTCATTATGTTATTTAACACATTTATCATACCAAAAAATGAGGGCAGTAGGAAATCAATCAGGAAATAAACCTAGCCATTATATATTTTTGCCCTGTTAAAAATATCCCCCAGGCCACGAGTCCGAGGGGGATGGCCAGCCCTACATGAATGGATTGCTTTAATGCCATATAAATCACAACTAGCATGGCCACTGTAGCGGGAAAACCTGCCAGAACGCCCAGTGTGAATGTATGGATATTCTGAGTGGGCTCTCCCTGAACCGTTAGCCAAATTATACTGAGGATACTGATTAATGGCAGAGCAGCCACAATCCCGCCATATAAAGGGAATCGTCGGGCCATTTCCGTTACAAGTCCAATGATGACCGCGGAACTGGCTATTTTAATGAACAAATACATTAAGTAGATACCTCACTTAATAACCGGAATGCTTCTCTTATTTGATCCCTTTCAGAAACGGATAACTTGCTAAGCGCCTGTTGTAGTTTTTCTTCATCCAATTCCGTGTTCTTTTTTAAAATGGTTGCACCGCCATCCGTTAAATGTAAATACACCTTACGCTGGTCATCTTCCGGCCGCTCCTTAAGCACCCATCCGTTTTGTACCAATTTTTTGACATGCTCAGAAGCGGTATTGTGGGAAATCGATAATTGTTCGGCAATATCCCGGATCATAACATCTTTCTTTTTTTGAATCGTTTGCAAGACTCGTACGCTTTGATGGGAAATGGCTTCTTGTTGTTGCGGATGTAAATGAAAATAGATATCCGTGAAGTAGTCATTGATTTTCTGTATCATGATTACCTCTCCTTTTTAAATCGCCTAAAACGAATATATCGTATTATACGATATAACGTCAACAGGAAAATGCCCATTTTTACCAACTATCCGCATTCGCCCTGAACCTTTCTAGCATCCATTACTTAGAATATCAAAGGAACTAGGATAGATGACCATCTAGAAAAGGGGTATACCCATGACACTTGAGTATAAAGTGAGGAAAAATGTTCTACACCTTACGGATAAGGAAAAAAAGAAATACATCACTGCCGTTTTAGCCTTAAAGGAAAAAGGGATCTATGATCGATATGTCGCCTGGCATTTGGCAGGAGGGGCCTTTCAAACTCCGCCGGGAGGAAATCCAACCACTGAAAGCCCTGCACACAATCATGCTAATCCAAGCGCAAGGAGTGTCGCGGAGAATTTACATGGAACTCATAGAGACCATAGAAGTGCCGCACATATGGGGCCAGCATTCTTGCCATGGCATCGCGATTTCCTTTGGCGCTTTGAACGTGATCTCCAAAAGATTGACCCAAGTGTGACCATTCCATATTGGGATTGGGCGGCGGATTCGGAACTGGAAGATCCGTCTTCATCCCCAGTTTGGGACGATGATTTTATGGGGGGTAACGGAAACAGGAGAAATGACTTTCTTGTCACAGAGGGACCTTTTGCAGCGGGACAGTGGGAAGTCATCGACGAACAGGGGAATCCTGCAGGGGGATTAAGGCGAAACTTTGCTGCAAATGAACCGGTAGCGACCTTACCAACGAAAGCGGATGTGAAGGAAGTGCTGAAGGTCACTCCATATGACTCGCCTCCTTGGAATACGACGAGCACCCCGAGTTTTCGCAATCAACTTGAAGGGTTCATAGATGGACCTCAACTTCATAATCGTGTCCATGGCTGGGTTGGGGGCCATATGGGCTCTGTCCCTACCTCACCGAATGATCCTGTTTTCTTTTTGCATCATGCAAATGTAGACCGGATATGGGTAATGTGGAAAATCCTTAACCGGCAGGAAAGATATTTGCCAAGAAAAGGGGGACCATTCGGCCACAATTTACATGATCCCATGTTTCCATGGGACACGACGCCTAAAGATATGATCAACCATCGGAAGCTTGGGTATATTTATGATATGGAGAGAAAGGCTGTCAAAGGAGAGCATTGATACGAAAAGCGGTAACAAAAAAAACGCGGTGAATACAATCACTGCGTTTTTATAGTGATCAAGCGCTCTCGGAAGAAGGATCCGCTCTCTTTTCTCTCGTGTGTGAAACGTAGCTATGCAGGATCATTCCAAGAATCACGATGAAGATTCCTAACCAGGAAAGGGCGGAAGGAATTGGGAGCGATAAAAATACCAGTTCACCAGCTAAGGCGAATAGGACCTCCATTGATTGTGTCGCTTCAACGGAAGCTAGTTTCTGCATGTTCCCCCGCACCATATCGGTGGCCTTGAAAAACAGGACCGTTGCAATCACACCTGAAAAGAGGGCAACCAAAAGTGATTGGAAACTCTGCATCATCGTTGGCGCCCCAACGGTGAAAAAACCATACAACGAAAGTAAAAGCCAAAACGGCAGGCTTGCCAATGTCATGCCCAACACCCGTTGGTAGGCATCCAAACGTCCCCGAGAAACGTCCATCATTTTACGATTCCCTAGTGGGTAAGCAAAGGAAGCAAGCAGGACCGGAACGATACCCAACAAGAGATTGCTGAATGTAATATGCTTGGTATGCTCCACCTGCATCAATATAATTCCCAACAGAATGATCAAGGACATGCTAAGCCCTTTCAAGGAGATTTTGCCCCTTTGCCTTAGGAGCCCATCCTTTGTTTCAACCATTTCAAAAAATAGCGGGGCGAGTAAAGCACCGGATATGATCGTGACTTGCCAGGTCCCGGCGATTAACCAGCCAGGTGAGTATGCCGAAGCATAGCATAATGGTGCATAAAATAACCCGAACCCAACAAAACTCCAAAGTAGCCAAGTTCCGGGTTGTTCTTTCATCACAAGGAGAAGAGGGCGAAGGTTTTTCCTGCTCAAAACGATACATAGCAGAAAAGGAACCATAAAGATATATCTTAAGGAAGCGCTCCAAATCCAACTGCCACCAGACAATTCCATCGACTGATTGAGAACGAAGGTAAACGCAAAGAAGAGAGCGGAACAAACCCCTATTAAAATCGGTCGCAATCGACTCACCTCTATCTGTTTTTTTGCCACCAACCACATCAAATCGGACGCATGATTCAATGGGTACCATAAAGATGTATACCCAGTTCGGAATAATTATCAGAATATTGAAACCTGATTCTTTGTTAAATTGTCTACCAGTTACCAAATAAAATCAACAACGTTTTCACTAAAATCATGAATCTACCTATTTTCGACAAAATACGACAATGTGTAATTGTTGGTATTTTTGAAGATAATTTGAATAAAAATATATTAATATATAAGAAAAGATAAAAAATACCCTCTTGAAACCTATAAAAATGCCATTATATCAGTGTTTATTCCGTATTTTTCGAATCTTCTAATAGAAGGTAGATAATATATTAAGATACGGTAATTGACGAAATTGGGAAGGGGTGGTATCTTTAATAAGAGAAAAGAATGTCGAATTTTGACGAATATAATAATGCATAATAAATAGTGAGGTAATGACAAATGAAATCTACAGGTATTGTACGTAAAGTTGACGAATTAGGCCGGGTGGTAATTCCAATCGAATTACGCCGTACATTAGGAATTAAAGAGAAGGACGCTTTGGAAATCTATGTAGAACAAGAGCGTATCATTCTTCAAAAATATAAACCGAACATGACTTGTCAAGTAACGGGTGAAACATCTGATGACAATATGAAACTTGCTGGTGGTAAGTTAATCCTTAGCCAAGAAGGCGCTGAACTTCTAATTAAAGAAATTCAAGCTAGCCTTGAAACAGCAAAATAATAGTTTTCAAGTAAAAAAAGTGCAACGGGAAGAAATTACCCGTTGCGCTTTTTTTCTTCTATTAATCTCCTATCATTCTTACTCGAACATAAAAAATGATGTTACCCATAAGAAGAATTCACATTGATAGTTTGCCCGACTTTCGGATTAATCATTTGGATTGATTATGGCTAATATCTGGTGATCTTCCCAGCGCCCCTGTATTTTTACACTTTGTTTTGCGATTCCTTCTTTGTGAAAACCGACCTTTTCCAAAACGCGTATGGAACCTATGTTATGTGGCATAACCCCAGCCTCAATCCTATGTAAACCAATCGTTTCAAAAGCATAATCCACCACCATTTTGGCAGCTTCTGTAGTGTAACCATTCCCATTGTTTTTTTGGTCTAAGTAATAACCCATGGTGGCACTTTGAAGGGGCCCGCGAATAATATGAAACAGGCTGATCGTTCCTATTAACCTATGATTAGTATTCAGGAAGATTCCAAACTCGTAACTACTATTTCCTTTTGACTTATGTCCCGAAGTTATGATTTCCTTTTGTTTTTCTAAAGAATAGTAGTTAGCTGGTTGGTCTGTCGAAAATGGTTCAAAGAACGGCCTATTTTCCACTAGCAATTGTAGTAAATTTTCAGCATCTGATAGTATAAGTTGTCTTACATATATATTTTTACTGGATAACACGATTGACCCCCTTCAGTTAATGGAATATATTTCATTATACACTATCGCTCGGTATACCATAGCAAAGACAAAGATAACCACGGCACGTATCACAGAGGCAATATTTCTACCATGCTACGCCAGTTGGGCCACTTATCCACCATGAACGACTACTCCTTTTTTGGAATCAGGAACTTGCGGAACTAATATAATTAGGGATGAAGGAAGAAAAGTACTTCCTGGAAGTAAGATGGAGATAGCTGCTTCAACAATCCGAAAAAAGGAGCGTGTTATAGTGGCAAAGAAACGTTTTGAGGACATTTATACAGAAGGAAAAATGGCTGTTACTAAAATAATTCGTGATAATGAAACAGGAGTCCTATATATGTTTCATTATGGCGGTCCTACTTCTGGGTTAACGGTTATGGTTGATAAAGATGGAAAACCTTTAGTTGATAAAGACTTTATAGCTGAGTCTGGGACTTCAGTTGAGTAATGGGTCGGCCACTTCCATATGGAGGTGGCTTTTTTCACACATGTCACAAAGAAATATTTAACAGGTGGCTAGATCCATTTATAACGAACACTAAGAAAATAAAATGTACGGGCATTGGAAACTCACTTTCTAAGAATGTAGAAGAGACTTTAGGTAATCCACATGTTCCCGGTCTTTATCAAGAATTCTATGGACTAGATTTAGACTTTCTTCATCTAATTTATCCCTTACTAGGTCCTCACTCATTCTTATTCCATATAGGTTTTCCCCTTTAATGGCATGTTTAATAATCTCTTCCTCTGAATTGTAATTTTCCACTACATTTACAATGCCTGCCTCGATCTTTCCAATGATCCCCTCACTCGTTACAGGTGTACCACCTAGATGCTGAATTCTCTCTGAAATGAGGGTCGCATGATTTTTTTGGTCTTTCTGAATTGAAATGAACGAGTCTTTTAAAGAAGAATGTTGCAGTTTTTCTATAAAACGTTCATAGGCGTGAATGCCCATGTATGTTCCCTGTAAGAATTTATTCAGTATCTTAATCGTTTGTTCTTGATCCAATCGTATCACTCCCTATAGATAATGATCTTAGTATGCGCTGTACAAATGAAAATTATCTGCATACTAAAAGGGGCCTGAAATTGGCCCCTTTTAGTAGATCACTCGAAATGTTAGATGGAATAATGATAAAAAAAGTTCGATTCTTTTACGAATCCAAATCTCTCATAAAGCCTTTGCGCAGTAACATTCTCCTTACCGGTCTCAAGGGATACCCCATTTGCTCCCGATTCTTTTGCAAAATCGACGGCGGCTTGTAATAAATTCTCACCAATTCCTCTCTTGCGGGCGCTTTCCTTTACGAATAAATCGTTCAAGATCCATGACCGTTTCATGCTTATTGATGAAAAGGAAGGATATAATTGAACAAAACCCAATGAATCGTTACCATCCCTTGCAATGAAGACGACCGATTCCTCGTTCTCTAGTCTTTCTCTTAAAAAATGCTGAGCCCCTTCAAGATTAGAGGGTTGCTCATAGAAAACCCTGTATGAATCAAATAACTCGCTAAGTGAATCAAGCTCTGCCATTGTGGCTTTTTTGATGACCATGCATGAAACCTCCAATTATATTCCGAATAATCCAATAATACCATTCAGGAACGCCTATTGTTCATTTTATTACTAGTCAAATGAATTCAGTTTCCCAAAAAAAGTGCTCTATGAGATCGCGAAGTTTTCTTTTATGAAGTCTCGGAATTTTGGATTGGTTAGGATTTGAAGTTGGAAATCATTTAGACTTCGGGTAAGCTTTTCTTGGTTCATGGAGGATAGATTATTTGAAAAAAGGGCGAGCTCTGTCCTATTTCCGTCTCTATCTGTTGCGTACATGGCCACCGTTAGAACGAAAGCGGTCGATCCTTCCTTTTGACCAGCATGTAAAAGCCATTTGCGATTACTGGGATTCTTCATCAATTGCTCCATGATGGGATCAAGGTGTTCATGAACATGTTGATCAAGATCCATCTTATTGTTTAATATCTTCATGATTGATACATAGTCTTTTGTAGTGGATCGTGACAAACGATCAGACCAAATTTTTTGAAAATCAAGAGACAGCAGTTTCGTTGCTTCTTTCTTCTCTTGTTCTGTAGGTGGTTTGCTTTTCCATCGCTCATTTATGGCAAGTGCCCAACTTCGGTACTCTGTCATTTCCATCTTTTCCATCGCATGAAGTGTCTCTTTTCTTGTGAATTTCTTTTCTTTCATGAGAGTGCTGGGTATGAAAAGGGAAGCGCTAATCGGATACAGGGGTTCGTGGTTCGGGATTCCTAAGCTTTTTGGGACGGAATTGATGCTATCCAGCCCTAGAAGGTTCATTAAATAATCTGTATTCGCATTAGAACTGTAGGCAATCATTCCATTCACGACCTCGCATAAAGGAACGTTCCCGCTCGTTCCTACCTGTGAAAGCCAGGCTTCATGTGCACCACCATCTGTTTTGGGTATGTAAAATTTCTCGATGTCCGCTATTTGCACTTTTTGATCAGGATCCATTAATCCTTCCGCAGCCTGTTGAGCGTATTCAATGGCCATGATGATTTTAACGGTGCTTGCTAATGGAAGCTGCACGGTTGAGTTAACCTCGGCAATCTTCTCATCATTATGATGGATGAATAAAGAAATATCTTTGCTCTCAGCATACTTTTTAATGAAATGAACGATATAGTCAGGGTTTGCCTCATATCTGGCCTTCATAAACTTCCAGAATCCAATTCCTGCAACCAGGCTGGGAAGTAGTAATTTTCCCCTATTAAATAGAATATTCCTCTTCAAAGAATCACGCCCCTACCTCGATTTCCTTTTTCTGTATATACGATTGTTAAAAGGGAAGGTTTCAAGTTTTCTGAATAAATTTACCATATATATCCTTTTTGAATTAAAAGATGATAGATTACACGATTTTCATTTTAATTCCGTTTTCCTTTAAGATATGGACTATATAACTATAAAAAAGAGTTGTATTAGTCATTGACAATGTTATTTTGGGTATATAGTATTGTTATGTGGAAAAATTAGGTGCCTGCTATTATCAAGCATGTTGCTTATCCTAAATGGCGATTTACTTTAAGGGACAATCAAGCCAACACGTAATCAAAAAGGGGAAATCATAATGGGGAATTCACCAACTGTTAAAAGGGAAAAAAAGCACAGAAGAATCTCGATCCGGGTAAAGTGGATGTTTTTTATTTGTCTATCCATTTTTCTGGCGATGGGTGTTTCTGTTTCAATAATGGCCTTCCAGGTTTCCAATGTGTTCAAGGAAGATAGTGTTGCCACAAATCAAAGCGCAGCCCAAAATGCTGTATCACAGATTAGCGCGGATTTGAAAGTCTATGAAGATTCAATAAATCAATTATCACAATTGGTATCGATCCATCTAAAGGATGGGGATTCACTGAAAGATATTCAGAGAACCATTGAATCTTTTCAACTGAACAATGAACACTTGCTATCGGCTTATTATATGGACGGTACGGACGGATCATTATACGCATCTCCTAAAATGGAATTTAAGGGAGATGCTCGAGAAACCGTAACGTATACGCAGCTATCGGAAAACCCGAAAACAAAATGGATGGATGTGTACCAAGATATCGTGAATGGCAGTATCATGACTTCCGTGGTCACGCCTTTTTTGGAAAATGGGAAAATGGTAGGGGCATTAGGCTATGATATTGATTTATCTACCATCGGAAAGATGCGTACGGAAATTGAGAGGCATTCTGATGGTAACCTTGTGATCCTTGATTCGCAAGGCATTATCGTAAGTTCGTTCATGAAGGAAATGGACGGCAAGAATATGAATCCAAATCAAAGTGGGAAGGTCGAAGGAGTGGGGGACCTAGTAACGGATGCGGATCAATTCAATTCCAAGTTCAAGTGGGTTTCGGACATGTACGATGGGTCGAAGCAAACAGCCCAGACGTTAGAGTGGAAAGACCAACAGTATACGGGTGAAGTGAATTCGGTTCCTGACGTGAACTGGAAAGTGGTGGCTTTGACATCGGATGAAGTTTTGCAAGGTAAGTTGCTTGATATTAATCGGACTGTATTCGTCTCTTTGGTTTTTGGTGTATTGATGGGTATCGTATGTGCCATTTATTTATCAGGAAAGTTGAAAAAGCTGATATCGGATCTTCGACATGTCATGAAGAAGACAGCGAGCGGGGATTTAGTAACCGAATTTCACCATGCCTCGAATGATGAGATGGGCGACTTATCCAAAAGTTATAATATCATGTTAAGTAAATTAAGAGAATTGATTAACGATGTGAAAGGAAATACGAATGCTGTAACGGAGGCAACTGCAGGATTGAGCCAGATTGCGATGGAAAATAGTACATCCATTACTGAGGTTTCACGTGCCGTGGAAGAAATTGCAGCAGGGGCAGCCAGTCAATCCGAATCGGTAGAAGAAGGAGCCCATACGATTCAATTGCTCAGTGATGAAATCGATGGACTATCCAAGTTATCGGATAGGACACAAAACGTTTTGGAGACGGCTTCGGAAAAAATCGAGTCAGGGAAGGAACAAGTCAACGAGTTGGAAGCGTCTTATCAAAAATTGGAGACAGCTTTTTCAGCCGTGACAAGCATGAGTTTGAGTCTTGTGGAGAAATCAAAAACCATTTCGAATGTGACGAATACGATTTCCCAGATTTCAGAGCAAACCAACTTATTATCCTTGAATGCCTCCATAGAAGCTGCAAGGGCGGGCGAATCCGGAAAAGGGTTTGCGGTCGTGGCGAATGAGGTTCGCAGCTTAGCCGAGGAATCGAAAGAAGCAACAAAAAACATCCAGGACATCATACACAGCATTTTTTCAGACACGGAAATGCTACTGAAGACGACCAATGAAACGAATCAAATTAGTGCGAACCAAAAAAGTGCAGTCATGACGGTAAGCAAGGCCATGAAGGAACTTGAGGACTCAGTTCGTAAAATATCCTATTCATTTGTTGAAGAAACCCAGTCCATATCATCGATTAATCAACAAAAAGAAACGGTTGTGAAAATGATGGAGGAAATAACTGCGGTCTCTCAGCAAACATCTGCTTCTTCAGAAGAAATTGCATCATCCATGGAGGAACAAGCCGCTTCGTCCAATGAGCTTGCAAAATATACAGAACATGTCACGCAATTGATTGATGACCTAGAGCATACATTGAAAGGGTTTCATATAAAGGAATAAACAAAAAGGGAAACCATCCATCTGGTTTCCCTTTTTGTTTTTTTACTGTAGAGGTGATACTAACGGATTTGGATGATTGATTAAAAAGCCATTGTCTTGAAAATCAATTTCGGTTTGATCCGTGAAACGGGCATCCGAAGGGTTCATTAAAAGCTTTATCCCATCTATAACTAGTACTTCCTCTAATTCGGTCTTATGACGCACAAGGTTCAAATAATAGTTCATCTGGTTGCAGCAAGAACTGGTTACCCCAAACCGTAAATATGTTTCCTCTTCCATATTCCGTTGCATCTCTTTAATGACTTCCTGGGCCTTTTTAGTGATGGTTATCAAGTTGTTCACTCCCAATGTTTAGACACTGCCTCATAAGTTAAGCGCAGTCATATATTCACTCTATCATGTTCGTGGCAAGAGTAATAACATTTTCTCTTGGATAACAATATTTCACAGCCCTTTTTTAGAATCCTTCCTTTTTCAAGGCCATTCTTACTGTTTTGAGGACATGTCCATCGAAGTCATCATCAAACTGAGAAACAACTTCAAAGCCTTTTGCCCGGTAAAAGGCTGTCCCCGATTCATTTTTTTCCTCAACGTTTATAAAAAGCTCATTCCAACCTTTGGAGTGGTCGATTCCTGTTTGCAATAAGGCTGTACCCATACCTTTTCCTTGAAACTCCGGATGAAAGTAAATCGCCACCAGTTCGACTTCTCCACCTTCCTTTACAGGAGAAAAGTCGGCAAATCCCACAATCCTTTCAGCCACTTCGACCACGAAAACAAAAGAGTGTTCAACCCTCTTTTTCATCATCTCGTCACTATAGGCCACATCTAAAAAACGTTCCTGGATGGCAAGGGGGATAATTCCTTCGTACGTACTATGCCAACTTGTCTTCGCGACATGCTGGACTTGTGGGATGTCGCCGACTTGCATGCTACGGATGGTGAATTCCATGTCAATCAACCTTTCTGGTTTCCAGTTTTTTTCTGAAAATTATAGCAGATTTCTCTTTTTAAACAAGGAAATTCAAAAACATGGTGGGCATGAGTCTAGGAAGTATTTCGTTAGGCCCTTTTCCATAGGAGACATGTTCACTAAAGTGGCAAAGGCACAATTTAGTGGACGTGGTTACTTGTCCCGCTCCTTATACCTAATGACGAATATATATATAAGAATCGGACAAGTAGGGTCCAATGGCACAAGGCCCAAAAAGGGGAGAACATCATGCATTTTGAAATCGGGGTGACCATTTTTGTCTTCGTCATGACAATGGTTGTCATACTATGGAGACCACGAGGGCTAAACGAAGCTTGGCCAGCTTCATTTGGCGCGGCAATCATATTGCTTACTGGCATAGTATCACGTGGGGATGTAATGGATATCATCGGTAAAATCGGGGGTGCCTCCATCACCATCATGGCAACGCTTGTCATGGCAGTCATACTGGAGAGTTTCGGATTCTTTCATTGGGCTGCTGCGAGACTTGTAACCCTTGCAAAAGGCTCCGGATATCGTTTGTATTGGTACATTCAATTATTATGTTTTTTAATGACGCTTTTATTTAATAACGATGGGAGCATCATGATCACGACACCCATCCTCATATTACTTTTAAAAAATCTTCGAATGAAGAAACACGAAACCATTTCATATCTCTTGAGTGGGGCCTTGATAGCCACTGCATCCAGCGCACCCATTGGAGTTAGTAACATCGTCAATTTGATTGCCTTGAAAATCGTCGATATGACGCTTTATATGCATACAGCCATGATGTTCGTACCTGCAACATTGGGGCTGTTATTCATGTCATGGTTGATGTTCATGGTCATCAAGAAAGATTTGCCTAAAAAATTGCCCTCCCATTCCTATGACATTGAGGAACGATTTTTCACTAAAAATTTTCATCCGTTAAAAGAGAATACGACGGTGGAAACAAAGAGGCAACGTACAATGTTCATGTTCAAGATCCTGACCTATGTCTTCATTGTCCGCTGTTTATTATTCGTGGCTTCTTATCTATCGATCCCTATAGAGTGGGTTGCGGTAATGGGGTCATTATCATTGCTGATTTGGAGATGGTATCACCTACGTACGAGTCCCGTAGATATTTTGAAGAAGACTCCATGGCATATTCTTATCTTTGCGTTCTCCATGTATATCATCATTTTTGGTCTTCAGAATGCAGGGCTTACAGCCATCCTTGTTCAAATCTGTGAACCGATTGTCAACAAAGGATTATTAAGTGCGAGTTTGGTGATGGGAGGGCTTGTTTCGGTCCTATCGAACATTTTCAATAATCATCCAGCCCTAATGATCGGGACCATTACGTTGACGGAAATGGGGTTAGATCCCATCACGTTAAAGACCATTTATCTAGCCAATATAATAGGAAGTGACATGGGCTCCTTGCTATTGCCCATCGGTACACTTGCCTCCTTGATCTGGATGCATATCCTGAAACAAAATAAAGTGAAAATCACATGGAAAGAGTATGTGAACGTTACCGTACGAGTCATTCCATTGGCTACGGTGGTGACATTGCTTTTACTATTTTATTGGGTCCATTTGGTCTTTTACTAATGAAACCCCAGGAGGAGTGACAAATGAGTGATGCTTCAGCATTACTTGGAAAACAAATTGAACTTCAACTCATTGGTCATAATCTGTTTACAGGCGTTCTTACAGACCTTAGTTCAGATATGCTCGTGTTATTTACTGAACAGCGGTTTTTCTATTTTCCAATATTGCATGTCCGTCGCTTAAACCTGAGTACAGATAGCCAGAAGAATTCCGACATATCACCCCCTATAGGGTTTTATATAGCGGAAGAAAAAACGGATATGTCCTATCGTAAAGTGTTGATGTATGCGAAAGGCATCTTTTCGGAAATCTATGTAACTGGGAAAATATCTCTACATGGTTATATAATGAATGTTTTCAACGATTACTTTACTTTCTACTCTCCGGTATATAAGCTCATGTATATTTCCCTCCATCATCTTAAATGGCTAACCCCCTATACTCAAGGGGAAAGACCATACTCGCTCACTCATGAACAATTCCCTATAAACCCAACCTCATTACCGCTCTATCGATCCTTGGAAGAACAGCTGAAAACGATCGAAGGAAAGCTCGTTGTTTTTGATGGAGGAGAGGACCCTAAGAGAATGGGGTTACTCAAAAATTCGGAAAATAGCATGGTTGAATTGGTTACGGCCAAAGGAGAACGTATATATTTAAACCTGACGCAAATTCAAACGGTGCATGTTCCATAAAAAGGAGAAGCCAGAATACCGGCCTCTCCCTTTTTTGTTTATAAAAAGGGTAGGCTGCCCCTTTTAGAAAACAAGCTCTTTTTTTGTTCTTCCGCCGTTATATTAGAAAAACTTTCTGGCTAGATAAATCTTATTAACTAGGCACTAAGTCCTTTCTTGATTTAGTATATAAATATATGAGTATAATATACTATTTAAATGTGTCATTTTTGTTAAAAAAGGATTAATATATATAAATTTTTTGTCATATATAGTCTAAAGGATATATAAGTATCACCGATATTATTGGAGAAAGTAAGTAAAAAGTCTCATTCTAATAAACTGATATATAGGATTACCAATAATCTGGAACTGCTCTATGTATGTATTTCCAGTCATAAAGGAAGGGTTCAAAATGAGAAGAAAATTATTAGTCAGCATGCTGCTTTTATTACTAGTCATGGTTGGAGTGACCTTTACACCTGGTACAAAAGTTGATGCAGCAGATCGGATTCATACAGTTTCCTCGCAAGAAACGGTAGAATCCATTGCATCGATTTATAATATAACGCCAGAACAATTGATGAATATCAATGGTTTACCGGATACCCAGTTATATGTAGGACAAAAACTTAAAATCATACAGACAGCATATACTCCTTCCATCTATCAGTGGGCGGAGAGAGGGAAACGAATTGCCAACTATGCAAAAACATTTGTTGGATTCAAAAAAACAGCAGGAGAAGAGACCCCTTCTAAAGGCTTTGATTCGAGTGGATTGGTTCATTGGGCCCTTTCTCAGCAGAATGTGGCTGTGGATCGTTTAACCGTAGACGGATTTTATAAACTTGGGATGGAAACGGCTGTTCCTAAGGCGGGAGACATCATCTTTTTCCTTGAAAAAGACACATCAAAAGTGGTGACGGCAGGGATTTATCTAGGAAAAGACAAATTCGTCAATTCTGGATATGGTGCAGAAACAGTTCAAATAAGAAATAGTACGGAAAAGTACTTTGCTAAATATCAAGTTATCTATAAAACGTATACACCTAAAGGGGAACATATCGTACAACCGGGTGAAACGCTAAGTAGCATTTCAAACAATTACAGCATTCACATGAACTCCATCAAAAAACGTAATGCTTTACCGACTAATGAAGTGATGGAAGGTCAATACCTTCAAATATACAGTGATCTTCTATTCCCGTTCTATGAAGGACAAGAAACAGCATATGACAATGCATACGATGTAATCAGATATGCTTATACTTTACGAGGGTTCACGTATGTTTTCAGTGGGGCTGATCCGCTAACGGGAATGGATTGCAGTGGATTCATTTACTGGGCCATGAAGGAGCAGGGGATTTCCATAAAACGTAGCTCTGCTGCTGACTACTATGAGTGGTTGCCGGCTATATCAGAACCAAAAGCGGGCGATTTAGTCTTCTTTAGGGATACAGGTACAAGACAAGGTGTAACCCATGTAGGGATCTATCTTGGGAATGGGCGTTTTATCCATACAACCGAGAAAGCCGGTGTCCATATATCTGACCTTTCTTCCGGGTATTTTGCCCAGAAGTTCGAAAGCTATGGCCAAGTACAACTTATCATGAATTAAATGCAAGAGACAGGATAGAGGGGGCTTGAAACTGGCCCTATCTATCTTCTTTTTTATATCCTCTTTTTCAATGAAGTTTTTCAGAGTTGAATGACCTTTATTATGAAAATGAGGCTTATGCGATAAATTTTTTTTTGTGTAGAAGTCACAGAATAATATTATGACTCAAAGGATGTGGGTATTTATCGAAAAAGAAGTAGTGGAGGGAGGGGACTTGAAACAATCTTTTAGACCCCCAAGAAGGCTCCTCTGAGGGTTGAAAGATTGTTTTAATCATAAGTGTGGAAGATGCAGGACAAGCTCCTGATAAGTGATCAAGCCATTCCAATCGCCGCACTAGAATTGCTTTTTATTCAGATTAAGCATGTAGTGAATGGTGGCTTTCTCCACAGCGGTAATAAATTGATTCAACACTTCGGTCTGGTTATGCCTGTTTGTCCTCTTAAGGTCACTGTCTAGGAAAAAATGTTTTCGTAAAGTCCTGGATATTTCCAATTGTACGCCAGCGCCGGTTTTGCAACGGTTGGTAATATTGTTTTCATTCATCCCCAACAGATGCTTCGGTGCTTCAGCTGTTTGAAATCCAGCTTCCTTTAAGGCTACTTGTATCACATGTTTATAGGTCTCGTTCCTGCCACCCATATAGATTAACGCTTCATTGGAATCGCGATAACCATGTATGGAGAGGATTGTTTTTGCGTTATTTGCCATCAGTATGGCGGTTGGCTCATCGAAGGAGGTGGAGGTGATGTGCAGTTTGCTGTTATCCCTTCGTTTATGTCCTTCAAATAGATACGTACTTGAATGGAGTCTTTCTCCAAGGGCAAAGGCTACTTCACTAGTTCCCGGTTCTATATTGCCGCCATGGATCGCAAAAATCGCTATTTCTGGATTACGATGAAAAGCCGTAATGCTATAATCGGTGTTTTCTTTTTCATTCTGCTGCAGTTCCGCAAAACTTGAGTATCCATTCTCCATCCTATATGCCTCCTCGTCCTGCAATCTCCTTGTATTGTATAACCATTGAAAAACAGGTTGAACCCTCATGAGGTTCAACCTGTTTTTTTACTCTTGGATATTTGTATACTGTTCTATTTTCTTTTGTTCATCGGGAGTCAGTGTTTCAGACCGTTTGAACGTATTCATTGTTACAAGCAGGACTGCTATCAGAACAACAGGGATAACCCAGCTTACTACTTTTTTTAATATCTTCATTTTCTCGTCCCCTTATAGATCTATAAAAATTTAGATGTTTTCAAGATGTATAGGCGTTTTCTTTATTGCTGTGCTTGCCAACTGCCATTTCTCCGAGGATCGGCTGCACCTGATAACCGACCGTTCTTTTCATTTCTAACGAGTACCTGTACGCCACCATAGAACACAGGGGCGACTTTTTGTACGACATTGTAACCGGCTCTTTCTAATGCAGAGGTTGTTTCAGGCGAAGGCCGGTATTCTGTATAGATGGTATTACCATCAAATACGAATCGATTGCGGTCTATGATATTCTGGAACGTATCCTCACCTTCTGTATATGAATACAGGACCTGCATGAGCACTTGCGGTATCCTATCACCACCGGGCGAACCGATTCCGATTGTCTTTTCCCCTTGTTTTTTAAGAATGGTAGGAGCGGTAAAGGTCCTTGAGCGTTTATGCTCATCGATTTTATTCAGGCCAGAACGGAAGTTTTTCAATTGGTCATTCAAGAAAAAGCCGTTCGTATAGGCACCGGAACCAAAAAAGTTACTGAGTGTATTGGTCGTAGAAACGACTGTGCCATACTTATCCATGACGACGAAATGCGTCGTGCTTTCATGTTCTTCAGACTGGAACTCTACATTTGACCAATCACCTTTATTTATCTCTTTTTTCAGGTTGTCCAAATGAAGGGGAGATACTAATTGTTCAGCTTTGTCTGCGCTGATTCCGTCCCCGGTATAGTTAATTCGATCTTTATAGGAGGCGTTGGTAATGGCTCCCAGTAACTCCATATAATCTGCCTTATTTGAAGCATTGCTTAAGTCGACTTCTTCAGCGAGATTTAACATTTCAAGGACGGTTATCCCTGAAAAGGGAGGGGGAGCGGTCCAAACATCATATCCGGCGAACTTGCCTTGGACGGGCTCCCGTTCTTTTACTTCATAATGCTTTAAGTCCATTAAGTCTACATCTGTTCTTTTTTTGATATTCCGTGCGATGTTCCCTTTATAAAACCCATCGGGCCCTTTTTGCTGAATCAGTTTCAATGTGTCAGCAAGATCTTCTTGTTCTAAAATCTTTCCTGGTTCAATCGAATCGTCATCAGGATAAAACAAGAGAGTTTTCTCTGAATAAATTCTTGCTTTGGCTGCCTTTAGGCGGGAGGCCAACATTTTATCGACTTCAAATCCTTCTTCAGCCAGGTCGATGGCCGGCTGAAGAAGGTCTTCCATCGGAATGGTTCCGTATTTATCATGGACAGCTTGCATCCCGGCTACAAAACCCGGGACACCGGTATTATGTCTCAAATTTGAACGTTCAGGAGCCGTTTCACGATAATCAATAAAATTAGGTTTCTCAGATTCGGATACAATCAGCATTCCGCCGCCGCCGCCAATTCCAGATCCAAAGGGTTCAGTTACACCCAATGCATAAGAAACGGCAATCGACGCATCGGCCGCTGTTCCACCTTTATCTAAAATATTCATCCCCACTTCTACGGCGATAGGGTTGGAAGAGCTAACTCCATATGATTTATCATTTAAAGATTCATTGGTATCATGCGTGTCAGAAAGAGGGTCAGTTTTTGAACATCCTGCTATAAAAATGAGCAAACAAAGGGAAAGGAGTACTTTCCGTGTGAAAGGATAAAACACTGATTGATCGCCTCTTTTCGGTGTGATCTTCTAAGATGTATGTCTTCTAGCATACCTGCTAGTAGACTCTTATTCACGTATTATCTAGTTGTATGATGGTGCTTCATGTTTCTATTCTTCAGTAGTTGTCTCTTCTTGGGTTACTTTCTTTTCTTTAGCAGCTTTCTTTTCTTGGGCTGCTTTTTCCTCTTGTTCACGCTGTTCTTTATGGTCTATTACACGTTTATGATCCAATTTAATCTCTATCTTATTATCTTTTTTAGACCATTGCACGTTATCACTTGTTTCTTTCGTCAACCAACGGAAAACTCGCGATATATCACTAGAAGATGTAGCGGGTCTTGGTGTAGCTTCCTTGATTTGCAAGGGAACCACATCAACGGTTGCTTGTCCGTCATCAGTTAAATGGTATTGTACCATCGCAGAATCTTTTGTACGTGTCCAGCCTTGGTCAAATACAAAGTTACCTAAGCTGTAGAAGATAAGTCCATCTTTATATACATCGAATGATTGGACGACGTGGGGGTGATGGCCGATGATGATATCTGCACCAGCATCGATCACCGCTTTCGCTAATTCTGTTTGACGACCTGTCGCAGAAGTTGCATATTCTTGGCCCCAGTGCATATTGACGACAACTAAGTCTGCATTTCCTTTTTTCGCATCCTTGGCGTCACCGATCATTTCAAATAATAAGTCAGGATTGGAATTCAATAATCCGGCTTGATTATTTTTGGCTACCGCATTTTTACCATATACATCGGTAAAGCCCAGAGTAGCGATACGTACGCCTTTAACATCCTGGTAATTGATGTTTTCTTTCGCTTCTGTAATATTCCGACCTACACCAACATAATCCATTTTGGCATTCTCGAATTCATCGATTGTGTCGAGCAATCCCTGTTCTTCAAAGTCCATCATATGGTTATTCGCAAGAGTCATGACAGAAAATCCAGCATTTTTAACAGCTTCCACGCCATCTGCATACGAATTTAGACGAATGGCTGTATCAGCTTCTTCATATTTCGATACATCTTTTGCTAGAGCAGGATGTTCATAGTTTCCACTTACATAATCCGAAGCATTGAAATAGGGCTTCATGTAACGGAAGAGGTAATCAAAACCATGGCTGTCTGTCACTTCCTCAACATAACGGCCCATCATGATATCTCCGACCATTGACATTGTAAGGGTATCGTTTGGTTTGGATGCAACAACCTCCACGTCTTTCGTGCGTCCCAACCAAGATGTTACGACTAAGACGATGATCAATATCGGTAGAACGATTGCAGTGTATTTGAGATTCTTTTTCTTCGTCCGCTTTGTAAAGATAAGTGTTTTTTCTTTTGCGTTTAAAGTACGTTTCATTTTATCCACCTCAGAATAGGTAATACACGTTCATTAGACCGAAAGTTACTCCGGATAATAAAAGCGTGCTGCCGAGTGTTAATGGCATTCCTTGTCTTTGAATGGCATTAGCGATCAAGCCAGGGACGATTATACCAATACCACGGAATTCATAGATTTCAAAAGGCATGACGGGGTAGACGAAATCCAAAACGAGTTTTAGACAAATCCCCGTTATCATCATTGCGGCAAACTTTCTTCTTCCATATAAGATTACCCATCTTGAAAGTCCGTGAGCGACAATGAAATACGTTAAGATACTTACTATAATAATAACCAGCATGACTTGCCATTGATCAAAAACTAATGCCAAATAACCTGGCACGATAAGTCCGGCGGGCACAACACCCGTTTTTTCTGAAAAAATAAGGCTCAGTGTTACCCCTAGTACTAGGGCTACGTATAAATCCGATCCAAACATTAAGGTTCCTCCTACTTAACTCGCTTTTTGCTTCGTTTTAGTTTTCATGATTGCGTCAATTAAGGGTTCTGCTGCTCCGTGAATGTTACCGACCCCATAAACGATTCGGTTTTTCATGACTGGGCGCAGTTTGGCAACGATTTCTTCCGTTGACCATTCTTCTAAATCCCAATACTCTACTGTATCCAATTTTCCTTGCTCAAATGCTTTCGTTATTGGTGAAGTAGTTTCACCGATGGCAATGACGATTTCGGACTTTATGTAAGGCAATACATCTCTTGCAAATTGCTCTGTACGGTCCACACGGTCAGGACGGCAGTTCATGATTACGATAGGAGCTTCCGTGCTGTATCCGAAGGTACTTACCCTGTCCCAAATATTCAATGTAGATGACGCATCATTGGCGGCAAATCCATTAACGAAGAAAGTCGGTTGCCTAGCATCTCCAAATTTAGTGATACGCATGGCCCCTGGGTCTGGATGTGCATTTAACATGCCACGGAATGCCGTTTTCTCATCGATGCCCAATGCTTCTGCAACAGCCAAGGCAAGGGAGGCGTTATCAGGGAATACCATATAGTCGAATTCACGTAGAAATTCTTCTGAGATCCTTGAGTTATCGGCTACGATTACCTTCGTATTACGTTGTTTGGCAATTTCTTTGTAATATTCTAAATGTTCGCCCTCGATGGTTATTAAATGCCCATTGTAGGGTATGGTTGCAGTGAATGCTTCTGCAACTTGATCCAATGTTGGTCCCATGACATCCATGTGATCTTCAAGAACGTTTACGATAACCCCAATGTTGGCCTGGATCATTTTATTTTGGAAGATTAGTTGATAGTCAGGCTGCACGGCCATGCACTCACAAACTAATGCTTCAGTTCCTAAGTCAGCTACTTCTTTAACTACGCGACGTTGTTCCCCGATATTCGGTCCTTCTGGACGACGTATGATCGGTTTTTCTTTGTCCGTAAACCAATAAATCATTCTTGCGGAAGTTCCGGTTGTTTTTCCTATTGTCTTGTACTCCGCTTCCTTGATCACACCTGTAATCAGACGTGTTACAGTGGATTTCCCTCGGATCCCATTTACGTTGACACGTACGGGAATGGAGTCGAGACGCTTTTGATGGCGTTTTTGTTCGACTATGCCATAGCCAAGCAAAAATAATGCACAAATAAATATCGGTGCCATTTTTTAACCTCTCTTTTTTTATATATTTGATTTACTGAATACACACTACATGATTTTAAACTTATTAAGCAAGGGTCGTTTTTCTATAGCAAGATAGCTTATTTTGATAATTTCCAAATTAAACTATAAATGAGTGTAATAGTAACTAATGGCTATAATATTCATGTAAGGACAAATACTCTATGGATTCCCCATTTCATGATGATTCTATTATGAGATGGAGAATAAAAAATAATGTTTATAGGATAATGAATTCTTTTTATAAGGATAAAAACCCAATTCCTAGTATCTACTGTAGGAGTTTAATGTAGATGATCCTTCCTGTTTTATAATTGTTTATACCTATTTGTGCGTTTATTTTCTAATCTACTAGTTTGTTTTTTCTTTATTCCTGTATTTTGATTCTAATGACTCATTTAGTGCTACTTTTTTGGGATTGGATAAAGATGAGTAAAATCACCCCCCATATTTTTTGGGTTTTTTTAATATGAATACCCGAGGGGCTATGAGGTGACATCAATAAATTGTCAAAATCCTTCTCTTAAAAGTTTTTGGAAACGAGGGTTTTTAAAAAAAGACTAGTTTCTTCTATTAATATAGTGTTAATAGTAGAACTAAAAAAAACCCAGAATAAATTCTGAGTTTTTGGAGTATTTTTACATTCGTTTATAATAAGGGATCAAATGAAATGTTATTTATAGATGAGAGTATTTTTTGTAAATTGATAGTCTCGAATCAATTTTAAGATGATGCTATCTTTAGCTAGATTTTATTCTATTTAAAAGCTCAGGATGTGAGTCCTTTTTACCGCCATCTATAACATAAAGCATAGGGGCTAATCTTCTGTTTCCTTTATCGGCAGAATTCATCTTCAAGTAATTTTCGTATTCGTTGCGAAAGAATTCGTCTTGGGCTTTCCCTTCGTTTAACTTTGCTATGAATTTGAAAAATCGTTTCATATGAATTCCTCCTTGTTTGGTTAAAAAGTATTAGGTTAATAGTAACATACTTTAGGTGGAAATTAACCACTTATTATAAAATAGGAAATAAAAAATAGTAAAGGTGATTATATAGACTTAGTTCTCTGGATTTGGAATACGATATTGATGTAAGACCATCTCGTCTGTTTAGAGAGTCTCCTGTTGATCGGGTTTCAAATGAGAGTAATTAAGAGTTGGTTCAAATGCTTTTTAAAAGTGTGCTGACACTTCTAGAGAGGAAGTAGTTATTCTACTATTTACTGATGTAAATATTACTGGAGTAATATTAATTATACATTGAATATTCAGAAAATAATAGTGTAAGTTGAATTATTTCTCTCTGTATAAGATTCATGGTGAATTTTTTATTATAGTTTGTTTTGTGTTGTTATTAGTTTATTCCCTGTATTCACTATATTGAAACAATTTTAATGAAGAGGATATATTTGTTATTAACTTCATAGGAATAGCTAAATGCAAGGAAAAGCTTCCCACAAGGTAGGTGTGGGAAGCGGCTTTCATCATAATTGAAATCTTTTAACCTGATCTGTTAACTGTTCAGCCGATGATGCAAGTTCACTGGCGTGATTGGTGATTTCATCCATTGAAGAGCTGGATTGCTGTGCTGAGGCGGACACTTGTTCAATGCCTGCTGCTGACTCTTCGGAAACGGCTGCAATGTCTTCGACAGCCTGGTTGATTTTTATGCTATTGGTAGAGATATAGTGTAAGTCATTGGTTATGTGTTGTAATTTTGTGCTCATGGCTCCCACTGAATGATTGATGGTTTCAAAGGTTTGGCCGGTAATGGTAATTTGTTGGGTGCCTTCATCTACTTGTGTATATCCATCTTCCAAGGAGTGAACGACGGTTTTTGAACCTGTTTGAATGGCTGCAACAATTCCAGTAATGTCACCCACAGAATCTGTAACTTGTTCCGCGAGTTTCCGAACTTCTTCGGCGACGACGGCAAATCCTTTTCCATGTTCGCCGGCGCGTGCCGCCTCGATGGCTGCGTTTAAGGCGAGTAAGTTAGTTTGATTGGAAATGTCCTGTATGACCTGAACGAGCTTTGAAATTTCCTGGGATTGCGAATCAAGGCCTTTTACCTCATCTACTGCCTGTTTCACAATCCTATCAATCGTTTGCATTTGTTGTACGGATTTGTGCATCATGGTTGTTCCTTCTTTTGTTAAGGACAGGATCTCGGTGGAGGTTTGGGAAATTTCTTCTCCTTCACTGTGTGCCTTTTGGATCTTTCCTGAGAATTCTTCCACCATACGGACGATTTCTGTTGCTTGGTTGGCTTGTGACTCAGAGCCTTCTGACAGCTCGTACATAGTGGTTGCAATTTGACTGCTTCCTTGTTGCACTTCATTTGCCGATTGGGTCAGCTCTTCGCTTTTGCTTGTAACGGATTCGGATACATTCAGCATGTTTTCGATGATATTGCGAAGGTTTCTCTGCATCTCGTTTGTAGAAAACGTCAATTCCCCGAGTTCATCGTTTGATGTCTGCTTAAGTGGTGCATGGTTCAGTTCACCTTTTTCCACTAGCTTCATCCTGTCTCGGATCCTAAGGATCGGTTTGGTAATGAGGTTGGCTGTCACAAGGGCAAGGCCAATCCCTGCTATGACTGTAATAATGGATAAAATGATACTCGTCGTTTTAACGGATTTTCCACTGCTGATGACGGTCTCTCCGGAAGCGACGATCAGTTTTTCACGCTCGGAAGCGAGCTCTTTGAAGCCATCCATTATTTCCGTGCTTATGGGCGCTACTTCATTCAGCAATATTTCTTTCGCCTGTTTTTCATCTCCTTGCTCATACTGGGTAAAGACGCGTTCTTCAATCATGGTTCTCCAATCAATGCTTGTTTCAATGATTTCTTTCGTTCTCTCAGAGTCGGATAAGGCTAATAGCTCTTCTTGTAGGTGTTTGCTTTCTTCGGTATAAGCTAGGAAATCCTCTTTATATTGTTCATCTCCAAATAGGATATACCCTCTAACAAATGCCATTCTTTGCGAAAGGTTATAGAGTAATTGTTCATCTTTAATAAGAAGAGGCAATTCATGGTCGATGATATCTCTAGAATGTTTAAGAGACTTATTGCTGCTGTAAATACTATAGGCTCCTAATATGATGCATAAAGATATGACTAGCATAAATGCTAACAATACCTTTGTTTTAATCTTTTTCAAGTGTACGGCCCCTTTTTCGGTAGATTAGTTTACCTTCTGTTTATCGGAAATGGGGACCGATATTTAAAGAGGAAAGGAGAAATTGAGCTGAAAAGACAGGGAATCTCTTTGTTTTTATGGAATATATTGATATGATTCCATATATTGCGTTATGATTATAGAGAAAAGATTATAAGCCGCTTTAGGCGGAAGAGGTTCTAGCTACCCTCTCAAAAAAACTAAGGAAAAGCAGCACTCTATTCTTAGGGTGCTGCTTTTTTCCGTAAAAAAGGAGTTTTTCATAATGTTGAAGAAAGAAAAGGCAGTAGTGGTGTTTAGTGGGGGACAAGACAGTACGACGTGTTTATTCTGGGCCATGAAGCATTTTTCGGAAGTGGAGGCAGTGACGTTTGATTATAATCAGCGTCATAGCTTGGAAATTGATTGTGCGCGGAATATTGCAAAGGAACTGGACATCCCGCATCATGTTCTGGATATGTCGTTGTTGAACCAGTTGGCGCCGAATGCGTTGACGAGAAGTGACATTGCTGTGGCGGATGGGGAAGAAGGGGAGTTACCGTCTACATTCGTACCGGGAAGGAATTTACTGTTCTTGTCATTCGCAGGAGTGCTTGCAAGCCAAATTGGGGCGAAGCATATTGTAACCGGTGTTTGTGAGACGGACTTTAGCGGATATCCAGACTGCCGGGATGTGTTCATTAAATCGTTGAATGTCACTTTGAATCTCTCAATGGATCAGTCTTTTGTTATAGATACGCCGCTTATGTGGCTGAATAAAGAAGAAACATGGGAAATGGCAGATCAACTGGGTGCCTTTGATTTCGTTCGTGAAAAGACGCTGACTTGTTATAACGGAATCATAGCCGATGGCTGTGGGGAGTGTCCGGCATGCAAGCTTCGAAAAAGGGGTCTGGATGACTATGTGATTAGACGGCAGGTGAAACTATAATGTATGGGTTCAAGATTGTCGATAAGCTTCAAAAAATACAACAGGACATTCATCGTAATCAATTGAACTATCATCAAAGACGGGTGCTCGTGAGCAAGGAATTCACGTTTGATGCAGCCCATCATCTTCATGATTATGAAGGGAAATGCAAGAATCTGCATGGCCATACGTATAAGGTCATTTTTGGCATCAGCGGCTATAATGATTCCCGTGGGTTGATGATCGACTTTGGCGACATCAAAGAGATCTGGAAAAATGAAATCGACATTCATCTTGACCACCGCTATTTGAATGAAACGCTGCCACTTATGAATACAACAGCTGAAAATATCGTCGTCTGGATTTATGAAAAGATGGCTGATGCCCTGCAAAACAAGGACTATAAAGGGGCTAGGGTTGAATTTGTCCGTCTTTATGAAACGCCGACGAGTTATGCTGAAGCAAGACGGGAGTGGATGGACTGTGAGTAAGCTGCCCGTCATGGAAATCTTCGGGCCGACCATTCAAGGGGAAGGCATGGTCATCGGGCAAAAGACGATGTTCGTCCGGACAGCTGGGTGCGACTATTCATGTGCTTGGTGTGATTCCGCCTTCACTTGGGATGGGACAGGAAAGGAAGATATCGTCCACATGACAGCTGAAGAAATATGGGAGGAGCTAAAACTCAAGGGAGGCAAGGGTTTCTCCTTCGTGACGATATCCGGGGGCAATCCCGGCCTCTTGAAGAATATGGCTGAGTTAATCACCCTTTTAAAAGAGAAGAACATCAGAATTGGCGTGGAGACACAAGGTAGCCGGTGGCAGGATTGGTTTCTCGATATTGATGAACTGACGATATCACCAAAACCGCCAAGTTCAAGGATGAAGACCGATTTTGAAGTGCTTGATGATATCCTATCTAAGCTTTCCAATAGAAGGGATGAAAATCAAATCTCTTTGAAGATTGTCGTATTTGATGAAGCTGATTATCAATATGCGAAGAATGTACATGCCCGCTATCCAGGCATTCCTTATTACCTGCAGGTAGGCAATGATGACAGCGTGACGACGGACGATCGGCAGCTGGTCAGTGAACTGTTGGGAAAATATGAACAGTTAATTAATCGGGTGATTGCCGATGACGAACTGAATGATGTGAAGGTGCTCCCCCAGCTGCACACGTATATCTGGGGAAATAAACGGGGCGTGTAAGGAAAAGGATGGGGAGGTCATACTTTCTATTAAATGCCGTTTCTCTTCTATTATATGTTCTTTACTTTTAGATACGCGAGGGGGTACTTTTATCCTTGATTTACTCCCGTATCCAAGATAAGATGAAAAAGGAAAAAAGATAATCCGCTTGAGGCGGAAGAGGTTCTAGCTACCCTCTCAAAAAAACTAAGGAGAACAGCACTCTTTCTTAGGGTGCTGTTTTTTCCTATAAAAGGAGATTGTAAGAAATGTTAAGAGTTCTATTGTATTTATTGTCCATTGTGACCGCGAATGTGGTCACAGCCGCTTTTATGCCATTGCAATTTGGTATGTTCATCATCCCGATGGGGACATTGTTGATCGGAGGGACCTTCATCTTCCGTGATTTAGTTCAAAATAAATTTGGCAGGGCAAGGACTTATCTGTGCATTATCCTGGCATTACTTTTATCAGCCAGTGTATCATTCTTGTTAGGCGATACATTATTAATCGTATTTGCTTCCGCCCTTTCATTCGTGGTGGCGGAAACGGCAGATACGGAAATATATACTCGATTGAAGCTACCATTAAGTTGGAGGGTATTTTACTCAGGGGTAGTTGGAGGATTTTTCGATTCCGCAATATTTGTGGTGATAGGGCTTAGTCCACTGGGGGCGAACATCTTGCCGTGGTCCTCTGTACCTGCCGCGATTGTTGGTCAGATTATTGTCAAAACGGTCATTCAGTCAATGGGGGCCATTCTATTGGGGAAAATCCATGTAAGGCTTGAAAAGCGGATCAATAATGGAGGGAATGCGCTTGGTGGATGATACTAAAGAAGAAGATAAGTGCTATTGCTTGGAGGCTTTTCGCGAGAAATATGGACCGCAAGTCCAGGGAGAATGCTTGAAGCTTTCTTGTGCCAACTACAGAAAGCATAAGCTTGATAAGCTAGAATCGAGAGAATGCGAGTAAACAAAACCCGTTGTTAAACGGGTTTTTCTTATAGGAAATTAGATTCCTATCCTGCGTAGTCAAACAAGGTTATCGATAATAAGAAGGGAAAAGGTACGGTATGATTACGTACCTTTTTATTAACATGATGTACCTCGAAATATAAGGTACATCATTGCTAAACTAAAAAAGGAAAATTCAGATTGCTAAATAAAACCAGTCATAGTAAAATGTCCTTCGGACCGCATCACTTGTCCTAAGTAAGGCATAGGTACTATAATCGGGGTAAAGAGGGTTACTTTAAATAGTTAATGATTTTATCAGAAATTTCAATATATACAACTTGAGGAAAAGGAGCAGATAGTATGAAAGTCATTGCACCTGAGTCATTCACATACAAAGGTGGAGAGAGAGCAGTTCTCTTACTTCACGGATTTACTGGAAGCACAGCAGATATGAAGAAGTTGGGTCGTTATCTCAATGACCGCGGCTATACCTGCCACGCACCTCTATATAAAGGTCATGGATTGCCAGCTGAGGAGCTCATCCATACAGGTCCAAAGGAATGGTGGAAAAACGTAGTGGATGGGTACCGTTTCCTTAAAGAAGAAGGGTACGAGGATATCGCCGTGGTCGGGATTTCCCTCGGTGGGGTCTTCTCTTTAAAAGTGGGAACGGAATTCCCTGTGAAAGGTGTCGTTTCGATGTGTGCCCCGATGAAAGGGAGAGACGTGAGTCGATTACATAATCGTATGATCAGTTATGCCAGGGCCTACAAAAAATTCGAAGGCAAAGACCCAGACCAAATCGATGCAGAAATTAAACGGTTAGAAAAAGAGCCTATGCACTCGTTGAAAGACGTTTTGCATATCATAGAAGATACTAGTGAAAATTTAGATTTGATTACGGCACCGACTCTTGTTCAACAGGGCCGGTTGGACGATTCCGACTATACGGAAAGTGCACCCATGATCTTCAATGATGTCGATACGCAACATAGGCAATTGATATGGTATGAGCAATCAGGGCATATCATCACATTGGGGAAAGAGCGGGAGCAAGTTTATGAAGATGTGCATCGTTTTTTAAATAACTTGATTTGGTAAAGTGGGAAGGCCGCCAGTTAAATTTGGTGGCCTTTTCTTAAATTAAAATCTTCTGTCTGATGAAATTCAGCTGTATAAGAACACTTTCACGTTCCCGTTAGTATCGATAGTTGCCAATAAAATATCGGCTATGTCCGCATTGTACATGGTTACTTTCCTTTTCAGCCATCCTTCATCCTTACCCACTCGGTTTAATTCGTGAAAATCAATCTTTCCCTCCTTAATAATGGTTATAGGAAAAGAAAATGGCTTTGTGGTCAACTTTATATCACCAGGGGTCACTGATTGGTATTGGGGAAGTAAGAAGAACGAAATAGTCCCATCAGGTTCCCAAAATGCCAAAGCAACTTTTTGAATTTCTTCAATTTTTGCCTTTCTTAATTCGGATAAAATAATATCGATAGAAATTCGTGCTTTGACTAAGTTTTTATGGATGACTTGTCCGTTTTCTATAAGAGGCAAAGGAGGGCTTTCAAAAAAATTCCGGAGTCTGCCCCAATGAAGACTCACAAATACACTGATTATATATAAAATAACTAGTACGACAGACGTGATCATCGGTCCCTTTAAGCCTAACTGTTCATCAGATAATGGGTGGGCAAGAATATTTCCAATGATCAATGCCATTAAAAAATCAATCAACCTTAACTGAGAAATGGCCCGGCGCCCCATCAATTTAACCGCAAAGAGTAAAAAAAAGAATGATATGATGGCTCTCAAAATCCACTGAAGGGTAGTAAGTGTTTCTTGGCTGTAGAAAAAATCCATCTAAGCTCACGTCCTTGGTTTTTGTTATCTAAGAATTAGTATGAGCGTTTGAATGATTTAGATGTAAAAATGAAAAAAAAGTGGACTCCTGGAAGTCCACTTTTTTAACGAATTTTTTGGGCAGGCTCGTCACTTGAGTTCTTCTCGATGAATTTCTTGACCTGTTCTATCGTTAGGCCAATTCTTTTGGCTTCCAATATAAGTGCCAGCCATATTTTGTCGAGTTGCTCCTGTTTCAATCTGTTCCCGGATTCCATGATCACCCTCCCAATCTACCTCTTGGATTTTTTATTCACTCAGAACAGCGCTAGTTAGAGAGTAAAATGACTTCTTGGGTTTTGGTGCTGTTCGTATTTTTAATTTCTTCTATGTGACTTTCCGGATGGTTTTTGTCAGGGCGCCCTATTCATAGGCTTTTCGAAAATGGGGTCTTTATTCGTGAGTGTGATTACTCATTTTCTTATGTAGTGATGTGGCTGCTATCCTGATTATTTTCCATGTTATTACTCTTATGTATTATCTTACAGTGATAAAGTAGGAGTCAAGTTAAAATACAGAATTAACAGAATATTAAAGAAAATAAAAAAAGCCGATCAGGCTTTTCCTGATTACGGCATGTAAAGTGGCTTATCTTTTTAAATAGTTTTCTGTGTAATAGGGCTTTTCATCTTCCTCAAAGGCGACGCCCACTCCCAGTGAAGAAAAGTCTTTTTGTAATTTATTTTCCCTGTGACCGATGGAATTCATTAAGCCTTCGTGGGCGAAGATACTGCTGTTCTGACCAGCGGCAAGGTTCTCCCCGGCCATGCGGAAAGTGATTTTGTCACTTTCCATCCGATCGAAGGGAGATTCCCCATCAAGATTAGTATGGTTAAAGTATTGGTTGACGGCCATGTCTTTACTGTGATCTTGGGCTGTCAATTTCACTTGCTTATCCCATGACAGGACGGAAAGATCATGATTGACCCTTGAGGCATTGGTCAAGTCGAATAATTGATATTCAAAGCCCTTTTTAAGCTCCGGGCTGGAGGGGGCAAAATAGGTGCTTTTTTGCTGTTCAAGACCTGCACTGATGATTTGGATCGATGTGACTGTATTATCCTCGTGTTTATCATAAAAAATCGTGACGAAGCTGTTATCCATCTTGAACGTATCATATTCGCCATTGCTTTGAATCTGGTAATATACATTTCCTTTAAGCAGTTTTGTTATCGGTTTCCCTAATTTTTCCGTCACCGTTTCTTTGGGTGTACTTCGTTTGATTCCTTGCTTGGATGAAATCAAATCCTGGTTTGTATAGAGACCGACGACTCTATTCTTGCTGTCGTAGGCCACCATGAAGAAATTTTGATAATTTTCATGATAGGCAAACCACTCTACTCCATATTCGTTCAGGGAATGGCGTTTGGCCTCACCTGCCTGCTTTTCGACGGATTCCTTTGTGTCGCCAAGCTCGATATTACGGACCGAAAAGGAGGATTCAGCAGGGGCCTTCAAGTCAGGTTTATCCACCTTTTTCGTTTCGGTTTGTTCCTCATCTCTTGCTTGATCGACTGTATCCGTCAATTTGCCGATCAACTGGTTGACTCCGGTATTCAGTTTTTCAATGGCATTTGATACTTCAGGTTTGGTTAAGAGGGAGCGAACATCCGTAGCGAAAGATCCGATTCCCGCCTTTAATCCCGACTCCTGAATGTCTTTTCCATACCCATACCAAAATCCGGCGAGAAGAAGAAAGAGAATCAATAGATTAATCACACTCCGCACATCGTTCACCCCAACTCACATATAATTACGTTCCCAATGATTAGCTCATAAACTGTAATAGGGGAGGTAAAGATAACAATACGATGGAGAATAAGAAAAGGACCTGGGTAACCCTTTTTGGCAGCTTTTCTTTTTTTCCTTTGTACCACCCACTGAATTGCAACTTGTTTCTATATAAAACAAACAATAATATAAGTATGGCCACAGAACCGAAGTAGCTATACTGATTATAATCTATTCCGAAACTCTGATACACATTCTCTAACAGAACGGAACACAATGCCCCGACAATACCGAATAATAAAAGAATCCGGATTAACTCAAATAGTACTCTCATGTTTTCCTCCTATTAATCATTTCCTAATGTTCCCCCGCTGTATATAGTTTTCTACATGGGACATAAGGGTTCCTTCCTTTGTCAATCTTCAGTTTCTCGCTCAACACTTTCTTTCAAGCACTGTAAATCATCATACGTCTTATCCTTTAAAGTACATTACTGTATTTTACTACTAAAATATATCATAATGGATGGTGGGGTGGATGATGCCTTAAAAGCAGTAGACATTTCTTATAGTGGATAATAAAAATTGGAGGTTTCTGATTATGGTCAATAGTTTACAAGCAACAACAACATTACATAATGGCGTCGAAATGCCTTGGTTCGGTTTAGGTGTATTTAAAGTGGAGGAAGGTCCAGAGTTGGTGAATGCAGTCAAAGTAGCCATTAAACACGGGTATCGTAGCATTGATACTGCAGCCATTTATGCGAATGAAGAGGGAGTAGGGCAAGGAATCCGCGAAGGTCTAGAGGTAGCGGGCATTACAAGGGAGGACTTGTTTGTCACCTCAAAAGTTTGGAATTCCGAACTAGGCTACGAATCGACAATCGCTGCTTACGAGACTAGCTTAAAGAAGCTAGGTTTGGATTATCTTGATCTTTACTTGATTCATTGGCCAGTCGAAGGGAAATATAAAGAGGCTTGGAGAGCAATGGAGACTCTTTATAAAGAAGGAAAGGTAAAAGCGATCGGGGTAAGTAATTTCCAAATCCACCATCTGAAGGATTTATTGAATGAGGCAGAAGTGAAGCCAATGGTCAATCAAGTTGAATGTCATCCGCGCTTAACTCAAAGGGAATTGCTGGAATTTTGCCGACAAGAAGGCATTCAATTGGAAGCTTGGTCTCCATTAATGCAAGGTGAATTATTAGATAATAAGGACCTTCAAGAGATTGCATCCAAGTATGGAAAATCCGTGGCCCAGGTCATCTTACGTTGGGATTTACAAAATGGAATCGTGACGATTCCAAAGTCGACAAAAGAGCATCGAATCGTGGAGAACTCCTCGGTATTTGATTTTGAACTAACGGAAGAAGATATGGCGCGAATGAATGAAATGAATCAGAATCATCGAGTCGGACCAGATCCTGACAACTTCGATTTTTAAGGAAAGGCAGAGATAGACGAGCTTGCAGTCTATCTCTTTTTTTCATTCAATCGTCCTTACTCGATGATTGACCATTCATGAAAAAAGCAAGGGCTGTACCCATGTCACTGTTGGATAATGATGTGTTAAGCGTTTCGTTAACCGTTTCCAACATTTCGCGAAGGCGTTGCTCACCCTTATCCGTGATGAGGGCACATACGCCACGTCGGTCATCTTCATATCCGAGCCGTTTTATTACCCCGCAACTTTTGTTTTCCATCCTGACGGAAAGCCTGGACATGGCACTTTGGCTTAACCCGACAAGCCGCTGTAATTCCAAAAGCCTCAATTTTTTTTCGGGTGCCTGAGATAAGTACAATAAAACGTAAAACTCATTCAAGGGCATTTGGTGCTTTTCCTGCAAGGCTCTATCAAGGTCATTGGAGAGCTCGGCATGTATATGTGTAAAGGATAACCAAGTATTTATAAGGGATTGTTCATGGGACATATCTTTTTGCCTCCCTCTGTTTACCTATTTTACATGTACCATTCGTTAAATTAAATGTACCAATAGGATGGATCAATGACAATAGCCGATTTGAGCATCGGTCGATTTGAATTAGTTGACACTACTTTTTGTGCATGATATAAATGCATGTGCATGCATTATAATACTTTGAGAAGGAGTTAGATACTATGAAAGATTTATTTTCCCCTTATTCTATAAAAAATCTCGATCTTAAAAATAGAGTCGTCATGCCACCTATGTGTCAGTATTCAGTCATGGCTGAAGATGGCGTACCGACAAGCTGGCACCAACATCATTATGTAAGCAGAGCGATTGGCGGCACAGGTTTGATCATCGTGGAAATGACCGATGTGGAACCGGATGGCCGGATTTCCAATCGCGACCTTGGTCTATGGTCTGACGATCAAGTTGGGGCTTTCACTAAGATTGTCGATGAAGTGCATCAATATGGAGCAAAAATCGGCATCCAAATCGCCCATGCAGGACGCAAAGCCGAAGATGCAGAGACACCTGTTGCCCCATCGGCGATTGCCTTTGATGAAACGTATAAAACGCCAAGAGCCTTGGAAACAGAAGAAGTGAAGGGAATGGTCGAGAAGTTCCGTCTATCTGTCAGAAGAGCGGTACAAGCTGGATTCGACGTCATTGAGTTGCATGGTGCACACGGCTATTTAATTCACCAATTCACCTCTCCACTTACGAATAAGCGGGAAGACGAATACGGGAAAGACCTGACCAAGTTCGGAGTGGAAGTCATTAAAGCGGCGAAAAGTGAAATGCCTGCCGATATGCCTTTGATCATGCGCATCTCTGCTAAAGAGTATGTGGATGGAGGATATGGAATCGAAGAGAGCATCAAGTTTTCGAAAGTCTTTAAAGAAGCGGGAGTGGATATGTTCCATGTCAGCTCCGGTGGAGAAGGACCGATTGGCGCTGATGGAAGACCGGGCACGCATGCCAATTATCAAACGCCATTAGCGAGAGAAATCAAAAAAGCGCTGGACGTCCCAGTAATTGCTGTAGGCCGATTGGAAGACCCGATTCTTGCCAACTCGATCATTGGCAACGAAGAAGCCGACTTGGTGGCAGTGGGAAGAGGGATGCTCCGTCATCCTTACTGGACATTAGAGGCTTCTAAAACGCTGAATAAACAGATTGAACTTCCAAAGCAATATCAACTAGCATTCAAACATTAAAAGTATGGACCGGTGGCCGCAGCATTTGCTTGCGGTCATTTTTTTGTATGGCACCAGCATTGGGTCATTTTTGTAAAAATAAGTGCTTGCAGGTAACGTTACGTAACCTTTTAAACTGAAGATAACGTTTAGAGGGGGAATGGTCTTGCATACATATTTCGAAAGTAGAGCATGGTCGTGGAGGGAACTTGTTTCCATCCTTGTACTTGTTTTAGTCCTGGTACCATTTTTTATCGAGTTTTTATTAGCGAATTTCTTATTGGAATTATTTCAAGACGATTTATATTCCGGAACATTGGTCGGTTTCATCATGTCAATCACCTTTATGATGGCCGTCTATTTACTTGTTTTACAGCCGAAAAGCCTAAGATGGAATGAAGTGGGGTTACGTAAGTTTCAGAGAAGCTATTGGAAGAATATCATCGGCTGGTCATTTGTATTGATTGTGGTCAGCATCCTGATTCTCATCGTGATGGATATAGTGGGGATAGGCTATGAAAATAGCAAAACGGAAAGTGTTCAGGCCCATGTGACACCCATCCATTTCGTTCTCGGTTTCGTGTCGGCGGCAATCATTTCACCTATTTACGAAGAAATCTTATATCGGGGTTTTCTTTATAGGTGGCTAAGGAGTAAATACGGCTTGAAGGCTGGATTATTTCTCAGTTCCTTCATCTTCATGATCGTTCATATCCCAAACTATAATGTCTTGCCGGTCACTTTTATATCCGGCCTCCTCTTTGCTTGGACTTATGAAAAAACCAAATCAGTCGTTCCCGGCATGATCATCCACGGTACATTCAATGCCATTGCCCTGATCCTTACCGCCTTTGGTTGAGAAGTGGTAAAAGAAGTGCTGTGCTCACAAGTGGTTGGAAAAATAAAGAGACTTTCAATGGAAGTCCCTTTTTTTTATTTTGATTACATTTTACCAATTGTTGTGATTTGGCAAGTTTTCATGTGAAATGTAAAGCATTTTACTTTATTGTTAAAAATGGATTCGAAGCCAATGTATGGGTTTTCCTGCCTGTTCATTGGTTTTGTTTGTGTCGTTATTTATGGGTTATGAATGAAAGGGGATAAGCGTAGATGTTTACAGCTAGATTCAATCATACAACCGAGTGTAATGAAATGGTAGGTGGAAAAGCGCTAAATCTAATCAAAATGTCGAAATTGGGCATGCCTGTACCTGATGGTTTCGTCATCACAAGTGTGGCCTTTTCACACTTCCTCGAAAAGAATCAATTAGATATAAAGAGCGAATCCATCCAAACGGAGGTTATGGAGGCGGTCATCCCGGATGATTTAGTAAGGGATGTATTGACCGCTTTCCAGGAATTGAGGAAACGTTATCCTGCCGTGGCCGTTCGTTCTTCTTCTGGTGCGGAAGATTTGGAAGGGGCCTCCTTTGCGGGTCAATATGAAACCTATTTGAATGTAAAAACGGAAGAGGATTTCTTAGGTAAAGTAAAATCATGCTGGGCATCTTGCTTTGAGAACAGGGTACAGCAATATACCGAGAATATTTTTGAAGGGTCAGATAGCATTTCAATGGGGATTGTCGTTCAAGGTCAAATCTATTCAGATATTTCAGGGGTGATTTTCAGTCAAGATCCTGTTACATATAACCCGGAGTGTATCTTGATCAATGCCAGTTATGGATTGGGTGAGGCCGTGGTATCGGGCTTGGTCACACCGGATACCTATTTGGTCAGTCGAGATGGTACGAAAATAGAAAGAGCCAAGGGCAGTAAAGAAATGAAAATCATTTCCGACTCCTCTGGAACAATGGAAGTGGCGACGGACCGGACTGAACGGAATGCCTATTGCTTATCAGATAAGTTGATTCATACATTAATAGAAATGACCTTGAAAGTGGAAAACTATTATAACCATCCTGTAGATTTGGAGTTTGGCATTCATGACCAACAAGTCTACCTTTTACAAGCAAGGCCGATTACGACTGAAGTGAAGAAAAAGGAATCCGTGCCAGAAGCCAGGAAAGGTTACCTGTTGGAACGGAAAGACGAGGATGAATTCTGGTTTTTGCTTGATACGTTTTTCCCGAATCCAATCTCGCCATTGTTCACTTCCATCGTCACCCAGTCTTTTTATGAAGGCATGGCCATGGCCGTTGATGCATTGAAGGAACCTACGGGGTATACCAATATGAAAGCTCAGAACGGATACTATTATGGGAAACAGACTTTCTTTGAAACCGACCCAAACCAATTGTTAGCAGAACAAGAGAAACTAATGGAGGAAATGTATCCGCGAATGAGGGATCGGATGTATGAAATCATCTATGATAAATTGATTCCCATCTATCGGTATTTAGATGGGGAAAGGGCTCAAGCATTTACGGTCGACAAAGTGAAAAAGGGATTAGTAGAGTTAGAGGCCTTTTATAAGGATGTGTATTTCTGGCACTTCATGATTGTCTTCCCGAGCAATCATATCAACAGGAAATTGGAGACCATTTATCTAAAAGCAACGGGAGATGCACCTTTACATGAACTCTATCAATCTTTGGCTGGCGTCATGAATAAGTCACTGGAATCCGACCATTTGCTTTGGGAGTTATCATTGAAAGTAAAAGCGGAACCTTCTTTGATGAAGGTGTTCATGGAATCGGAAGAAGGAAGCCTGTTGCAGAACCTCAACACCGTCGGCAGGGGCAAGGACTTTCTGAACCGTGTGGAGAGCTTCGTCAGCGTGTACGGATACCGTTCCACCAAGTCACATGATTTTATAGAAGATACATGGATTGAGAATCATGAGCATGTGTTACAAATCATCAAGAACTTAATACTGAATGAACATGATTTTGACAAAGAATTCGAGTCGGCTGTCACGGCCAGAAAACAGATGTATCATAAGATCATCAACGGAATCAAGGATCCCAACGATCTGGAAGCATTTGAAGAACAGTATAAATTGGCTTTGGATGCGGCTGTTATCACGGATGATCATCACTTTTATATCGATGCCATGTTTGACGCGAAGGCCCGGTTATATTTATTGAAAGTGAGCGAGCTTCTAGTGCAGCAGCAAGTGCTGGACGATAAGGAAGATATCTGGTTTGTATATAAAGATGAGATCCTCGCTGTACTGGATGAACCTCACTCCTTGATGGAAGTCGTGAAGGAACGAAAGAAACAATATGAGATTCAAGGTAAAATAAAAGCTCCTTCTTATTTTGGGAAACCGTCGGAAAAAGAGCGGAACTTCGTGGAAATGGTATTCGGCTCACTCGAAGAAGATAAGGAGAATACGGGGAATGTGATGAAAGGTATCGCGGCTTCCGGAGGTATTAGCGAAGGCCCGGTCCGAGTGATCTCCAGTATGCAGGAAGCATCCAAGTTTCAAAAGGGGGATATATTGGTCTGTAAAAACACGACTCCCGTCTGGACGACTTTCTTCCAGGATGCAGAAGCGATCGTTACGGATACAGGGGGCATGCTATCTCATTCCGCAATTATTGCAAGGGAGTATCAGATTCCCGCCGTTTTAGGAACGAAAGTGGGAACGGAACGATTACATGATGGGGATTGGGTCATTGTCGACGGCAATACAGGAACCGTTACGATGATTGGCTAATTACCCTTTGGATAGAGAATGTAAGAGGTGAAAGTATGAGTAAACAAAAAGAATTCCTGATGATAGCACTAACATTGATGGGGGCGTTCCTCGTGCCCATCAATTCAACGATGATATCCATTGCGCTCGGTTCCATATCGGGATTTTATGGATTGGATATACATAGTACGACCTGGGTGGTTACGATTTATCTGATTGTCATGGCCGTCACTCAGCCGATTGCCGGCAAATTGGGTGATATTTATGGAAACCGCAAGATCTATATAGTCGGTGCAGCCCTATTTCTTGTGGCTTCCATAGGATGCGCACTGGCTCCAAATATGATCATGCTTGTTGTCTTTCGATCTCTTCAAGCGATCGGTGGAGGATTGCTGATACCGAATGTGGTCGCCTTGATTCGACATACGGTGTCACGTGAACGTTTATCTAGCGTCATGGGACTATTCGGGATGGGGATGGGTCTTGGCGCAGCTGTCGGTCCTCTCGTAGGATCGTTGTTAATCGCGGTACTTAGTTGGAAAGCGATCTTTTGGGTCAATGTCCCCTTTTTAGTCGGTGCCCTTGCTGGCGGTATGTTCCTCATACCTAAGCTTGAGAAAAAGTCATCCAATAAACCGTTGGACGTACTCGGTTCCATCTATTTGGCCATATCAATAACCTTATTAATATCGTTGACGCATACAAACTCGACAAGGGTGTCTATCATTCTTGCAATCGTGAGCCTTTTATTCATTGTGCTATTCGTGAAGCGCGAGCGTTCCGTTCCGTCGCCGATCATCGATTTCCAATTGTTTAAGAGTCCTATCTTTGCGAATGCCAACATATCGGTCTTGCTAAACAATTTCATCATGTATGCAATCTTGCTTGTCATGCCGTTGATCATGACGACAAAAATGAACATGTCAACATCCATGAGCGGAATCATGCTATCCCTGTTCTCGATTTCCATGGCACTCAGCAATATGATGGGTGGGCAGCTAAACCGAAAATTCGTATCGGCAAAAGTCATCTTCTTTTCTTTCGCCGTAACGGTGGTATCGAATTTCTTATTATTTTTCGTGATTTCCTCCCAGTCTTTTATCTACTTGGCCATTACACTCGTGTTAAATGGGTTGGCTATAGGGTTGGGACTGACCAGTATGCAGGTTGCCTCGCTTGAAGCGGTGGATGAGTCAGTCTCCGGTTCGGCTTCAGGCATCTTCTCGACGTTCCGATATTTCGGAAGCATCGCCTCTTCCACGCTCATAGGGATTGTTGCGAGTTATTCCATCCTATTTGGCATTCTCATGATAGCAGCCTTGTTAGGTGCACTTTTGGCCAGGATGGTGTACAGGAATAAAGCAGTAAGTACGGTATAAAGATCATGTGTTACGGACTTCCACATTTTCCAACTACCTGTATAATTAAGGTTGAAACCTTTATATCAATGAAGGGGAAGTCCGTATCGTTTTGAATAAAAAAAAGTATATGGTATTAGCTGGTGTTTTAATATTTTTCTTGATTATGTCGATGCTTTTTGCCCGTACATATTTTACACATCGAGAATTCATGGAAGCAACCAATCAATGTTACGATAACGATGGCAGGCCAGAGGTGGAGAGAAATACTTTTTCGAATGATTGGTCTGTTATATGCCATCCATAATAGTCATGTTTTCCTGAAAGTTTTGTTATAATATACAAGACAAATTAAACGATAACTTGGGGTGCTTATAATGGAACAAATTAAAATTTTTACGCCAGAAGAAATTGAAGCAAAGGTTGAGGCAGGAGAAGCGATTGAGCTTGTCGATGTCCGTGAAGACGAAGAAGTGCAAGAAGGCATGATCGAAGGAGCGAAGCACATTCGCATGAATGATATCCCTGCCAACCTTGACTACTTCGATAAGGATAAAGAATATATCTTCATCTGTCGTTCAGGACGCCGCAGTGAGAATGTATGCCATTACCTTCAGGAGCAAGGCTATAAAGTGGCAAACATGGATGGCGGAATGATGCATTGGACAGGGGAAGTCATCGTTAAGTGATGGGGTTTTTCAAGAAGCCTTGTTACTTTTGCAAACGGAAGACGAAAGACGTCACGACCTATCTGAACGAAGATCGAAAAAAGATACATGTTTGTGCACAGTGTAAGGGGTATGCGGAAAGACGTGCATATTTCCGAGCTAAATGAGTGGGGCCCTTCTTTCGGAGGGCTCTTTTTTCTGGGGATATGTTAAAATAAGGATGTTTAAGTCAGAATATATAGACAAAGGGGAATCTGTCAAGTGCATGTACATAAAGTAGCGGTCATCTCGGGAGATGGAATTGGTCCTGAAGTAATTGATGAAGGTATAAAAGTATTGAATAAAGTAGCTGAATTAGCGGGCGACTTTTCGTTTGAATTCACCTATTTTCCATGGGGGTGCGAATATTACCTGGAGCATGGGAAGATGCTTCCTGATGATGGGCTGGAACGGTTGAAGGAATTCGAGGCCGTCTATCTTGGGGCAGTCGGTTATCCTGGTGTTCCAGATCATATTTCCTTACGGGAACTGTTATTGAAAATAAGGAAGCAATTCGATCAATACGTGAATGTCCGTCCCATTAAGTTGCTGAAGGGTGCGCCTTGTCCACTGAAGGATGTGACTCACGACCAAATCGATATGGTGGTCATCCGCGAAAACAGCGAGGGAGAATATGCCGGTGCAGGGGATTGGCTATTTAAAGGAAAGCCAGAGGAAGTGGTGTTACAGACAGGTGTCTTTTCCCGTAAAGGTACGGAACGGATTATCCGTTACGCCTATGAATTGGCACGGAAGTCGGGAAGAACGCTAACGAGCATCAGTAAAGCGAATGCCTTGAATTATTCGATGGTTTTTTGGGATGAGGTGTTCGAGGAAATTGGACAGGAATATCCGGAAGTGGAAACGCATTCTTACCTGGTTGATGCGGCGAGCATGTTCTTTGTCAAACAGCCTGAAAGGTTTCAAATCGTCGTCACCTCCAATTTGTTCGGTGACATCATCACCGATTTAGGCGCCGCCATTGCTGGAGGGATGGGGCTGGCTGCCGGGGCCAATTTAAATCCTGAACGAGCGTATCCGTCCATGTTCGAACCCATCCATGGTTCTGCACCGGATATAGCGCAGCGAGGCATCGCCAATCCGCTTGCCGCCATTTGGTCTGCGAGCCAGATGCTTGATTTCTTCGGTCATGAAGATTGGGGCAAGAAGGTACTGGGTGTCATTGAACAAGTGATGGTCGATAAAAAGGTGCTCACTCCTGATATGGGAGGAAATAGTTCTACTGAAGAAGTCGGCAATGAAGCGGTGGCTTTACTATCGGATTTATAAGTAACACGTATAATCCATGAATAAAATGGGCACCCTGCTCAATAACCATCAAACGTTAAAAAGGCAGGGGAAAGCCAATGATTCAAGTGAAGTTGTTTGATTATGAGCATGAAAAGGATTTGGAAGAGGAGATGAATGACTTTCTCGTCGATATCCGTGATAGTCAAATCGTCGATATTAAATACAATGTCGCCACGACCGGTGAAGAGGAACATGAACAGATTTATTGTTTTAGTGCGATGATCATTTATAAAAAAAGGTGAAATCCGACCCATATGACTTGGTGTCGGTTTTTTTTACATGTAAAAAACAGGCCATACTGTTCAAGGGATTTGTCTTCTGCGAAGAGAATAGGTAAAGTTAGACGTAATACAGTGTGATGGTGTATTAAAAGGGGAGATCCATTTTGGATAACAATATGAAGCAACTCATGAAAGAACTAAAGAAATCAAACGGAGGCCATGTGTTCTACTGTTTCGATGAACTGGAGACTTATATTCATAACGAAACCCTATTCATTATTTCCGGTGTTGAACAGGGAAACGATATAATGGTCGTCGAAAATGATCGGATCTTTCCTTTCGTATATAAGAAATTACAAGGACAATTAAATGACGAACAGCTGAAGAAAGTGCACCATATCAATAATTTTGATTTTTACTGCTTTGAAGGAGACTTTCATCCCAACACGATGGTCGAGTATTTTTTAAGGAATGTGGAGGGATACATGGCGAATGATGTTTCCCTGCAAACCTGGGGCCACGTTGAATGGGGGGGAAGTGAGGAAGTCGTGTTCGAGAGCATTAGCGAATATGAAAAGGGCGTCAATCAAATCATTGCAAAAAAGGGCATGGTTTCTGTTTGTGCCTATGATGAATGTAGGCTGACCCCGACACTGAAATCCATGTTAATGAAGCACCATGGCGTGTTCATGACGGATGAAACGTGCACAATCATAGCTAACTAAACCAGGCAGAGGTGAGATAGTTGGAGCGCTTTACTGAAGAGGTAATCGGTATCATACAACATATTCCCCCTGGGAAAGTCATGACGTATGGGCAAATCGGCCAACTGGCTGGACACCCGCGCGGTGCAAGGCAAGTCGTCCGCATTCTTCATTCAAGCAGCAAGAAATATAACCTTCCTTGGCATCGGGTGATCAATGCGAAGGGTGAAATTGGCTTAAAACAGGAAGGGCTGGCTTCCCAACAAACCTTCTTACTAGAGAGTGAAGGAATCCACATCACGGAACATGGCAAGGTCGACCTTGAGGTGTACCGCTATCACCCTGGGGAAGCCGAGGGATGGAATATGGATCGTGGTTGAAAAAACGCGAATCGTGGTTGAATTAAGGGTAGGCGTGGTCGAATAAATCGGCGTTGTGGTTGAATAATGGCCATTTGTGGTTGAATTCCTACCAAGGACAAATCATAGCTACACAAAAGAGGCTGATCCCGTAACGAACGGGATCAGCCTCTTTACATTCTATGAACGAGCATATAATGCAGCATTCATGCCGGCAAGTCGACCGGTCACTAATGCTGAAGTGATGTTATAGCCACCCGTGTATCCGTGGATGTCCAAAATCTCGCCACAGAAATACAGCCCGTCCATTAGTTTGGAGGCCATTTCCTTAGGTTGGATTTCTTTGACGGATACGCCGCCACCCGTTACGAAGGCCTTTTCAATCGACTGGGTTCCATGGACACCGAATTGGAAATCCTTGCATAGTTCGGCGAAGCGGCGGATTTTTTCATTGGAGATCGTCGCACCTTGTTCTTGAAGGTCGATTCCGCTCCGTTCCAGCAAGAAGTGGAGATACCGTTCCGGTACAAGTCCTTTTAACGTGTTTTTAATTGCCTTTTTCGGTTCGGACTTGATTTCCTTTGCGATATCTTGGAAGACTTCTTCTTTGTTTCGATCCGGAAGGGCATCGATTTTCATCGTCACTTCAGCGAGGTTCCACTTTTTCATCGCCTTGACGACGAATTGGCTGCACCGAAGAACGGCTGGTCCGGATACTCCGAAGTGCGTAAAGAGCATGTCCATTTTATGCGTAATCAACGTTTTGCCTTTTGGGTTCAGTACGCTTAATGAAACATCTCGAAGTGCGAGCCCTTGTAGCGTCTTTTCTTTAATGAATGTTTCATTACTTAGGACCGGGACTTCCGTCGGGAACAGCTCGGTGATTGTATGTCCGGCCTTACGTGCCCAAGCATAGCCGTCACCGGTTGAGCCTGTTTGCGGGACTGATTTCCCCCCGACGGCAATCACGACCGCATCCGTTTCGAAGATTTGACCATCTTTCAAGCGAACGCCGCTCGTTTTCCCATTATCATAGAGAACCTCAGCGACAGGGGAATTCTTATAGATCTTCACCTTCAAATCGGCCAGGCGCGTCAATAGGGCATCGACAACGCTTTGTGCTTTATCGTTGACCGGGAACATCCTGCCATGATCTTCTTCCTTTAGGGCCACGCCTAACTTTTCGAAGAACTGTATGATGTCTTCATTGTTGAATTCAGAAAACGCACTATATAAAAATCGCCCGTTTCCAGGGATATGCTGAATGATTTCATCGATGGAGAGCCTGTTCGTCACGTTGCAGCGCCCGCCACCTGATATCGCTAGTTTCCTGCCTAATTTCTCGCCTTTATCCACTAATAATACGTGGGCACCTTTTTCGCCAGCCGCAATGGCTGCCATCAATCCGGAAGGGCCACCGCCAATTACTATTACATCATATTTCAAAATGATCACGCCTTTATTTTTTTCAGTCTCTTCATTATATAGCAAGACCCTGTCAGAATGCGAACTACAATAAAAAGGAATGATTTGTTTGTATAAAATCCGTGAAAACGATAAACTTGAGTGTAGTTTTCTATAGAAAAAATCCTTTATTATGTTAAGATAAAGAGCGTGTGAAACGTAACTGAAAGAGGCAGGAAGGGATAAAATGTCGTCTAAGTTTTTAAAAGGGGCTTTTATATTAACCCTGGGAGCGATTATTTCCAAGGTTCTTGGTTTATTTTACGTCATCCCATTTGAACATATGGTTGGAAATAAAGGGGCCACACTCTATCAATATGGATATGTTCCCTATACGATATTCATTAGTTTCGCCACGGCTGGCATGCCGCTTGCCGTTTCTAAATTTATATCGAAGTATAATGCGCTCGAGGAATATGCAGTGGGGGAGAAGCTATTCAAATCGAGCTTGAAGTTAATGATGATCACCGGGTTCCTCGCCTTTGTGGTGCTTTTTACAATGGCACCGGTTTTCACTACCATGCTTGGCGTCAATAAGAACAGCGTGAGCGATATCACCTCTGTCATACGGGCGATCAGCTTCGCTTTGATCCTTGTGCCATTCATGAGCATCATCCGCGGGTACTTCCAAGGGCATGAAGCCATGGAGCCAACGGCGATTTCCCAGGTCGTCGAACAAATCGTCCGAATCGTATTTCTACTGGCCGGTGTGTATATTGTCCTGCATGTCCTTGACGGTGAATTGGTGAGAGCCATCCAGATCGCAACATTTGCGGCGACTGTCGGAGCACTCGGCGGTTTAGTCGTTTTGTTTTGGTATTGGAAGAAACAAAAACCGTATTTGGACAGCTTGAAGGAGAGAGACCGGGGGACGATGTCCATCTCTTTGATCCAGATTTATAAAGAGATTTTCTTATCATCGATTCCATTCATCTTTGTCGGGATCGCGATGCCTCTGTTCCAATTCGCGGACTTGATGACCTTCAACAGGGCAATGTCTTCGATTGGCTTACTGCATGTGGCCGAGGAGGCACTAGGGGTTCTCAACGTATATGCCCAAAAGCTTGTCGTGATTCCGATGACACTTGCTACCGGATTTTCGATGGCGTTATTGCCAACGGTGACGAAAGCTTTTGTAAGCGAGGATCAAACCGAGTTCACCCGCCAGCTTGATCAGGCTTTTCAAATCTTATTATTCATAACCATTCCGGCGGTCGTTGGGATGTCGGTGCTTGCTGATCCGATTTATAGTGCCTTTTACAGTCACGATTTGCTTGGGATTAGTGTGCTTAAGGCTTATGCGCCCGTGTCGGTTCTATTTGCGCTCTTTTCGATTTCTGCTGCTGTATTACAAGGTATCAATCAGCAAAAATACACGGTGCTCAGTTTGCTAGTCGGATTTTTGGTGAAGTTGAGCTTGAACATTCCGATGATCAAATTATTTGAAACGGAAGGTTCCGTATATGCGACGGCACTGGGCTATCTGGCCGCAGTCCTATTGAATTTGTACGTCATCTCCTACTTTACGGGCTATCGTTACAGCCTTACGATAAGAAGGACCGTCTTGATGGCGACTTTTTCCGCGATAATGGGACTTGCCGTTTGGGGTCTGCACAGCTTGTTATCCCTTTGGTTAACTTCTGAAGGCCGATTCCAGGCAATCTTGATTTCCGCCGTATGTGCGATTTTTGGGGCACTGATCTACGCGGCGCTCTCCTTGAAGAGCAAACTTGCCCATCGCCTATTCGGTACGAGAATTGATAGGTTGAAGAAGAAGTTGGGATTATAAAAAGATTGTGTTTTAAATGTAAGAAAAAGGGTAATGTTATATTATCCCCTGATTTAAATATATTGGCCTTGCCTGTCATGAAAATGGGCAAGGCTTTTTACTGAAAAGGCTTTAGGAGGAAACAATGAGAATTGATAAGATTTTATCCAATATTGGGTACGGAAGCAGGAAAGAAGTGAAGAAGCTCCTGAAGTCCGGAGCCGTGAAGGTCAACGACCGGATATTGAAGGACGCGAAGGAACAGGTGGACCCTGATGTTGAAATCGTAACAGTTCATGACGAACGGGTTGAATATAGAGAATTCATTTACCTAATGATGAATAAGCCTCCGGGCGTATTGTCGGCAACGGAAGACAAACACCAAGAGACGGTCATCGACATCCTTGAGCCGGAGGACGCGGTCTTTGAACCATTCCCGGTCGGCAGATTGGATAAAGATACAGAGGGGCTATTGTTGATCACGAATGACGGCAAGCTTGCACACCAGCTGCTATCCCCGAAGAAACATGTGCCGAAAACATATTTTGCGGTCATTGATGGTGAAGTCACGGAACGGGATATTGAAGCATTCCGTAACGGTGTCACCCTGGACGATGGGTATGAAACGAAACCAGGCGAATTGAACATTTTAAAATCGGGCCTGACTTCTGATATCGAGTTGACGATAATGGAAGGGAAGTTCCATCAAGTGAAGCGGATGTTTGAATCTGTCGGAAAGAAAGTCGTATATCTGAAGCGTCTTTCGATGGGAAGCCTGCAACTAGACGAGGATCTTGAACTTGGGGAATACCGGGAGTTAACGGCAGAAGAACTTGAACAGCTGAAGGCAGGTCAGCCTGCTGAATAAACAACAAAAAATGAGGCGGACTAGTAGTCCGCCTCAAATTACTTTTTACATATCGATTTTATTCGGGTGGTCATTCTTTTTTTAAGATGACATCTTCACTTTTTTGCTTGTTGTTGTCCAAACACCACGGCTTGGGCTTTGAACAAGGTCATTGTACTCTAGGACATTTAAATCGCGTTGCACTGTTCGAGGAGTGATGCCAAATTCTTCTACAAGCTCTTGAGTAGAAACCGTACCGTTGTTACTAATGAACATATAAACGGATTTAATACGGGTTAACATGCGATTTGTTGAAGGTTTCAAACAAAATCACTCCTATTCTTTTCATTGTTATTCTGAACAAATGAAAACAACCGATATGTCGGACAGCATTTCAGCTGCCACTATGTACGTACTATACCCACCCTTTAACTCCTCGGAAACATTAAGAAAAAACAAGATGCCATATGCTTTATTTTACCCCTATACATATCTAAATTCCATACCAAATTTTAGAATTAACTAAATATTACATCTATTATATAGTTTTTTTAACCAAAATATTCATTTAAATTCAAAAATAAATGAATTTCAAGGTAGAATGAAAGCATGCCTTTATTTTGTCAAAAATTCCAAGGAGTATTCATGGGTAAGGGAAAAATTCACTCCACTTCTAAACGATCATGTCCTTTTGTGAAGATAACCTTTCATCGGCAACCAACATATACTATGATATTTACAGTACCATTATCATAGAGTATGAGATGAACTTGATGGTTTGTAAGGAAGTACACTTCAAGATGATTCTTTTAGAATTGAAATATAACCATATACGAGGTAGAGCATATGAACGAAAGATTAATGGAGTTTCTATTGCGGGACGAAGTGTCCAGACTTACGGGCATGAAGCGGCAAGTATATGAATTTATCGTGTATGAAGAAGATTACCTGGCTTCAAAAGCGGAAACGGTCGATCAATTTATGAGATTATTAGTAAAGCATTCTCCGCCGCGACTCGCGGCCCGACATTTTAACATGCCTTATGAAGAAATCATTCGGTTCATGTGTGAGATCGAAGAAGAGCTGAATGCCCGGTTAGAAGAACGATGTAAAAAAGTGAAATGGATGGATTTTACGGAAAAGAGCCAGCGAACGCTTGATGATCATGATAAGAAGTTGTATCTATTTGTGAATTGAATAAGAAAAACGGTGCAACGCCTTAACGCTGCACCGTTTTTTGTATGGGGTTGAATGATCAATAAACTTTATCACCATTAAAAATTGAATTTTTCACGATGACATAATCTACAGTTCGAATCGCTTCTAATTTCGTTCCACCAGCATAAGAAATGGAGGATTGAAGATCTTGTTCCATTTCTTTTAATGTGTCTTTTAACGCACCTTTGTGCTCGACAAACATTTTCTTGCCTTCTACATTCTTCTTTTCACCTTTTTGAAACTCTGAAGCTGAACCAAAGTACTCTTTATAGATCTTTCCATCTTTCTCAACTATTTCGCCTGGAGATTCATCATGGCCAGCGAATAATGAACCAATCATCACCATAGTGGCACCAAATCTAATAGATTTCGCTATATCCCCATGTGTACGAATGCCACCGTCCGCAATAATCGGTTTACTTGCGGCCTTTGCACATAGACGCACCGCTGCTAACTGCCAGCCACCCGTACCAAATCCTGTCTTGATCTTCGTGATGCAAACCTTACCTGGTCCAATTCCAACTTTTGTTGCATCCGCCCCGGCATTTTCCAATTCTCTTACGGCTTCTGGAGTACCGACGTTACCTGCAATTACGAAACTATCAGGTAAGTGATGTTTGATATGTTGGATCATATTGATTACAGCATTGGAATGGCCATGCGCGATATCTATCGTAATGTAGTCCGGTACAATACGCTCTTCAGCCAATTCTTGTATGAACCCATATTCTTCTTCTTTGACTCCGACACTGATGGAAGCGATACACTCACACGCATGCATATCTTGAATAAAAGCTTTGCGCTTTTCTGGTTCAAAACGATGCATGATATAGAAGTACCCATTCTTAGCCAAGGATGTAGCGACTTTCTCATCTATAATGGTCTGCATATTCGCAGGTACCACAGGTAACTTGAAGGTATGTTTACCTAACTTTACAGTAGTATCACATTCCGAACGACTATTAACTATACATTTAGCGGGAATTAATTGAATATCTTCGTAATCAAACACATTTTCCATTGTTTACACCTCTATATACGAATGTTGTAATATTTTTTTATGAAATTGTTCGCCCATTGGTAATTTACATCATTTTCATCATTAAGTCAAAGCTTTTATTTTTAAAAAAATCAAAAAATTATAAAAAGAAGCGGTTCTGCATCCTATGAATCTCCTTATCACGTACAATCTAAGCCCCAGGTACAACAGGTGTAAGCGACCCACATAAAAAAAGAGAAAAGAACTTCAGTAGAAAAAATTGTAAAAAAGAAGAAAAGAGTGTACATTTAACTTATGAGAATGAGAATCAATTACATTTAGTTTCCGAGGAGTGGTCATGAGTGAAACAGGACGATATCTATGATGTAACCGTAATTGGGGGAGGGCCGGCTGGCCTTTATTCCGCTTTTTATAGTGGGTTAAGAGAAATGAAGACAAAGATCATTGAATATCAGCCACAATTAGGTGGGAAGATCCATGTATATCCTGAGAAAATGATTTGGGATGTCGGGGGACAGACACCTATTACGGGAGCTGAGTTAATTGATCAACTTGTGGAACAGGGATTAACCTTTAATCCCACGGTAGTATTGAATGAAAAGGTGGAGTCGATCAAGCGGGATGAAGATGGGATGTTTGTCTTGCTTACGTCTTCTGGCGGCCTGCATTATTCGAAAACGATCATCGTGGCCGTCGGTGGGGGGATCTTGAATCCGCAAAAGCTGGAAATCGATGGGGCAGAGCGTTATGAAGTGTCCAATCTGAATTACACAGTGAAGTCCTTAGAACGATTCAAGGATAAGACGGTAATCATTTCAGGCGGCGGGAATTCTGCTATCGATTGGGCGAATGAATTGGAGCCTATCGCCAAAAAGGTCTATGTGGCCTATAGAAAAAATGCGTTGGCAGGTCATGAATCACAGATAAGCCAATTGATGAAAAGTTCTGCGGAATGCCTGTTCAATACGTCCATTACAAAACTGGTCGCTTGTACCAATCATGAAGTCATTGAACGTGTAGAACTAACGAGTCATGAAACAGGGGAGGTTTCCCATTTATCAATCGATGAAGTGATCATCAACCATGGGTATGAGCGTGATGCCTCGCTACTTGAAAACAGTGAAGTGAAGGTGGATATGGCCGATCATTATTATATTGCAGGCAATGCAACCAGCGAATCCTCTGTAGAAGGGATGTATGCCGCAGGGGATATTCTTCAGTATGATGGGAAAGTGAACTTAATAGCGGGTACCTTCCAGGATGCCGCAAATGCAGTCAATCAAGCGAAACAGTTCATCCAGCCTGATGCGCACAAGGTGGGAATGGTTTCTTCACATAATGAAATATTCAAAAGACGTAATAGGGAAATCGTTCAACAGATGATGACGCGATAAGACATGCAGAAAGCTCCAGTCCCCTTATGGGCTGGAGCTTTTTGCGTGTATTTAAAGGGATTCCTTAATCACCTTTTTGTAATGGAAAACGGAAAGGATACCGAAGATCGAGTACAGTATCGTATAGAGGACCATGACAATGATCATAGGTGTCCAGACTTCCGTACCAAAGAAGAACCAGCCGGATTTAACGGCAAAATAGCTATGGAATAACCCAACGACTAGAGGAATCCCAAAGTTGAAGACCTGTTTGGCCTGAATCCCTTTTAACAAATCACCTTGTGTGAAACCAAGTTTTCGTAAAATGGTATAGTTCGCTTTTTCATTTTCGCTCTCATCCATCTGTTTGAAATAAAGAATGCATCCTGATGTGATCAAGAACGTTAATCCTAAAAAGCCGACGATGAACATCGTAAGACCCATGTTTATTTTTATACTTTGCAGTTCTTGGTATTGTGAACCACTATATTCTTTATCCTGGAAGGAAATCGTATCGAAAATCTTATTTGCCTTTTCGATATCACCCTTATTCTTTAAGTCAATCCCATAATAAACGGGAGAATCCAGTTGGAGTTCAGGGTCCAAATCCTTTTTCAGACGGTCAAAAACTGCTTGATCCACAATGGCTACTGGCATTCCGCCATTCGTTAAATAATAGGGAAGGATGGAGTCATCTTCTGGCCCTAAATAGTTTTGGGGAATGCTCATGTTTTTTCCCTTCAATTCGATTTTCCCGGAATCTTTAAGAGATGTTAAACTCTGTAGCGTTGGACTATACCCGCTGAAGATGGTCTCTTTCGGTGTGACATCGATCCTCTTCACCGACCGATCACTGACAATGGCAAGATTCATGATATTCGGGTCAAAGCCCGCTTCTTCTATGGAGCTATCCAGTATATCCTTTATATTGACCTTTGCCCGAATGACCTCTATCTTATTTTCGTTATATCCGATTGATTTTGCTGCCAATGCCTCTTTTAACTTGTTTGAATCCTCGCCATTGGACAGGGAAAAGTCAGTAGGTACATAGGATGTGGCCATTTTCTCCGATGAGTAATAGGAGATATAGGTCAAGGATAATAATCCGATTGCAAGAGCGGAAACGGTCGTGATGATGGTCAGTAAAACGGAATTGGATTTCATCCGGAACATGATGGATGAAAGCGAAAGCACTTCATTGATGTTCAGGTATCCATTCTTCCTCTTGCGGACAATATTAAAGAGGAAAGACACCGATCCCTTATAAAATAGGTAGGTTCCGATGATGACGGACCCCAGAATGAATAGCATGGCTATTAAAAGGGAATTCGCCTGAGAGAAAGAACCATCAAATAACTTCGTTGAAACATAATAGCCAGCAATGATCAGAATGATTCCAGCTATCCCAAGGATCATTTCAAAAATCGAAACCCTCTTCACTTTTCCTTCCGTGTTCGAAGTCACCCTAAAAAGTGATAAGATGGTCTGTCTTTTGATGAAACCAAAGTTCATCAACATGATGAATAGATAGATGATACTGAATACGATAAGTGTCTGAATGAATGGTTGCATGGTAAAGTGAAGGGCGGCGATCGCCTGGACTCCCGTAAGCTTGAATAATATCATGATGATCAATTTTGAAGCCGCAAACCCTACGAATATCCCCAGGAATACGGAACAGAAATACAGGATTAAATTTTCGACGCTCAGGATGCGGAAAATCCTGTTTTTGGTCATTCCTATTAATTGAAATAAGCCAATTTCCTTGCTGCGACGTTTAATGAAAATGCTATTCGCATATAAAAGAAAGATGGAAACGATGGCAATCAACAGAACGGAGGCTGCTTGAATGGCAGCTCCCCCTTTAATCCCCCCACTTACTTGATCCATTGACGGATCGTATTGCAAGGTAACAAAGGCATAATAAAGGGAGGCACTGAAGACCAAAGCGAAAACGTATAGATAATAATTCTTCAGGTTCTTTTTCAGACTGCGAAAGATGAGTTGATTAATGCTCATTATGCACCCCTCCTAGTACACCTTGTGTTTTCATGATATCTCTGAAGAAGGATTGTCTCGTTTCTTCCCCTTTATTCAATTGAGAATAGATCTGTCCATCTTTGATGAAGATGACGCGGCTACAGTAACTGGCTGCCACTGAGTCATGCGTAACCATGATGATGGTGGCATTACGCTTTTTGTTCAATTCGCTCATCTTGTTCAATAAATCGGAAGCGGCTTTTGAATCAAGGGCGCCTGTCGGCTCATCGGCAAAAATGATGCTTGGTTCATGGATGAAGGCCCGTGCCGCAGAGGTACGCTGTTTTTGGCCGCCGGAAATTTCATTCGGATATTTGTCCTTGATTTCATATATGCCAAGTTCATTTGCGAGTGTTTCGAACTTTTGCTCAGCTTCTTTTTTCGGCGTTTTGGTGATCGATAATGGTAAAAGAATATTTTCCTTGACCGTCAGAGTGTCCAATAAGTTATAATCCTGGAAGATGAATCCTAGGTGATTCTTACGAAATTCAGCCAGCTTCTTTTCTTTCATGCCGGAAATTTCTTTTCCTTCGATGACGATGGTTCCATTACTGATCTTATCAATCGAGGAAAGGACATTCAGAAGCGTGGTTTTTCCTGAACCGGACGCTCCCATGATACTGACGAATTCCCCTTCGTGTATGTTGATATCCAAGCCTTTCAAGACTTCTTGTTTATTGAATTTATTGCCGTAGCTTTTATGGATCTTTTTCGCTTCTAGTATATTCATTCCAATACACTCCCTTTATTTCGATATCTTCATTATAAAAGCCTTTCCCTTTCTTTTCCTTCGATTGGCCGAACAAAGAACAAAAGCATGTGACATCTTTGTCACATGCTAAGGAATTTAACGAATTGATTTTTTTGCGGGAAAGTCAGGATGAAAGTGGTCCCGATTCCGGGAGTGGACCGGACGGTTATATCGATGAATAAGGAATCCGCCACTTTCTTGGTTAAGTATAACCCCATTCCCGTCGCCCCGTGGTCTTGATGATTGGTCGTTGATGTGAATCCTTTATCAAAAATGCGGGGAAGGTCCCTTGGGTCGATGCCGCGGCCAGCATCCTTCACTTCAAGGATCGTTTGTCCATTGGATTCGTGGCTCTGTATCAAAATATCGGATCCTTCACTATATTTGATGCTATTGGTCAATAGTTGCCGAATAATGAATGCGACCCATTTACTATCGCTTAAGCACTCGGCTTTTTCCAATTGGATATCGAATCCAATCCCTTTTTGCATGCACCAAGATTGTAACGTCTTAATCTCGTCGAAAATAATCCCTTCCAAATCGGTGTTACCGATATATAGATCATTTTCCATGAAGGGTAGCCGCCGTTGATGCAACTGTTGATCAAGCAAAAGGTGGATGCGGAGCCATTCATATGTCATATGGGATTTGAGTTCTTCATCTTGTATGCGATCAATCATTAAACGTAGGGCCGTCAAAGGCGTCTTCACTTCATGAATCCAAGATAATAGTTCGTCCTTTTCCTGCTCCAATGTCATTTGTCCGTATGAAGCCGTCCGTTTCAGATATTCGATTTGATTGCTGATGCTACGTTCGATGATCTCTTCAAAAGGGCTTCCCGGTTCCGCTAATTGACTTACATCCAAATTATCTTCCCGTTCCACTAAACTTCGATAGAATTTCGTTTCCTTGTGGTAGCGGACCACCAAAAAGATGATGAACATGATGAATGATAAAAAGACCATGTAGAGAATGGGGGATAAAGGAATGGCCGAATCAAGATAGGCGACGAATATGATGAATAAGTGAAAGAGGATGTAGAAAGTAATCCAGCTAAACCTTTCCCATATAAATTTCTTAATCATACATGATCCTCTTCGACCGCAATGTAACCTTGTCCCACTTTTGTTTCGATATACTGTCCCAACCCCACCTCATCGAGCCTTTTCCTCAATCGATTTACATTGACCGTCAAGGTATTATCGCTGATAAAGCGCTTATCATTCCATAAACTATTGATTAAATCATCGCGGCTCACTATTTTATTCTTCTGCTCAATCAGCCTTTTTAGGATGAACACTTCATTCTTTGTCAGCTCGATTGTTCCTGTCTCGGTTACAACTGTATTCTTCTCATAGTCCAAGGTGGCGCCGCACCAGGTTTTTAGTTCGATCTTTTCTGTATTGTAATTATAGACACGACGAAGCGTCGCTTGTATCTTGGCAATCAGTACATCAAAATGAAAGGGTTTCTGGATGAAATCATCTGCCCCAAACTGCATGGACATCACGATGTCGGTCGGGTGATCGCGTGAAGATAAAAAGAGAATGGGTACGTTCGAGTGGGTGCGAATCATCCTGCACCAATGGAACCCGTCGAATTTTGGCAATTGGATATCAATGAGGACCAAGTCGGGTTTAATGGCAGTGAATTCCTGCATCACCTTACTGAAATCGTTGATTCCATATACATCATAGGACCATTGTGCCAATCTATCTTTAATCTCATTGAATAATGTGGTATCATCTTCAATTAACAATAGTTTAAACAAGTAAGGGTCACCACGCTTTTCATCAATTTAATGAAAGTATATAGTAAATTCATTTAAGGTTCTAGAGGAGAAAGAGATTTAGGGTGGGATCTAGTTACAAAAGGTGACATCCATTCCTGAAAAAAACACCCATGTTTGAATTTCATCTGAGTCTCTGTATGTAGTCCTTTTTGGTTTGTAAAGGAATCGCATAGAAAATTAGTATTGACTTACCGTCTCTTTTTTGGAATAATGTTAATAATCAAATATTGGTATCTTTAATTCAGTCCCGTGAGGCTGACAAGGACAACGGATTTTTATGATGTGGGAGACGTCCATGCATTTTTTGCCTGGCTACTACTACTCGTCATAATGCAGAAGAGGTTTATTGTCGGTTGATGACAATAGACCTCTTTTTTCTTTGTGGGTATCAGTTTAAAAATGGAGGAAACGTTATGGGAAAAGTAGATGCAGAGTTTTCATGGCAAGCTGTACCGCAAGGAAATCGTAATAATTTTTGGAAGATTCTATCCATTATGCTGGGGTTCACTTTCTTCTCGGCAAGCATGTGGTCGGGAGGGGAATTGGGAACGGGATTAACATTGGTTCAATTCCTTCTCATCGTATTGGCGGGCAATTGTGTGCTGGGCCTGTATACGGGGGCGTTGGCCCATATTGCCGCGAAGACCGGCCTTTCTACACATCTGCTTGCAAAGTATGCCTTTGGTGATAAAGGCTCTTATGTGCCCTCCTTATTGCTGGGGTTAACGCAAGTAGGTTGGTTTGGAGTGGGGGTAGCGATGTTCGCGGTTCCGGTTGAAAAGGCAACAGGGATTAATATCTATCTATTGATTATAAGTTTTGGAGTGATGATGACGATATCTGCCATCTATGGTATTAAGGCACTCGTGCTGTTAGGGTTCGTTGCTGTGCCGGCCATTGCCATTCTGGGTAGCTACTCGGTATTTGAGGCAACCGAAACAATCGGTGGGTTTCAGGGGTTATTAGATTATCAGCCTACTGAAATGATGGGAGTGGGCGCTGCCTTAACCATCTGCATTGGTTCATTCATCAGCGGGGGTACCTTGACGCCAGACTTTGCCCGCTTTGCCAAGACGACCCGGTCAGCCGTTGTCGCAACGGTGATTGCCTTTTTTCTAGGCAATTCACTTATGTTCATATTCGGGGCGATTGGGGCAATGACGTACGGTGTTTCGGATATTTCTGAAGTCATGTTCTTGCAAGAGCTGATTTTGCCGGCAATCATTGTATTGGGACTGAATATTTGGACAACGAATGATAATGCGCTATACGCTTCGGGATTGGGATTTGCCAATGTTACGAAAATTTCCAAGAAGAAACTTGTCGTGGTTAATGGAATCATCGGCACATTGCTAGCAATGTGGCTGTATACTAATTTCGTCGGTTTTTTGAATGTACTAGGAGCAGCAGTCCCGTCCATTGGGGCCATCATTTTAGCAGACTACTTTATCGTGAAACGTAGAAAATATGGGAAATTCGAAGAGATGTCTTTCAAAAAGGTCAATTGGTTATCGATGATTGCTTGGGCAGGAGGCGTCGCTTTGGCCCAGTTCGCACCTGGCATCGTGCCAATTAATGCTCTAATCGGGACCATCATCCTGTATGTTGCCTTGATGAAATATGTACCTATCAACAAAATACTAAGAAGAGGTGTACAGTCAGATGCTTATTAAACATGCTAAATTAAGAGGAAAAGAAGGTCTTTGGAATATTGTCGTCAGAGAAGGAATGATAGAATCGGTTACGCAGAGCCTTAATGAGAACGTTGAGAACGAGTTGAATCAGCCGATTTATGATGTGGAGGGGTCACTTGTTCTCCCTCCCTTTATTGAACCGCATATCCACCTTGACACGACGTTGACGGCAGGAGAGCCAGAGTGGAACCAAAGTGGGACGTTATTTGAAGGAATCCAGCGGTGGTCCCAACGAAAAGAGTCTTTGACGAATGAAGATGTGAAAACCAGGGCGAAAACGGCTTTAAAATGGCAAATCGCTCAAGGAATCCAGCATGTCCGTACACATATCGATGTGACCGATCCGGAACTTACGGCACTAAAAGCCATGCTCGAAGTAAAAGAAGAAATGTCGGATTTCGTTGATTTGCAGTTAGTGGCTTTTCCACAGGAAGGAATTCTCTCTTATCCGAATGGAACTGGATTACTGGAAGAAGCGCTAAAAATGGGGGCCGATGTTGTAGGGGGCATCCCCCACTTTGAGTTCACTCGCGAATATGGCGTGGAATCGATGAAGATTGCGTTTGATTTAGCGGAAAAATACGATCGCCTCGTGGATATACATTGTGATGAAATCGATGACGAGCAATCACGTTTTGTCGAAGTCGTCGCAAAAGAAGCTTACGAGCGGGGACTAGGTACACGAACGACAGCCAGCCATACGACGGCAATGGGTTCGTATAATGATGCCTATACCTATAAGTTGTTTCGCTTATTGAAGCTTTCGTCCATTAACTTCGTATCTAATCCATTGGTGAATATTCATCTTCAAGGAAGATTCGATACATATCCGAAACGAAGAGGCTTAACACGTGTCAAAGAATTACAGGAAGCAGGACTAAACGTATGCTTTGGTCACGATGACATATTCGACCCATGGTATCCACTAGGAACGGGAAACATGCTGCAAGTGCTGCATATGGGCATTCATGCTTCTCAACTAATGGGTTACGAGCAAATCGTCAATTCCATCGATTTAATTACCGCCAATAGTGCAAAAACCTTGCAAATCGAGGACCACTATGGAATCGAGGCGGGAAAACCTGCCAACTTCATTGTTTTAGCGGCAGAAAATGAATACGAAGCAGTCCGTAAACAGGCCATGGTACGCTATTCCTTCAGAAACGGGAACGTGATAGCCGAAACAAAGCCAAGGGAAACGACCATTAATCTGGGACAAGGTACAGAGAACATTACTTTCAATAAATGATGGAAAAGCTAGGCACACAGGGTGTCTAGTTTTTTTGCGCTTGTAGGCGCTATTCGCAAATTGGTAGAAATTCCATCAATTGCCGTGTGCGAAAGTGCGTAGTTGATTGGTCATGTATGATTCCAAAAATAAATGGCTGCTGCAGATGTGAACGTCCACACTGCAACAGCCATATTTGTTATTTGTTCAAAATACTGTGCTTTTTACCGTAAGTAAAGTAAATGATTATACCGATGATCATCCAAATAAGGCACGCAATCCAGGTGTGTGCGGATAGTTGGGTCATCAGGAATATGCATAAAATAAATGAAATGACTGGAATGGCTGGGAAGAAAGGTACCTTAAATCCATCATTCGGAATGTCTTTGTTTTTGCGTAAGTAAATGACGCCGATTGATACAACAGTGAAGGCTAAAAGAGTACCCATGTTTACAAGCTCTGTTAACTTATCCAATGGGACGAAGCCTGCGCATAAGGCAATGAGAGTCGCAAAAATCCATGTGTTTTTTACTGGTGTTTTACGTTTCGGATGAACTTCGCATAATAATTTTGGTAGTAAGCCGTCACGACCGAATGCGAATACTAGGCGAGTACCACCGTAAAGCATAACAAGGATTACGGTCATCATCCCAACGACGGCACCTATGGAGATAATACCGGCCACCCAATCTTGATTAACCACTTTCATGGCAAAGCTTACAGGGTCACTTACATTTAACTGTGTGTAAGAAACCATACCCGTCAATACAAGGGATACAGCAACATACAATAAGGTACAGATAAAGAGCGAACCAATAATACCGATTGGCATGTTACGCTGTGGATTTTTAACTTCTTCGGCTGCAGATGATACTGCATCGAAGCCAAGATAGGCGAAAAATACTAAGGCCGCGGCACTTAGAACCCCGCTTGTACCAAATGGGGTGAATGGCTTCCAGTTTGTCGGTTCAACGTAGAATGCGCCGACTATAATAAATAGTAAAATAACGGCCACTTTCACACATACCATAATCGTATTGAATTTTGTCGATTCTTTAATGCCTAATGTCAACAAGGCGGCAATAAGGAAAATGATCAATATAGCTGGCAGGTTAATGTATGTGCCGTTGGCCGGATCAAATGAACCGGATATTTCGTGAGGAAGCAAAATATTAAACCCGGCAAGTAGCGAGCTAAAATAGGATGACCAGCCTGTAGCAACGGCAGCAACAGCTAAGCCGTATTCAAGTAATAGGGACCAGCCGACTAGCCAAGCAATGATCTCCCCAAAGACAATGTAGGAGTATGTGTATGCACTCCCTGTAACTGGAACGGATGAAGAAAATTCAGAGTAGCACATTGCGGCAAATGCACAAACAAAGGCGGCAATGATAAAAGAGAACACAATCCCAGGTCCTGCATGCTGGGCTGCAACGGTACCTGGAAGGATGAAAATTCCTGTACCCACAATGGCACCGACACCGAGTAGGATTAAATCAAACGCTCCTAGTGTCTTTTGTAATTGTACTTTTCCATGATTTTGTAAAAGTTGATTCACGGATTTTTTTCGAAATAAGTTCGTTTTCATTTTAAACACTCAATTCTTTTTTTGAATATCATAAAGATTCTAAACATTAACGGATTAAATGTCAAATAGATTTGTCGATATAGTGCATTTTTTGTCGAATTATGTGTACGTTTTATAAATCTTCAAAGCCTCACATGGATAGTATTCCATATTTCGGATCAATTAAGCGAGCCATATGAAATGAGCTTTATTTCTTAAATAAACTCTTAAACCGTATAAAAAAGGATTAGAAGGGTGAGTTCTAATCCTTTTTATATTTCATTGCACGTTATTTCATTTGATCTAATATTTGATGGTAAGCAAAGGCCTCTTTAACCATCCCTTTGTTTTGATACATTTTGGACAGCTGCGATACGGGAGCGGGGTCATCCGGGTACAATTCCATCTCCCATGAGAAACATTCGATGGCTTCATCGTATTGCTTAAACTCTGCATAATATTGTCCGAGTTCCATCATTTGATCGGGATCATCCAGCAAGGTCATCATTTTGTTTATTTTCCGGAACACCGGAGAATGGGGAGCTGATTTTTGGATAGGCAGCAGCTTTTCATGTACCTCTTTAAGATCATAGGTTTCAAGCAATTTACCAATAAGTTGTAGTAACCTTTGTTCGGATTGCTTCTCGCCATCTTCTAGGACGAGCTGTTGAATCATAACCATGAAGGTATCTATATGGGTGGCAATAAACGTCGGATCTAAATGTTCCCATAATGTATGCAAGATCTCCTCATAGGTATCCGGTAGGGCATTAAGGAAATTCATTAAATAGAGAGCGGCTGTTTCATAGTGTTCCTCCTGAAGCATCTCTTCAATCATGGATTTGGTTTGTGGTAGCACCTGAAATGGGTTGATGTGTAAATAGTCTAAGGTTACGATCCACTTTTCCATGGATACGAATTGCAAGGCCATCGTGGTATATGCTTCAATGGAAGTCACCTTCGAATACTTTTCGACTTTCTCCATCCAGAATAAGAGAAGGGTCAAGAAAGAGTCCTGTTTCCTCAATAAACCTTCTAACATTTTTCCTTCATCAGGTTGTAAGCGATATTTGAAGCAATGCCATTCAACAAAAAGGGAATCTTTCTCCTGGATGGTAGATAGTGATGAGGATGTGTAAAATTCCATATAGGAATGGAACTCCAATGAGTTTTTAATCTCTCTCGCAGAATTCAGGTCGGGAGCGAAGTTTGCCAAGATCTTAATGATTTGAAAGGCCTGCATGAAGTTGCCGTTTCTTCTATAGTGGTAAAAGATTTTGTATATGACATTGCTCAGTTGTTTCTTTGTGAAAAATGAGTCGAGCGTCGTAGCGATGTAGGCTACTTCCTGGAGGGAATATTGATTTTGAAGTTGGGAGAAAAGCTTATTCTTATTTGGAATAGTGGCGGTTTGGCTGGGGATTATTGCGGAGAGGAACGGATGGTCTGAGTGTAAGACGATACCCATTTTCCGTATTTTATCGATAAATGAATGTTTCTCTATCTTTTCTACCTTTTCACCATATACAAGATTATTCTTATAGTAAATGAGATAATAATTTTCATTTAATGATGATTCTACTTCAATCATCGTACATCGTGAGAATACGACGACTTGCATCACTTTCCCTTGTGAGAGTTTCTTTTTTTCTTTGATGGAAATTTCAACTGGCATAATAAGTTCATTATTCATATGTAACACAGCCCCTTTTGATCGTATGCGAATTCATGTGATTTTTATTATCCATTATAACATAGCATTTACTGGATTTTCTTTTAGAAAAGCCACTACGATTGAACTTTGTGATGTTAACAATAGTATGAAACTACTTTTCCCTTTTGAGAAAACTTTAGTGTTGCTGGTGAAAAAATGCGTAAATGGTATACTTGATGGGTGAGTTTTTAGCACCTGAAAGGAAGTAACGATAATAATGAAGTACTTCAAGACGCAAATGAAACAGCTAATGAAAGAACACTCGGAACTACAAACGCAATTGAAAGTGTTGATGAAAGAACACAATCTAGAGAAGAATTTTGCCCTTAAGGCTTTATATCATGCAGAGGTTGCTGATGGCGGAAAGTACCAGAAGGCCTATCAAGCCCTTGATTCTCCTAGGGACTGATATTCAATGAAATTGAGAAAAGTGTGAGATTTAGCATAGTTATAGAATATCTCCCGTACTAATAAACGACTTATGTATCGTTTGTTTTCTTATAGGGAGTTTTTTTATGCCCATAAAGCGGGGACATATTTGTTCTGCTGGGGAACTCCTATCTAAGATAAAGGGTTAAACCCATCCATAAATTGATTGGGAGGTGAATATAATAAACGACTTGGAGGTGAAAGGGAGGCTCAGGCATGATTATATGGAGAGGACTAGGTTTTTTAGTTTTTGTCATTATGGTGCCATTGGTGTTCTTATTCGGTTGGATCTTGGAGATGACGGTTGACCGGTCGCTGCCCGAAGATACTTCATTAATCATCGGTTTATTCGTGGCCGGGATCATCGTCTGGTTTTTGGGTAGAAAACTAAATGGTGGTTCTGAAAAGGTTCTTGTCGATCAAGAAACAGGAACGGCCTATAAAATGGGAACCCGACATAGTCTATTCTTCATTCCGATGCAATTTTGGGGACCGATCTTTATAACGATCGGAGTGATTCTTACCATTAAACTATTCATCTGATCAATCATCATCGAGCCTATGGTATAAAGCAGTACAGTTGACACTGTGCTGCTTTTTTTACGGAAGGGATGACGAACCAGCTCCCTGTTCCATATGGAAAAGTACCTATTCTGAAAGATAATGCATAATTATTCAGTCAATGATATAATGTGTAAGATTTTGTGAATTTTAGTTGATAAAGGAGTAGGGAAACGCATGAAGAAGATTTTATACACGGCACTATTGACCATGCTGGCCATCGTTTTGGGGGCATGTACCGGTAATCAAACAAATACCATCTCGGTGGCGGATTTGACGGATAGGGAAGAGGATATTCTTTCCCTGACCACGAGTGACGCATTCTTATTCGATTTCATTATCGATGATACATATCAAGAAGTTTCTTTTTGGATTGAAAAATATGAATCTGGTAAATTGGTTGGTAAAAAGATCAATGATGCTACTGCTCCGGTTTACGGAAATGGTTCATTGATGTTCGCCAGAACCCAAAATCCGGACAATGAGAACCAGTTTACCTTCATGACTGGAATAAAAACGGAGGGTGATGATGAAAGTGATCATTCGAGTTTTAGCAGTTTAGTGACAGAGCAGAGGGATCTTGAAAAGGCTTCGATTACAACGGGAAAAATGTCAGAAACCCTTCCCATAAAGGATGAAATGGTGCTAGCGAGTATTTGTTATACACTTGATGAGGAAGGTGCAACTTCCCTATCCAGTGATTTTTATGAAGATCCAAAAAGCAATATGGATGAGTTAAAGGATTTCGATGTGGTGTATTTACTTAAAGGTGAATTTAAATAAGGCCAAAATGCCAAAGAAGGGAACCATATGTGCATGGTTCCCTTCTCCAATGCCTATTGCCTGGAAGATGCTGTTATATTAGAATGAGCAATGTTGAATGGAGGAATGAAAATAATGTCCGATTTACCTAATTGTCCAACCTGTCATTCAGAATATACATACGAAGATGGAAGCCTCTATGTTTGCCCGGTGTGTGCACATGAGTGGTCCATAGAATCAGAAACGGAAGAGATCAAGACCATTAAAGATGCCAACGGCAATGTCTTGAACGATGGTGACTCCGTAACGGTCATCAAGGACCTTAAAGTCAAGGGAAGTTCATCCGTCTTGAAAATGGGGACAAAAGTGAAAAGTATCCGATTGGTGGAAGGCGATCATGACATCGATTGCAAAATAGATGGTTTTGGTGCGATGAAGTTAAAATCCCAATTTGTAAAAAAGGTCTAACACAGGTTCACATACGTCTTTTTTCTAAGGTTGCCCAAAAGATAAAGCAGCATCACAAGGGTGATGAGCCCCTTGATGGGAGGAGTATGTGAATTATTAAAAAGGTGGTTTCTTATATGAGTAAAATGCCCGTCATCATCGATACAGATCCTGGAATTGATGATGCCATGATGCTGACACTTGCCTTTGCAAGTGAGGCGATAGACGTACGTTTAGTCACAACCTGTTCAGGGAATATTTCGCAGGATAAAACGAATTACAATGCCCGGACCTTCCTCAGCTACATTGGTGCGGACGTAGAAATAGCCAGGGGACTGGAGCACCCGATATTCCGTGATCTAGAAGTGGCTGAGGATGTTCATGGTGAAAGTGGTTTTGCGAATGTTGTGTTTCCGGAGCCGACATTGCCGGTCAGTGAGCGTCCAGCCATATTCGCGATGCTAGAGACGATTATGGCGAGTGAGGAAAAAGTGACAATCGTTGCTACAGGCCCGTTGACGAATGTGGCAGCCCTTTTGTTGGCACATCCTGAAGTAAAACAGAAAATCAAGTGTGTTTCCTGGATGGGAGGTGCGGCAGTCGGCGGCAATATGTCACCGACCGCTGAGTTCAATGCGTATGTCGACCCGCATGCAGCCGAAATCGTTCTCCGTTCAGGTGTCCCAATCGTAATGAGCGGATTGGATGTAACGCATAAAGCCTATGTAACGTTGGAAGAAGCCCATCTCATTTTGGATATGGGGACGGACTTTTCGGATAAAGTGTACCAAATGCTAACATTCTACCTGAATGTTGCGGAACAAACACCATTTAACGAAGACCATTTTGCAGAAGTGTTACGTTTTCACGACCTTTGTGCCATGATGTATGTAATAAAGCCAGAGCTGTTCATGGGACAGGATTATTATGTGCAAGTTGAATTGGAAGGTCGTTTAACGGCAGGGACAACCGTCGTGGATTATGCAAGGCGCAGTGGCAAAACGCCAAATGTCCATGTGCTGCACGGTGTCGACCGGGAAGGCTTTGTCTCCGAATTCATGAATGCCGTAGAGTTTGTTGGAGAAAGAATAAGAGTGAACTAATAAGGAAAACCGCACCGGATGATAAGGGGCGGTTTTTTTATGTGATGGCCTGGATGTTTTTAGGATACAATCGAGGTTACCCGAATTGGAGTTTCATGCTTTTTATTTGTTCAATATGCCGTTGCTCATGTAAGGATAATAATTCGATCCATTGATCTAAAGAAAGATGGCCGAATAGTGGATGCTTTGCTTTTTTTCTCCGAAAAATGCTCCGATCTTCCTGTTCAAAAATTACATTCAATAAATGATTCCTTGATTCAAACAGGCGATCCAGTAACTTTGGTAACTCCATACGCTCTTGAGAAGGTACCACCATCTTAGGGGCTTTGAATTTTTTTGTCAGATCCGAAGTTAAGTAGATGTCTTTTTGGATGATCTGTTTATAGTCCCGGTCTTTTAAACCACGGACAATGGCCTCGGTAAAAACAGTTTCAGAAAGGAATAGATGATGACAAATTTGGGCGATGCTCCAGCTTTCAGGTGAAGCCTTGTAATCCATCATGGGACTGTTCAATCCTGAAATTTCCTCGATTAATTGATTCCTTGTTTCAAATAATAGACTAATCTCTAGAAAACCCATGAGAACCTCCTGTGTTCAGATGATGTACGGAAAGTAAATGGAATGTAAGCGTTACCTTCATTGTACAACAGGGTGGGAATCTAGTGTTGAAAGAAATGAATAATGGATGAAATGCCTTTGGCTTTTTCTCCAGGATGATAAAAAGCTTGCTGCCTTAGATGTGCCAGCAAGCCATTTATTTGAGAATACCAGGTGGGCTATCCAAATCGTCAACTGGGTATCGAGTGTATGAACGATTGGGGTGTGGAGTCCGTCCTTTGTTCTTTTCTTGGCCATTCTTCGGTGAATTCTACTTGGTCATAGTCAAAGAATGTTGTGAGGATGTCTGTTCGATTGTCGGTGAAGAGCTGTTCAGCTACCGCCGCTACGAGTTTTGGTATGCTGAACTTCAATCCCGAAAGTGCTGAAGCTGAAATGCCGCAACTGATCAAGGCGGAATAGTTAAAGGCGAAAATTCCGTGCAGTCGCCCCTTTCCTTTATCATCACGGCTTTGGAAAGCAAAGCCGGGGCTTAAGTAAGGATGTGCATCAATCGTAGGATTAGCCAGATTTTCCGGGGCGTGATAGCGGTCGCTCCATCGGACAATGTGCTTTTCCACAAGCCGTAATTCAGGCCGTAAAGAAGGATCTGTGACAAGGCCGGTACTGATGATCAAAAAATCAAAAGTGAATGTTCCCTTAGGCGTTGTCACGACAGCTTGATCATTTACGTTCTTTACTTGAAGCCATGGGGAGCCCAGGTGCATGTCGAATCCGGGCCATGAGGAGGCACGTTGAAACATATCTGTGGTCGGTGGTTGATTATGCTTAAAGAAATGGCTCATCACGGCATACTTATCAGCATCCGGTAGGGTATGGAAACGCTCGATTATGCCGGAAGCCTCCATATGCCGGATCGGATTGATGCGGGGAATCTCTTTGCGCCTGATGAAGACATGGGCTTTTGCGACGTCTTCAGAGAGGGCGAAATGGGCATTATCAAAAGCAGAGGCTCCGCCGCCCAAAATAGCGACCCTTTTCCCTTTGAGGGTGGAAAAGTCAATCGGTTCCGAGGTATGTGCATAGAGGTGGCGAGGCAAGTTCTCTGTTATCATGGGTGGAATATGCCATTCGCCCCCACCTTGAATCCCGGTGGCTAAAATGACCTTGCGAGCAAGCAGTAGGGGCGTGTGGGCTCCTTGGCCTTCGATATGCAATTTATGGATTCCTTCTTCGGTAGGCTCGACCAGCTTTAATTTCACCTTATTGATGACAGGCAGGTTGAGGACTTCCCGATACCACTGAAGATAATTCATCCATTCCTGCCGGGGTATCTTATCCATCGCTTCCCAGCTTTCTTGACCGAATTGCGCTTCCCACCATGCGCGGAAAGTCAAGGAAGGGATGCCAAGATCGATGGTCGTCAAATGCTTGGGTGTCCGCAATGTCACCATGCGAGCATAGGTTCTCCAGGGCCCTTCCAACCCTTCGCCATTTTCATCGATGACAAGGATGTTGGATATTTTCTCACGGAAAAGTCCAAAAGCCGTACCTAACCCACTTTGTCCGCCCCCGACAATGATTGCATCATAGATATGTCCTGCCGGTTGCTTGGATGGATCCACCCGATCGTTGCTACCGATCGATAGGTAGGACAAATCAGTTCTAACTTGTTTGGTTAATGTTTCTATGCTCATGATCAATTCATTCCTTTCATGGACGATTTTTATCAATATATGTTTTGTTAAGTGACTTTTCATGTAAGTTTATATAACATACTATTAGATTATCATGGATTCACCGGAAATTCTTTAGATGAATTGTCTGAAATTTCTTTTTATTATTGGTCACAATCACTAATCGAATAAGTGGTTAGTGTAAAATGGTTTTTTTTTACATGCTTTTCATTTAAAAAGTCCATACTACTACATAGTCGGATGGCTGTTACGTTAGGAATGATAGTTTAATTTCGGGTAACGATAAAAAAGGAGAAGAGCTAATGGCTTTACTTGCTTTGCAAGAGATAGCGGTAGCATATAACAAACAAAGGGTTTTAAAAGATCTCACACTTGAAGTTGAAGAAGGACAGCTGGTTTCCCTACTGGGTCCAAGTGGATGTGGGAAGACAACAACATTGCGTTTAATTGCGGGGCTTGTACAAGCTAGTGAAGGGAAGATTCTATATAACGAGAAAGATTATACGAAAGTCCCTGTTACGAAGCGGAATGTTGGCTTTGTGTTTCAGAACTATGTCTTATTTCCGCATATGACGATCTTTCATAATATTGCATTCGGACTGAGGCTTAGGAAATGTTCCAAGATGGAGATAGAAAAACGTGTCATGGATGTGCTGGAAATTGTAAATATGTCAGGGTTTGAAATGAGGTATCCGCATGAGCTTTCCGGTGGACAAAAGCAACGCATTGCGATTGCAAGGGCCATCGTCATCGAACCGGATATCCTTTTATTTGACGAACCATTGAGTAACCTCGATGCAAACTTACGGGTGAACATGAGGACGGAAATACGGCGGATTCAACAAAAGTTAGGGATTACCACGGTGTACGTATCTCATGATCAGGAAGAATGTTTAGCGATATCCGATCAGGTGGCGATCATGAATCAAGGTGCCATCGAGCAGTTTAATAGTCCGGCGGCGATTTACAATTATCCTCGAACCAAATTTGTCGCAGACTTTATCGGGTATAAGAATTTCATTTCCTTCGATGAGCGGCATGATGACGGAGACCATATCGTACTGATTAAATCAGGGTACGTATTTGTTCTCCAAAAGGATGCGCATATGTCTAACTTGACTGGGAAAACAAGTACAATCAGGCCGGATGCTTTAATGATGCAAGCAAAAAGTCCTTCGGGAAATCTGCAACATAATTGTTTACCGGGAAGAATTAAGGTTCGTACATATCTAGGAAGAAGTTATCAATATAGTGTGGGGACACCATTCGGGGATTTTATCGTGAATGGGGAGATGACAGAACCATATCATGTAGGTCAAGAAATCGTTCTGGTCTTTCCGAAAAACCAGATGGTGCTGGTTGATTAGAGTGGGAGGGTGTCGTGAGGCAGAGACGTTGGTGAGTCAACGTTTCTGTCTTTTTCATTTTCATATATAAAAGCGTTTAACATTTGTACAGCTAATGATAGTCCGGGTATTCGATGGGAAAAGGGATGAAAAAGCTAATTTCATAGAAAAATAATCTTGAAAAGTGCCTTTATACCAGCCTTCCGAAGCGTTTTTTATCCAGAGGACCTTCTCGGTTAAATAAAAATTGTAGTATTTGATATATAACCATTGTATAATGTTTGTATAATATTTGTGCAGAGTGGAGGTATCCGAATGAAAAAGCGTATGGCGATTGTGGGGGCAGGTCCAGGAGGGCTCGCTGCAGCCATGATTCTAGCAAGTAAAGGTTATCAGGTTAACGTATATGAAAAGCAATCCTATATCGGTGGTCGAAATGCCGAAGTGAGGTTGGGAGATTATAAGTTTGATATGGGACCGACATTTTTATCGATGGTTCATATCGTCGAAGAATTATTTACGGCCGCTGGGAGAAATTTGCATGCCTATTTGAACGCAGTGGAACTCAATCCAATGTATGAACTGATTTTTGAGAATCGGAAACTGCTCATGACCCGTGATACAGAGCAGATGAAACGGCAAATCGAGTCGGTGTATCCAGGCAATGGCGAGGGATATGAAAGGTTCTTGAAGGAAACGGCAAAGAAAATGGAGGCCCTCTCACCCATTTTGCAATCCAAGATGGATCGGTTCATGCACTATTTTCAGCCGAAAGTTCTTCGTGCGCTTCCTGAACTTGAATTGAATAAGACGTTATATGATGTCTTGTCCCGTTATTTTACCGTGGATGAATTGAAGCTCGCGTTCACGTTTCAGTCTAAATATTTAGGCATGTCACCGTGGGAATGTCCAGGTGCCTTTTCGATCCTTTCTTATATGGAACATGCTTATGGTGTCTTCCATCCGATTGGCGGCGTGAACGAGTTATCTAAATCGATGGCGAAGGTCGTTCGTGAGCATGGTGGGAAAATCCATACGAATAGCGGGGTGAAAAGCCTTTGGATTGAGGGGAAAACGGTGAAAGGCGTTGACCTTGAAAACGGAGAAAGGGTGGAGGCGGATGAAGTCATCATCAATGGTGATTTTGCCCACGTCATGACCCACTTGGTCAGTAAAGGCCAGTTAAAGAAATATACACCTGAAAAGTTGGCGAAGAAGAAATATTCTTGTTCCACATTCATGTTATATCTAGGGTTGAATAAGAAGTTCGACTTGCCGCATCATACCATCGTTTTCTCGAAAGATTATCAAAAGAATGTGGAGGAAATAACGAACTTGAAGATCCTTTCTGAAGATTCTTCGATCTATATTCAAAATGCGAGTGTCACCGATCCAACGTTAGCTCCCGAAGGAAATTCCACCCTGTATATCTTGGCACCTGTACCGAATAATTTTAGCGGGATTGACTGGGAAGAAGAGCAAGAAGCATTCCGGGCACTCATTTTAAAGACGGTCGAAGAGAAGACGGGATTCAAAAACCTGGAGCAGTATATTGAAGTTGAAAAAATGATCACGCCCCGTAATTGGGAAGAAGACAAATTGGTCTATAAAGGGGCGACCTTCAACCTTGGGCATCAGCTTTCACAAATGATGGTATTTAGACCGCATAACCAATTCGAAGAGCTCAAGCATTGCTGGCTCGTTGGTGGTGGAACGCATCCTGGAAGCGGGCTCCCGACCATCCTGGAATCTGCACGCATTACGGCGAATGGCATATTGGAACAGGATAAGCGGGACATCATTCCTGTATCACCGCTTCCCGTCGTGGAGGGATTTTGATGAAGACAGCGATTATTGGTGGCGGTGTCGGAGGGTTGATGGGTGCCTTGTTTTTATCGAAGCAGGGGATCGATGTAACGATTTATGAAAAAGAGGCGCAGCTTGGAGGGAGGCTGAATTTTGTCGAAAGAGATGGTTTTCGGATTGACCAAGGTCCGACCATCGTCCTGTTACCTGAGATGTTTCAACAACTTTTAGATGAAGCGGGCATCGACCGGAAAATCTATGAACTCCTCCTATGTGATCCCCTCTATTCAATCCAATTTCCCGATGGAGTGTCATTCACGAAATATCCGGACTTTGAGCGGCAAGTGGAGGAATTCAGAAGGGTCTTTCCTTCAGAAGTAGAGGGTTTCAAGCGTTTTATGAAAGAGGGAAGCTATCGACTTGAGCTGGGGAAAAAATCATTCTTGGAAGAATCCTTTGTGAATCCCAAAGATTTTTGGACACCAAGCAAGCTCAAAACATTGATGAAGCTAAAACCCTATCAATCGGTACAGAAATTGATGTCTCAATACTTTAAAGATGAAAGGCTACAATCGGTCTATGCACTTCAATCTTTATATGTTGGCGGTAATCCCTTTCAAGTTCCCGCGATGTACTCGTTAGTTTCATTCGCTGAGCATGAGCAGGGAGTCCACTATCTAAAAGGTGGGTACGCAAGCCTCATCCCCGTCCTTGAAAACGAACTGAAACGACGCAATGTGACAATACACCTGAATAGCAGGGTGGAGAATATCCCTACGGAACACCAGAAAGTAACCGGGGTTGAGACGAAGGGTGGATTCATCCCTTATGATTCTGTCGTGTTTAACGGGGATTTCCCAAATATCAAGCATGTATTGGGACGAAAAGAGAAAAGGACATTCACCCCATCTTCAGGCTGCCTTCTCCTGTATTTCGGTTTAAATCGCATATACAAAGAAGCGAATGTGCATCAGTATTTCATGGGGGATAATTTTTCTGAGCATATGAAAGATGTATTCGACAGGAAAAAGCTTCCGGTGAACCCTTCCATATATGCCTTTCATCCATCCATCATCGATGATAGCCTGGCCCCGGCCGGTAAAGGTGTGATGTACACGCTGGTTCCAGTACCGTCCGAGTCGGATATTGATTGGTCCAACGAAACGGAATGGATAAATGGAATAATCAACCGTATGGAGAAATCATCTTTCCCAGGATTGCGCGAAGCCATTGAATGGATGGAAATACGGACACCGACGGATGCCGAGAAATCTGGCTTGTATCGAGGCGGAAGCTTCGGTGTCGCACCAACCTTATTGCAATCTGGCGTTTTCCGGCCGCAGGTGAAACCGTATCCTATTGATAATCTGTACGCAGTGGGAGCATCGGTTCATCCAGGCGGCGGCATTCCGCTTGTTATGCAAGGAGCAAAATTACTTGCGGATCAAATCCAGCGTGATCAAGCCCTGAAAGGAGTGAGTGTCCATGTATGATGTGAAAGAGGCGTACCGGAATTGCGAAAAGGTGATTGCCCACCATTCCAAAACCTTTTATAAAGCCTTTTCGATTCTGCCGAGGGATGAGCGACAAGCGGTATACGCCGTTTATGCCTTCTGCCGGACGGTCGATGACATTGTCGATGAGGGGGAGAACCCTGCAACTGAACTTGCCGTTTTCACGAGTGAGTTCGAGCATTTCCTAAGTGGAATATACGATGCATCCAACCCCATGTGGGTGGCTCTTCATGATGTGTTTCGACGCTATGAGATGGATGAACAGCATTTCCGTGAAATGATCAAAGGCCAGGAAATGGATATCACGATCAATCGCTATGAGACGGTGAATCAACTCTTGAACTATTGTTATCATGTAGCGAGTACAGTGGGTCTGATGCTCCTGCCGATCCTTGCACCGAAGAAAGTGGCTGCTTTAAAGGACGGCGCCATTGCATTGGGTTTGGCCATGCAGGTGACCAATATACTGCGTGACATAGGAGAGGATTTGGGTCGTGATCGAATTTATTTGCCTCATGATGTGATGAAGGCCCATGGTTTGACGGAAAAGTCGCTATGGTCTGGAAAGGTGGATGTCCCTTTTGTGGAAGTGTGGGAGCATCTAGCGAAAGAGGCTGAAGGGTTTTACCAAGAAGCTTTTCAAACCTTGAATGAATATCCAATCTATTCAAGGATACCAGTCAAAAGTGCCGCCTATTTATACCGTGAGATTTTAACGGCCGTCCGTTCGAAGAAGTATCATGTTTTTCATAAAAAGCATTTTGTGACCAATCAGATGAAGCAACGGATACTCGTCAATATGTAGAAAAACAGGTCACTTCCTGTGCGAAGTGACCTGTTTCAGTATGTAGACACACTCGGATAAAAATAGAGACTGTCTATATTATGGAGGGTGATTTTCACTCCAGGCACTCGCTTTCCGCGGGCGGTCCGTGAGCCTCCTCGGCTTACGCCTGTGGGGTCTCCCGAAGACACGCGTTTCCCGCAGGAGTCTCGCACCTTCCGTTTCAACTGATTTTGTTATATTGTTCCATTTTTATGATAGAGCGGGCTACGTTTAGACCGCTAATCGTTACCATCGGTGAACCGCCGCCAGGGTGAGTGCTACCACCGACAAAGTACAGGTTTTTGATATCTTTACTGGTATTTTGTGGGCGCAGGAATGCGTCTTTTTTTCGGTTGGCAGAGACTCCGTATAAGGCCCCGCGATGGGCCCCGAATTGTGCGGCGATATCGGAAGGGGTTATGATTTTTTCTTCCACGATATGTTGAGTGAGATCGAGGCCATGGGAAGATAACGTTTCAAAGATCAATTTCTTATAGGCAACCGGTTCTATTTGCAATTTTCCATTCGGAGGCAGGGCGGGGGCATTAACCAGGATGAATAAGTTATCTCCTTTTGGCGAGCGGCCAGGATCCGTATGGGACGAATTGCAAATGTAGATGGTCGGCTTGGCACTGTATTTTTTGTTGACGAAGAGGTCATTGAACTCCTGTTGATAATCATCGGAAAAATAAACGGTATGATGCTTCAATTGGGTAAAACGTTTGTTGATCCCGGCCAGTATAACGAATGCCGAAATGGAGGGGTCGATTTTATCCACCTTATCGTTTTTAAAAGAAGGACGGTCCTTTTCAGCAACTAGTTCAGGATAGGCTTTCAATAAATCGGCGTTCATGATCACATGGTCAGCCATCACCTTTTCCCCGTTTTGTAACTCGACTCCGGTTGCTTTATTGTCGGCCACGAGCACCTTCTTTACTTGCGATTCACTATGAAGGCTGACACCCATCTTCTTGGCAAGCGAAGCAAAGGCTTCCGCGATTTTCACATTGCCCCCTTTTACATAGTACACCCCTTCGACCATTTCCAAATAGGCAATCATCGCAAACGTGGCGGGTGCTTGGAATGGGGAAGAGCCGATGTATGTGGCATATCGATTATAGGCTTCGATGATGCGAGGATTGGAAAAGTAAGAACGGAAAAAAGAATCCAATGTCTGCAAGGGGCGTACGCGCATCATCGCCGCCCCCAATGAAGGCGAAGCATAATCACGCCATGAACGAAACGTTCTGGGGAGGAAATATCGTTCCGAGAGCTTGAATAACCTGGTGATTTCCTTAATGAAAGAATCGTAATGGCGAGCCCCGGCAGGATCAACTTTCTGAAGTTGAGAAAGGACGGTTTGCTGATTGCTGGAAAAGTCGAAATGGGTTCCATCCGGAAAGATGTTGCGTGTATGATTCTCCAGTTTGATCATCTCGAAATAATCATCGGCCCGTTCTCCCGTTTGTTCGATCACCTGTTTAAACACCGAAGGCATCGTGATGGTATTGGGACCGAAATCAAACGAGTAATCACCAAGTTGAATTGGCATCATTTTCCCGCCGAAATGACGATTCTTTTCGTAGAGTTCGACGTGGAATCCTGCATGTGCTAGGGTGATGGCCGACGATAGACCGCCGAGACCGCCCCCGATGATGATCACTTTTTTCATGAATAGTGCCGTCCTTTCCATTCATAAGATTGTCTGGACCATGATTTCCACATGGATGCATGCATGATGCCGATGAATGAAGCCGCGGATAACGGCATCAAAAATGATAGATACCCTCCTTGGTTCGTCACACGGTCCACAATGTAACGCTGGCATGTAATGAGGAGATATGGAATGAAACAAACCGGCTGGAACTCGATAAGCCCGTATGCAAGCAAGAGAAGGGGGCCTATGTAAAAGAAACTATAAAAAACCGTCAATAATACGACCAGAGGAAAAGAACGGCCTAGGCCATTGTAAATGTTTTTTAAAAACCCATCCCATACTTCCTGGTTCGTCTCATACATCCGGCAGGACACTTCATCGGTGATGTTCGCAAGCATTACCTTAAATCCTTGCTCTTTCATCTTACGTGCAATATGGACATCCTCGACCAATGAGGATCGTACCGTCTCGTGGCCGCCCATCTTCATATAAGCCATTCGTTCAAATAGCATAAACCCTCCATGTGCAGCGGTCGTAGCTAGGATATTCGTCCGGTTGGCAAACATGATCGGCAAATGGAACAGGACGACAAAGTGTTGCATGGGGACAAGGAGCTTACTTAGAAAAGATGGGACTTCAAACGCGGAGAACCCAGTTAACAGGTGCGCCCGGCTTGTTTTCATTAGTGAGAGTGATTTTTCGAGACAATGGGGTTTCAAACGCACATCCGCATCGATAAAAAGGAAGTATGCCCCGTTCGCCTCTTGTTGCAGTTGATGACATGCATGGACCTTGCCTACCCATTGTTCAGGCAGCTTTTCCCCGGAAAGGATGCGAAACCGGCTGTCGCCTTCGGTTGCCTTTTCCAGGATGGAACAGGTTTGATCTGTGGACTGATCGTCCAACAAAATGAATTCAATGTTCGGATAGGTCAAAGCCTGTAAGCACCGGACCATGGATTCGGCATTCCGTTCTTCATTTCTCATGGGAACCATGATGGAAACGAGCGGTGTCTTGTCTAGGTTTGCATGTTTGGGCAGCCTAGGCAGGGATAGCGCATTCAGCATCGTCCAGAGGATGAAAATCGTTAAGCAGATGATGAAAGAAAATAACATGTAGCACACTCCCCTAAAGTAAAATCGAAAACTTGTTGAATTGTTTTGTTACGACAAGCTGCTTTAATTCATCCAACTGCTCGGTGCAAACTTGTTCCAGTCCAGCCGTTTTTTCGTTCCGTGACCTACCGGGTAAATCGTGATGATATAGCGGATTTCCTGCTTCTATGTACACTTCTGGCTTTTTCCTTTGGCCAAATGAATAATAAAAGCTAATCGGGACGACCGGTGTATGCGGACAGTGTTCCAATACATATGTAACGCCTGGTTGAAAGCCTAGCGGACGCATTTCTAAATGAAATTCATCTCCTTGTGGAAACATCCAGACACTCTTTCCACCTTCTAATAACTGTTGCGCATATTGGAGGGATTGCAGGATATCTTTTGGATGATTGCGGTTAATGGAAAAGGCTCCTAATCTTTTAAAATACGGATACTGCTTTAACCCTGATTCATGCATCATGATATAGAGGTCTCCAGGAAGGACGGTTCGGCTTAGATGAAAAAAGATGAGTCCGTCCCACCAAGAACTATGATTCGCGATATAAATTGCCGGCGTTGTTGGAAGGGTTCCTTTGGAATATAAATGGATTTGATCAAAGGACCGTCGTAATAAACGTTGATGATAAAGGGAAAACATGGAGTGGAATAGTCGGTTTTTATTGGCACGGATCATGTTGCTTCCCTCCTTCTTAAGGCGAGTAATAGGATGAAGCTGGCTAATAGAGCAGTGAGCGAGCTTGCTAGCCAAAGTTTTCCGAGTAGACCTAATAAGATGAACATCCCAATCATTAGCGCAAATAAAAGAACCATGCGTTTTTCCCATCTTATATTTTGATTTGTGTCTTTCTTCCATTTGAGAATGAACAAAAGAAACAAATGAAGGACAAAGGCGACCAGAAACCAGCCGACAAAATTACTAAAAGGGATCCCATAGTACACGCCTGTTTCTTCCCATAGCCAATATTGTTTCACTTTATAGGAAACCGGATCGATGATTAAATCGATGACCACCGCGATGCATCCTCCGACAATGGCATATAAGAGCCCGCCATGTGGAACGATTTTTTTTGCCAATACATGAGATGTTCCCATCACCATCAGCCATGCGAACCCAATCGCAATGGGGACTCCGAATAAATTGGGGGCGAATTTTTCTGTGTAGCCATATTGTCCGAACAAAATACTGTAGGCAGAGCCGAGGTATTCAATAAGAAAGGAAGACGAAAATATGACACTACTAATCAAGAGCCCGTACTGCCAATTAAACTTCTTGATGAAAAAGATCACCCCTAACAATCCGGCCAACACCAAAAACATGGCATTGGCCCATTCTAGCCACGGCGCTATCCAATCAAAGCTAAGAAGGATGATTCCGCATGCATACCAAAAAAGGAATACTTTATATAAGACTTCATCCAATGTCATGTATATATGATACCTCCCTAAATGAATATATCTATACAAACATTGTACAATATATGTACAAATATTGAAAATGGTTTTTGTTTAAAGGGAAGGCTCACGAATCGTACACATATTTAGCGAAGTATCTACTCATTTTTTACGCAACATAAAATAAACCGGCCTGCTGTCGGTAGGATCTGTAGGATTCAATGCGAGATTGGTCGTCAATATACTAGGCACATGTTCCGTCACTTGTCATAAGATAAGGGTATATGGAATGGGGAGGTCTTTTTAGATGTATGATTATATAGCGAATGATCAGGAAGAGAATCGCCAGCAGGACTTGATACACAAGTTAGAACAGGCGATTAATGGGGAGTATAGCGCCATCTTGTGTTACGAGAAACTAGCTAGGATGGCTCCTAACGAAACAGAGCGGAAGCAAATCCTTGAGATCAGGGAAGATGAGATGAAACATTTTCAGGTGTTTTCACAAATCTACATCAATCTGACAGGATACCAGCCAACACCGAAAGTGACGGAAACATGCCCGGATTCATATAAAGCAGGCTTGGAGTTTGCCCTTGTGGATGAACAGAAAACCGTGGATTTTTATTTGGAAACAGCAGATGGTGCAGCAGACCGGTCGGTAAGAAAGGCATTTCGTCGTGCTGCCGCAGATGAGCAAAACCACGCCGTGTGGTTTTTGTATTATATGGTGAAAAATAAATAGAAAGAGCGCCGAAAGCGGTGCTCTTTCTATTTATGATAGGGAAGTCTTCTCGATTGGAGCAGGTGCCTTCGGTGAAAAGGTCAGTGAAACAATTCCACATAAAAGCAGTCCAACACCAAACCAGTTCAACAAGCTCAGGCTCTCGCCGACAAGAAAGACACCAAGAAGTGCCGCTACCAATGGTTCCGCCAATGACAGCGATACGGCAGTTGATGATGGGACGGATAGAAGACCTTTGTTAAAAAGCAAGTAAGCCAAAGCTGTCGCAAAAAGGCCAAGGTGAAGGCTGATGGCCAACCCATTAGTGGTGATGATCCAGCTACTATCAAAGATGAATAGCATAGGCGACAATAGCAAGGCGCTTAAAGTAAAGATGACCGCAGCCGTTGCTTCTGGAGGCTGTTTGCCCAGAATTTTCTTGCTTACGAGTGTATACACGCTAAAGGACGCCCCGGCACCAAGTGCAAGTAGGATGCCGATTGGGTCAATTGGTCCTTGCCCTTCATTGGCAAACAGAAGTAAGCATCCCGCAATCGATAAACCTGTCGCCAACCACCAAATCATGGAAGGTTGTTTTTTTTCAATCACCCATTCAAGGAAACCGGCAATGATCGGAGCGCTGCTCAGTGTAATGATGGTACCAATGGCGATTCCGGTGAGGCTGACACCCATGAAAAAAAGCGGTTGATAACAAGCCATGCCTAGCGTGGCCAAGAGTGTTTCCTTTACTGGCCAATTATGGACCGTTACTTTCCTTTGCAAGAAAGCGATAAGTACGAGAACAATTCCTCCGAAAGCGAGGCGGACCGCACCAATTGCAAAGGGATGGGCGCCATCCGGGGCGAATGATTGGGCGGTACCCGTCGTTCCCCACAGCATGGCACCCATGATGACGAACAGATACCCAGACTTATCCCTCATTTACTCTCTCCTATTGGTATAGATTCATTATTCTGATAATTTTACCATACTATTTGAGCGAAAATCGAAGAGAAAGGCCATTTGTTCGGGAGATAGGAACATAGTATACTAGTCTCACAGTAGTTCATAGAAGATATAGGAGGAAATAGTGATGTCATCAAGTACTAAAAATAACCAAATCGGTCCCGCTCGGTTTGCCGTTGCTATTCACTCTCTGGTTTGGCTGGCGCAAAGTGGGAAGCTGCTGACGAGTTCCGTGATTGCATCAAAGGTCCATTCACATGCTACGTTTTTACGGAGGGTGATGGCCCAGCTTGCGGTAGCTGGAATCGTCGAGACCAAGGAAGGGCGTGAAGGTGGATATAGTCTTCATGTACCCGCCGATATCCTGACCTTGGCAGATGTATATCTGGCAGTGCGACCGGAATGTCTTGATTTCCTGGATACGAGTGAATGCGGGGAAGTCGGGAAACAGCTTGATCGTGCTTTGGAAGAAATCATGAATGAGGCAGAACAGGAAACCCTGAAGCTCTTGAAAGGGTACACGCTAGAACAGTTCATGGACAAAATTGATTTTTCCGAAAGTGCGTACCTAGGCTAATATCCTTGCAGAAGGATATTCTGCCCTATATAATGTGCTTAAAGTAATTGCATTTAATTCAAGGAGGGTCTTAACATGAAGGTGGAAATTTGGTCGGATTATCAATGTCCGTTTTGTTATATTGGAAAGCGTCGTTTCGAGGATGCGTTGAATCAATTTGAAAATAAGGATCAGGTCGAGGTTGAATTCCGTAGTTTTGAGTTGAATCCGGAAGCGGAACGGGATATCAATATGAGCCAAAGTGAGATGTTGGCGAAGAAATACGGCATGTCACAGGCTCAGGTGGAAGCCAACAGCCAAAATATGACCCAACAAGCTGCAGAGTTGGGGCTTGACTATCATTTAGACAAAGTCGTCTTGACGAATTCCTTTGATGCTCACCGCTTGATGCATTTTGCCGAATCAAAAGGAAAAGGGAAAGAAATGAATGAACGTCTGTTCAAAGCATACTTCACGGAAGGCAAGCATATCGGCGACCATGCCACATTGGCGGATTTGGCAGAAGAAGTCGGTCTTGATCAGTCTGAAGTGGAAAAGATGTTAGCGGGCACAGCCTTCACGGCGGAAGTAAGGGGCAACGAACAAGAAGGAAGTTTGCTTGGGATTACGGGAGTTCCATTCTATGTGATCAACCGAAAGTACGGCGTCTCAGGAGCTCAGCCTGCCGAAGCGTTTTTAGATACATTGAGGAAGGTATGGGCAGAGGAAAACCCGTTGCAAATGGTGAATGAAACAGGGGATGCTTGCACGGATGGTTCTTGTAGCGTACCGGAAAAGTAAACGCTACGAATGGAGACTTGGACATGTTCTGAGTCTCTTTTTTTATGTAAAGGATCCCGGGGATACGGAAAGAAGCTTCTTTTTTATAGTTTCATAGACTGAAAATTTGTATAATGGGGATAAGACTATAGATGAAGCATACATATGGAGGGTCATGAATGAGTAAGCTTAACGGCAGGACAGTTGCTCTTTTGGGAGCAAGGAAAATGGAAGAACTCAGTAAAATCGTTGATAATCTAGGGGGCGTCCCGCTTGTCCGGTCAGCACAAGGCACGGTATATCTGGATGATTCCCATCTGGAGGAGGATGTTACCCGTTTAATAGAAGGAGAGTTCGATTGGATCATTCTTACGACGGGAGTGGGCACGGAACTCTTATATAATACCGCTGTAAGAATGGAAGCGGGGGACCGTTTTATAGAAGCTTTGCAAAAAATGAAGATTGCCGTTCGTGGGTATAAAACGAAAAACCTGCTTAAGAAGCTTGGCCTGGAGCCTGACGTCCGTGATGATGATGGCAGTACGGCAGGATTGGTTCGCAATCTGGATGGACATTTGCTCGGCGGTGTGAAAGTCGCCTTGCAACTGCATGGAGATCCGGCACCGCTTTTGATGAACTGGTTGGATGAACAAAAAGTCGAACATAAAGAGATATTGCCCTATGAACATATTGCCCCGGAAACCGAAACGATGCATCTCTTAATTGGGGAAATCCTCGATGGGAAAATAGATGCCGTTGTGTTCACGAGTGCGCCCCAGCCTCGAAATTTGATGAGATTTGCCCGTGAACTAGGTGTGGGAAAACGCTTAATTGACCGCTTTGCAACGGATGTCGTGGCCCTGGCTGTCGGTAAAGTGACGGCGCAAGTCATCATCGAGGCAGGGATTGACCGGGTCATCTATCCAGAAGATCAACGGATGGGCAGTGCGATGGTCGAGCTGGTGAAGTTTTATACGAGTTAAATGAAATCTATCGTAAAGCGTTAGTCTTCTAATCTTTCATTCAGTAAGCCGCCGATTGATGACAGGGGGGAAGCCTTATATGGAATGGACTATTGGTGATGTATTGTGGCAATTATTTTTCCTGGGACTTCTTGTATTACTGGTTGTGATGATCGTGAAAATCATTCGTTTTTTTCAAAAACATACGAAAGGCGTTTCCAGCGTGGAAAAGAAGACGAAAGAACTTGAGGGACGCATTGATAAAGACAAAAAGTGAAGAGGACCCGGTTATATTACATACAATCTTTACTTCCTTCCTAAACGGGGTAGAGTACCTAAGTAACTTTTTCTTGGGGGGGAGTATATATGAAACGTACCGGTGAATTTGTGTTAAGCATTATTGGAGTATCGATCGCAACCATTTCCTTACTTGTGGGAATCATTACGGCTGTCTACACCAGCACGGTCGACCTAACTGAACTGGTTGAATATTCATTAGGTTCCGACGTGGAGATGGCGGCTTCCGAAATGGAGATGACACTCCAACTGTTCCACGTACTATTGTGGGGAGGAATTGTATCGTTGGCGTTTGCTCTGCTAGGTGGACTGATTGCCATCATTCTCTTGAAAAAAGGCAGAGTGAAAGCGGCCGGAATTGTATTCATCATTATCGGCATTCTTACCATATTCCATATATGGCCACTGATCTTCTTCATCGTGCCGGGAATTATGTGCCTAGTAAGGAAAGAAAGAATCCAAAATGAAGAGATTGAATATAACCAGTATTAAATATCATTCTCCATGTCTAGTTGCTTACATCAAATGAAGGGGCGCATTCGATTTACCTATCGAATGCGCTTCTTGCTAGGTTACATAAAAGTCACAAGCTGAACGGAGGAATCGAACCAATTGTTCCTTTGTCCGTTTATTATCTGTTACCTCATTCAACCATCTGAAAGGATAATTCAACCGCTATAACGAATAATTCAATAATATGCCAAAGTTAGGGGGAAATGTGGGCATTTGTATGAAGTGATTATGTCCTTACTGTGATATAATGACTAGACTAAAACACAAGAGAGAGGGACTTCGATTGGAAAAAAGCAAAGAGGTTTTTTCGTGGGTTAAAGCGATTGGGATTGCGGTCGTATTGGCTTTTCTGATTCGAACATATATATTTGCCCCTATAGTCGTGGATGGGGAATCTATGATGCCGACTTTACAAGATCATGAAAGAATTGTGCTCACTAAGTTTGGCACGAGTATTGGTAGCATTGACCGATTTGATATTGTCGTCTTCCATGCAACGGAAGATAAAGATTACATAAAACGGGTGATTGGCCTACCGGGTGATCATATCGAATATAAGGATGACACGCTTTATATTAATGGCAAGAAATATGATGAACCCTATTTAGATGAATATAAAGAAGAAATGGGCGGGGAGCCATTGACTGGTTCTTTCAAGCTTGAGGAAGTGTCAGGCAGCATGACCGTACCGGATGACCACCTGTTCGTGATGGGGGACAACCGCCAGAATAGTCTGGACAGCCGTGAAATCGGACCCGTTTCCATAGAGGAAATAGTCGGTAAGGCGAATTTGGTGTATTGGCCGATCAAGGAATTTAAAATCGTGAAATAAAAGGAACGGACTCGACAATGGAGTCCGTTCTTTCGTTATGTTTTAGAAATCCGCGTTTCGCCTGCACCATCTTGGATGATGCGTGTTTTGAAATCGACTTCTATCATGAGAGGATGGATTTCTGCATATTGCTCTGAAAAAATCCACCGTCGTCCTGGTTTGCCCAACAATAGAAATGCCCCTTCGCTACCCATGAAAGTAAGACCATCGGGATTCAAGGATTCATCATCCCGGATTGGGATATTCCTGTTGATCAGCTGTTGGCCAATCCCCTCGATATCCCAAGTCGTCAGATTGATTTCCCCGATGCTTAATAAAGAGTTCATTGAGAAAGGCTCATTGTTCTCAGGTGCGATGGAATGCCTTGCGATGAACTCGACAACATTATGGCTAGGGTCGGTGAAATAAAGAGAATGGGCATGGATATTCTTGAAGTACACTTCATCAACCCCCTCTTCCCTATTTAAAGGAGCGCGGGCGGTGATCCATTTTTTCGCCTCCTTGAATTGATTGGAAGGGATGTTGAAGGCCAAATGATAGAATGGCTTGCTACCGCTTTTGGCTTCAGTGAAAATCAATTCACTTGCCCCTATCTTTATCGAAAAGCTATTAGGTGTCTCCCCGAGTAATTTGGCGCCAAGCCGGTTCAGATAAAAAGCTTTTGTTTTTGCTAGAGAATTTGAAGCGAGGTTTACTTTGTTGATCAGCATAACTTCACACCCCTTTTCCTTATTTCTTCCATTATAAAATAATTCGGCTAGATAAGCGCCAAAAGGAAATTTATCTGCAAATTTCGAAGTTTTTTTTAGAAAAACCACTCATTTGGGTTAAATTGGGTTATTCTATAAGATAGAAGTAATCACGTTAACCAGACCCGTACCGAAATTGGATTACTTCTTACATAGGGTGTCTGAGATGGAGTACGAAGAATGGACATGGTAAAAGAGTTAATTTCAAACTATGGTTATTTTGCGATATATGGACTTTTAGCATTAGGGATCATCGGGTTGCCTGTTCCCGATGAGTTCATGATGACGTTTGTCGGCTATTTGGCTTCTATTTCTGTTTTGAATGTACAAGGTGCATTCTTTGTCAGCTTTCTAGGTTCGGTTTCGGGGATGTTGGTCAGTTATTTCATCGGGAAAAAAATTGGCAAGCCTTTCCTAAGGAAACATGGAAGGTGGATTCGGATGACTCCGACACGGTTGGAGAGTCTTGAGAGATGGTTTAATAAATACGGACCGTGGACCCTTATCATCGCCTATTTCATTCCGGGAATCCGCCATTTTGCCAGTTATTTTTCTGGAATGAATGGAATGGGTAAACGCAAATATTGTATCTTTGCTGGTGTAGGGGCATTCAGTTGGTGCTTGGTGTTTACTGCTGTTGGCTATTTCATTGGTGTTTTGACTTAAAGGATAATGGGCCTTGCCTGGCAACAAAGACTGGTTCCTTTATATATGATGGAGATCCGTTCTGTTCGTGGAAGCGGGTCTATTTTTTATGAGTGGATTGTGATTGAATCATGTACCTGTTTTATGAGCGTCAAATTACGGGAATAAGAAAGAATGGTCTCAACACTTGGCGATAAATATAGAAATAGTGATAAAATGAGAAATATATGAAAAAGGGAGTTGTCATGATTTGAGTGAATTGAATTGGCGCGAAGAAGTAGAAAAAAGAAAAATGGACCTTTTGGTCGATACACAGAACCTATTGAAGATAAAGAGTGTATTGGATGAAAGCCAAGCAACAGAGGAGGCTCCATTCGGCAAAGGAGTCAAGGAAGCATTGGATTATATGCTCCAGTTAGCGGAAAAAGACGGATTTACCGTGAAAAATGTCGATAATGTTGCCGGGCATATTGAAATGGGCGAGGGTGAGGAGTTAATCGGGATTTTATGTCATGTCGATGTAGTTCCTGAAGGAGATGGCTGGAGCTCTGATCCATTTGGAGCCGAGATACGCAACGGGCGGATTTACGCGCGTGGGGCAATCGACGATAAAGGGCCGACGATGGCAGCTTATCATGCCATGAAACTTGTCCGGGAGCTTGGCAAGCCATTGAACAAGCGTGTTCGAATGATCATTGGTACGGATGAGGAATCAGATTGGCGTTGTGTCGATCGCTATTTCGAAGTGGAGGAAATGCCGACGATGGGCTTTGCCCCGGATGCAGATTTCCCTATCATCAGTGCGGAAAAAGGAATCTGGGATTATTCCATCATTCAGCCAGCGGATGCAGGACCCGGAACGAATTCAGAAGTGAATGTTTTGGAATTTTCTTCAGGCCGAAGAACGAATATGGTACCCGATTTCGCAACGGCCATTGTGGAAGCGGCCAACCCTGCTGAAATCGTTGCAGGCTACCAGAACTATTTACAAAGATATTCGCTGAAAGGACAGGGTGTGCCACAAAAAAATCAAGTCCTACTAGAACTGAATGGGGTTTCAGCCCATGCGATGGAACCGAAAAATGGAGTCAATGCGGGTCTGCATTTAGCTGTGTTCTTGGCGGACTTATCACTAGATCCCCATGCAAAATCCTATTTCACTTTCATCAAGGATTATCTATTTGAAGATTCCCGTGGCACTAAGTTGGGTGTCGCCTATACGGATGAACAAACAGGTGAATTGACGATCAATGCCGGCACATTCAATTATTCGAAACAAGGCGATAGCTCCATCGGATTCAGTATGCGTTACCCGGTCACATATGAATGGGAAAAGCAAAAAGAAGCGTTAGAACAAAAGCTTTCCACATATAATCTACGTGTGGAATCCAATTCGCTTTCGACTCCTCACTATGTGAACAGTGATAGCTTCTTGATCAAGACGCTCCAAGAAGTGTATGAAGCGGAAACGGGTGAACAAGCGGAGCTCCTTTCCATCGGTGGCGGAACATATGCCCGCTCATTGAAGGAAGGCGTCGCATTCGGTCCTCTATTCCCAGGTAGTGAGGATATCGCGCACCAAAAGGATGAGTATATCGATATAGAAGATATGCTGAAGGCAACGGCCATTTATGCCCGTGCCATTCATGAACTAGCCAAATAAGAGGGTAAGAAGGAGTAAGACATGGGGAAGATCATTTATAACGGTGAATTGAAAGACCGGTCTGCCATCCAGATAGATGTCGAGGATCGAGGATACCAGTTCGGCGATGGTGTTTATGAAGTCATCCGTGTTTATAACGGAAAACTATTTGCAGCCGACATGCACCTAAACCGACTCATGGACAGCGCGAAACTGATTCAACTGAAGGTTCCTTTTACAGTGGCAGAGATCAAGGAAAGGACAAAAGAACTGATTACTGCAGAGAATCTGGAATATGGTATTGTCTACATGCAATTGACGAGAGGCACTTCGCCCCGTAATCACGCATTTCCAATAGGTGAAGTAGACCCTGTTTTTGTCGCTTATACCAAGGACATGCCATATACAGGAAGTAAGCCTGGGGTCAAAGCTGTCACGGTTGAGGATATCCGTTGGTTACGTTGCAACATCAAGAGCTTGAATTTGCTAGGTAATATATTGGCTAAGCAGCAAGCCGTTGAAGCAGGCTGTGACGAAGCGATCCAACATCGGGATGGAACGGTTACGGAGGGAAGTTCATCCAATGTGGCGATCATCGTGAAGGGTACGCTGAAGACGCACCCGGCAACGAATCTGATCCTGAATGGGATTACCCGCCAGATCCTACTTAAGCTGTGCAACGATAAGGGCATTTCTTATGTTGAAGAACCTTTCACCCTCTCGGACATGATGGATGCGGATGAAGTCCTGTATACAAGCACAGGCGTTGAAGTCACGCCAATCACCGCAATCGATGGGCAATTGATTGGGGATGGAAAGGCCGGAAGCATCACACTCCAACTACAAAAGTTATTTACACAGGAAATCGAGCGACAATGTGGTAGTTTAACTGAATAGATTCCCAATCCCCCTGTCTGAATGGAGGCAGGGGGATTTCTATGTGTACATTTTTCGAAACGCAACATGCTTATGAATCCGTTCCCTATACGGTCCGTTTTTAGTAAGCATCCATTTTGACATTTTCAAACTACAGGCATATACTTTTTCATATCAAAAGTTTACCTTGCGCAACTTTTTAAGCCGCGTATAAAAAGGAGTTGGAGTGCATGTCTTCTTTACATGGAGATACGAGAGGCTTTAAAAAGCTGCTCCCCTTTTTAGGGCCAGCTTTTATAGCCGCCGTTGCCTACATTGATCCAGGGAATTACGCAACGAACATTGCCGCGGGTTCAAAATATGGCTATACGTTATTATGGGTTATTCTTGCGTCCAATTTAATGGCGGTCTTGATACAGTCCTTGTCTGCAAAATTAGGAATAGCAACAGGGAAAAACCTTCCTGAACTATGCCGTGAGACATTTTCCAAAAAGTCTTCGTTCTTTTTATGGATTCAAGCCGAAATCGTCATAATGGCGACGGATTTAGCCGAGTTTATCGGAGCGGCACTCGGGATTTATTTACTGTTCGATCTTCCGCTTATCACTTCCGCGCTTATTGCGGCAATCGGGTCATTTGCCATTTTAGAGTTTCAGCGCAGAGGATACCGTACATTCGAAGCGTTGATCACAGGGATGATATTCGTGGTGGTGCTTGCTTTTGGCGCCCAAGTTTTTTATGCAAAACCGGACACCTCAGCACTCCTTATGGGGCTTCTTACACCCAAGTTCGAAGGAGTCGATAGCATTTTACTATCAGCTGGGATGCTTGGGGCGACTGTCATGCCACATGCGATATATCTACATTCTTCTCTGACGCAAAAGCGAATCGTTGGGAAGGACGAAATGGAAAGGAAACGGATTTTTCGTTTCGAGTTTATCGATATCGTCATTGCCATGCTCATAGCGGGTGCCATCAATGCTGCCATGCTAGTGGTTTCGGCTGCATTGTTTCATAAAAGTGGGGTGCTTGTAGAAGATTTGGATGTGGCCTATGACCAATTTGCCTTGATGCTAGGGCCATCTGTTGCCATGTTTTTTGGAATCGGCTTATTGTTTGCCGGTCTATCAAGCTCGTCCGTCGGTATGCTCACAGGGGATGTCGTCATGCAGGGGTTCATAAAAAAACATATCCCCATCTATTTGAGAAGGCTGATCACGACGATTCCTCCATTAGTGATCATTTTGATGGGAGTGAATCCGTCCAAAGCACTCGTAATGAGTCAAGTCGTACTATCGTTTGGGATTGCATTTGCGCTCATTCCGCTCATACGGTTTACAAGTGATAAGAAAATCATGGGCAATCTAGTCAATCACAAAGTGACGTCCGGGTGTGCCTGGGTCATCGCAGTCCTCATTATCGGACTGAACCTGTTTTTGCTATATGAGACGCTACTTGGGTAATGCCATTAAAATTGGATAAAGCAAAGGGGAGGACCAGCTGGCTGATGGTCCTTCTCTTTTGCTTTCCTTTCCTTTCCTAAGGAAGGTGTAAGAAGCGGGGGTAGCCTAATGGAAGAGCGATGGATATACGAATTGTTGTAGTCATAAGGTGGCATGAATAACGGGGAAAAGGGGAGACTGAGAAGGGCTCCGCGTTTGATGCCACTAGGGAAGTTTTTGCGTGGGAATTATGGTAAAATTATATAGAAAACGGGAAGGGATGTTAGTGTCCGATGAATACTCATTTTTTCTTTGCTTTAGTACTGCCAGATGATATTAAGCATCATTTACATAACCAGACAAATGAAGTGAAATCGGAGTTTCCATTTAAGAAATGGTTACATCCAGCCGATTATCATATTACGATGGCATTTCTGGGAAATGCCGAAGATACAATGAAAGAAGAAGCGCTGGAAAAAATAAAACGTGCACTCGCCAATGAACAGTCGTTTGAGCTCGAGGTAGAGGGGATCGATGTTTTTGGTAAAAAAGAGAGCCCGCGTATTTTGTGGGCAGGCGTCAAACAGGAAGAAAGGCTGACTTTCATCCAAAAGAAAATCTATGCATCATGCGTAGAGGCAGGTTTTGAATTGGACAAAAAACCGTTCAAACCGCATATTACTCTGGCCAGGAAATTCGAGGGTGAGACCCCTTTTTCCATCAATGAGGCCCGTCAGCTGGCAAATCCGGAAGCGAAAGCATTTCAAGCTTCCCAAATAGCCCTTTATCAGACACATCTTGGGGCATCCCCCTCATACGAACCAGTATATACAATAAACCTTCAATAATAGAGGAAGATGGGTGGTGGTCGAATGGCACAGCTCATAAAAATACAGGATTATATTTCCCGGTATGAGCAGAATATTTATCGATATCCGTCACAATTTGCAAAGTTAAAAAAACAACAGTGGGATAAACTGCAGGCCGCCTATCACGCAGGGGAGCTAGAACAGCTGTACAGTCAACCGGATGAAGAACAAACCCTGTTCAAAGGCACGACGACGGAGGAAGAGCCAAAGGGGCTCTTCCGTAAAGTAAAAGGATTGTTCCAAAGGTCGGACGGTCAAGAGAAAGAGGCCGAAGAAATTCATATACCGAATCCCGTGATCAATCATAATGTCTTTTCGTTAAGGGTACCTGCAAATCCAGCAAACTTGGATGAACTTAAGCAGAATTTCTTAAACCAGTTACTTCGTTTCCAGATGAAATGGGGCAGCTCGACGCTTCGTGAAAGGTCTTATGTGGACCAATCATTCTTTCTAGAAGAAAAACTCCGCTTTTTCCTGCAGCGTTTTCCTGATACATTTCTTGTTTTATATAAACCTATCTTTCTATTGAAAAATGCTCCGATCGAAGTCGATGTCATTTTGCTTACGCCAGTGGATGTCTGGTGCATCACCTTTCTCGAAGCGGAAGAGGATGCAGCCTTTATTGGATCGAGCGATCGGTTTTGGCTACGGCGGCATCATAAGTATCCGGACAAAAAAGTTCTCAATCCTTTCTTGGCCGTTAACCGGATGGGAAGTATAGTTTCTCAGTTATTTGAACTGTATGAAGTGAATCTACCGATAAAAAAAGTGGTCCTTTCGCGGAATGGCTATATGGATTACCCGGAGACTCCATACGACATTGATTTATTGGATAAGCGGACTTTTCCGGAATGGTTTGACAGGATGCGGTCGATATCTTCCCCGCTTAAGGCGCAACAGCTAAAAGGGGCACAGGCTCTCTTGGATTATTGCCAAACGACTTCAAGCCTACGTCCGGAATGGGATGCCGATCAACAACAGGATTCATAATCGTTGGAGGGGATGGTCTGCTACACGAAGTCATAAACGGAGCGGATTCATTCCCTTATGCAACCACTGGCCCCCCATTCCAGGTGGTTCGGAAAGGACTATGTAAGAGGTGTTCAGAAACGGCTAATCGAATGAATCGCTTTCTTATTTTTTTGTATGATGTCTGCAATCACCTATGGAGTGAACCGTTCCCCCCTTAAATAAATGGTTGAATTTTATAAAAACGGGTAAATTAATTTATCTATTCATTTTATCGAAAAATTATTTTTACATACCTTCAAGGGCCTAAGGACTGATGGGGAAAGAGCTCCCTTGAGCTACGAGCTACGTACAGTCGATGATATCTCCATCTTTATAAAGCATGGATTGTGCTTCCTGAACGCATGATGGAAAGGTGTAAATGAAGAACATGGACTCTATTTCCGGTAAAGTGAGAGCCGTTTAGAATTTTCGATCCGCCGAAGGTCAGGCAGATGGAGAAAATATCGGGATGAATGAGGTAGAAGTAGGGGTCCTGAAGGAGAAATTTCGGGTCATGTTCAAGGGTAGTCAATGCTTATCCTTTTCGAAATGATTCCTTTGTACTTGTTTTATGGGTATAATCGTTTTATAGTACTTGACGAAGAAACCATATTTCAACTAAAATTTAATTTATGGCTATTGTTAGATTGCTCAATAGCTATTTTTTATTTTCTTATCATAATGATGTTTTATTGCGGGATTAGTTCCGATGCACGTATACATGCAGCTACGCCAACAGGCGGGTTCTTTAATAAACATTAGGTAGTGGTATTACATACACTAGGTGAACGTACTTACATTTGTATGATTAAGCGAGGAAATCGAAGGTGAGCCAGTTGGAACATTTAATAGGTCAGGAGTGGGATATATCCCCTGCTGGAGGAGCTACGGGAGAAGCGTTCATTGCCGAGAAAGATGGGCAAAAGCTGTTCCTGAAACGAAATTCATCGCCATTTTTAGCTGTTCTTTCGGCCGAGGGCATTGTTCCAAAGTTAGTGTGGACAAAACGCCTCGCAAATGGGGATGTGATTACGGCCCAGCATTGGATGGAAGGTAGGGAGCTAACTCAAGCAGAAATGGCCAAAGAGAGGGTTGCCAAACTGCTTCAGAAAATACATCAATCCGACCCTTTATTAAGCATGCTTAAAAGGCTTGGTAAAAGTCCTTTACGGCCTGAAAGTATACTTACAGACATAGAAAACGGTTTATCTTTAGAGGTAAATAACCTAATGATCATCAAGCAGGCCATTCAATTTCTAGAGAATAACCTACTGTTGATTGAATGCGATGAGAATGTCGTGTGCCATTGCGACGTGAACCATAATAATTGGCTTATGACCGAAACCGACGGATTGTTTTTAATTGATTGGGATGCTCCGGTCATTGGTGATCCAGCCATCGATCTTGGCATGCTATTGTATTCTTATGTGCCACGCGGCGAATGGGAACAATGGTTAGCCCGTTACGGTAAAAAGCTGGATGCGGGATTGGAAATGAGGATGAAATGGCACACAGTTTCCCAACTCGTGCTTTCCATCCAGTGGCATCATAGTAGAGAGCGGTACGAGGAAAGAAATGATTTACTGATGAAACTTGAATCACTATTAATGGACGGTTAATTAAATTGATCGATGTCATCAATCCATTGGGACAAATCGTCCTGATGGGAATTGATATGTGCCTCTAAATCCGAGGCTCCGATGCCTGTCTGGCTATATTCGTAAATTTCTTTTAGTATCGTTTTTACATTTTGATCGATATCGGCATTGACCATCAATGATTTGACAAGCCTTTCAACTTGTTCATATTCGGCGACGGAACCGCAACAGTCCGTGTTTTGGTTGTATAAAATGTCTTTTAACAGATGTAATTGGTTTTCATGGGAAAGCGGCATATTATCGCTCCTTTCTAATTATGAAATCAACTGGATCCCTAAAGATTTTTTTGCTGTTCTCTTGATTATGGTGTGTGTTGCAAAAAGTTTTATACATGATAATCGCAGAGACTGCCGCCTGGATGGCCGGCAGTTTTTTTGTTTAATGAGGGAATGGAGCAGTCCGATTACGAGAAAATGAACTTGCAGGAATCCATAATCTCGTGTTATGGTTTGAACGATTATATTATAAATAGGGGTGTCATCATGCGTTTAAGAAATAAACCTTGGGCTGAAGACCGTTTGAATGAATATCCGCAATATGTGATTCAGCAGCCAGTGAGCCATAAAGGTAAATGGCATGAAGTATTCGGTAACGATAATCCGTTATATATTGAAGTAGGTACGGGAAAAGGCCGTTTTATTACAGAAATGGCAAAAGCCCATCCTGATGTGAATTTCATTGGAATTGAAGTATATAGAAGTGTAATCGTTGCGGCACTCGATTTGCTTATTGAAGCGGATGTGCCAAACTTAAAGCTGTTGAACGTGGATGCAGCCAATTTAGCAGATTACTTTGCAAAAGGTGACGTGGACCGCGTTTATTTGAATTTTTCCGATCCATGGCCGAAATCGCGTCACGCGAAGCGCCGGTTAACGTATAAGACCTTCCTTGAAACGTATGAAAGCATTCTTCCGGATCAAGGGGAAATCCACTTTAAAACGGATAACCAAGGTCTGTTCGAGTCATCCTTGAAGAGCATTTCCGAGTATGGCATGCTGTTGAAATATGTGAGTCTTGATTTGCATAACAGTGATTTCGAAGGCAATATCATGACGGAATACGAAGAGAAGTTCTCAAGTAAAGGCAATGTGATCTACCGTTTAGAAGCAAAATACCGGTAACGTGCAAAAAAACCAGGCGATGGGCGTCTGGTTTTTTTGTTTGGAGTAGCCTTTATTGGAAAGTAGTGATCACTCCGTATCTTTTCAACTTTTGATAGATGTTCGATCGGCTGATGCCAAGTAATTGTGCAGCTTCTGTCTTATTTCCTTTTGTTTGTGCGAGAGCTTCAAGTAAAATTTCTTTTTCGGTATCTTCAATTTGTTTCTTTGGGAAAAGGGTCTTGGTTGGATAAGATGGGTTTAGTGTGTTTTGGTTTGGCTGCGGGGTAGTGGTTTCTAATTGGATATGGTAGTCGGTTATCCAGTTTTCTGAACAAAAGTGATAGGCACGTTCTAACACATTTTCAAGCTGGCGCACATTGCCTGGCCAATTATATTTTTGTAGCTTCTGAATGGCATCCGTCGTTACACCGATGACGCCTTTAGGATTATAGCGCTGAAATTTTTGCATGAAATGCTCACATAAAATCGGTATGTCTTCCAGTCTTTTTCGGAGTGGAGGGATTTCAAGTTGGATGACATTGAGCCGGTAATAGAGATCTTCCCGAAATTTCCCTTCTTTAATGAGCTGGAGGAGGTTCCGGTTGGTCGATGCGAGAATCCGAACATCGGATTTGCGTGTTTTAGTGCCGCCGACGCGCTCATACTCTTTTTCCTGTAATACGCGTAGAAGCTTTACCTGAAGGGATAGCGGCATTTCACCAATCTCGTCAAGCAAGAGAGTGCCACCTTCCGCAAGCTCGAATTTCCCGGGTTTCCCGCCTTTTAACGCTCCTGAAAAAGCTCCTTCATCATATCCGAAAAACTCAGACTCAAGCAGGGCTTCCGGGATCGCCGCACAATTAATTTTAATGAAACTTCCTTTCCGTCCTGATGCGAGATTGATGCCATTGGCGAGCAATTCCTTTCCAGTCCCGCTTTCACCGACTATCAGGATGCTGGAAAATCCCTGGGCCGCAGTAAAAGCCTCCTGCTTCAAGCGCTGGAGGAGGGGACTGATGGTTACTAGTTGGGAAAATGTCATGTTAAGTTGGGATACTCTGCTCAACTCCTGGCGGTAATGGTTGAGTTCATGTTCTAGCTTGTCCATATGCGCGAATAATTCCTTCCACGCATCAAGTTGTTTATAGATGATTTTAATGATGGTCCCGATGCTGCGCCCTTCTTTCTTCATTGTTTTCTTTGTCAATATCGCTTTATTCCTCTTAACATTTACATACATTCCTTGTGTTTCCTCACCCAGGCTTGCCATGGACCTGAAAATTTCCGGGGCAACTTTTCTCAATGGTTGGCCAATCACTTCAGCCAATGAGTCCACCTCGATCATATTCAAAAATCCTTGATTCGCTTTAGTAATCATTCCTGCAGAATCTGTGAGCAGGACAGCATCATAGGCAAGTTCCAATGCATTGTCGAGAGTTTGCTCGATTTTCTTCGTGGACTCCAATTCACTGGCAATCTTTTCATATTTGGTCACATCCTCTAGTACAATCATGGCGCCAATAATTTGATTCCATTCCTTAAGTGGCAAAACAGAATACATGAGAGTCGTATGATTGATATCGATTTTCATCGTCTCAAAGGCGGTTCCGGTTTTTAAGGCTTCCTTAACAGTGGGCAATATGGAAGGTATGACAGAAGAAATAGGCTTATCGAGAATCTGATCATTCTTTTGGTTTCCTAGGAGGTTTTGGGCAGCTTCATTTAATGAGTCGATTCTTTCGTCCATATTAACCGAAATGACACCCGAACTTAAATGATTCATTAATACCCTGAGCCGTTTGGCAAGGTGCTCCGACTCGGTAATCAGGCCCGTGACGATACTGGCCCTGGATAAGATGCCAGTAACCTCTTTCTTGCTATTCATGATGACGGAATGGGCAATATTTGAATGCAACAGCACTTCCTTCGCTTTGAAAACGCTATCATCTTCCAGGAAGCTGACAATGGGATTGATGATTGCCCGCTCAATTGAATCCTCTAATTGGGCACGCTGCAAGATTAAGCGTGTTATCGAATTCCTGGTTACGATTCCGGTGAATTCCCCATCCTTGAACACGCACGCAATATCTTGCCGTTGTTCTAGAAATAGTTCCAAAACTTTCTGGATGGTGGTCTCGGGAGTCAATCTTATGAAGTGGTGGGTCATGATATTGGTGACCTGCATAACATCCCTCTTCCTTTTAAAAGTTCCTCATACCTATGATTATACAAAATATTCCAATAAATACAATGTAATTAAATGTCCACTTTTAAAGACAGATGGTTTGAAAAAAACACAAATGTTCACTGAAGGAACGACATTCATGACGAGTAATCCGGAGGAGGAGGTTTGCCCCATTGATAAAAAAATGGTGGTGTAAGCAGATTCAGTCAAAAGTTCCATTTTAAAAAAGAAAAAAACGTAAAGTTGGCATGAGGCTTGCATTAATACTAAGTATCAAAATGGTGAGGTGAAAATTATTGAGCAATTATCAGACGATAACCTATGAAGAAACCGAGCAGGTAGCGTTAATCCGTTTAAACATGCCGGAAATGAGAAATCCCTTGTCGATGGAAATGTGTAAGGAACTGGTCCAGGCCATTCGCTTTGCGGATGACAAAGAGGATATCCGTTCCATTTTATTGACGGGTACCGGTAAAGCTTTTTCAGCTGGAGCGGATATTAGAGGATTTCAGGGGAATTTGACTAAGTCTGCACCCCAACTATATGAAGAGGGAATTGAAAGTACAGGGCTCTTTAAACTAGGTTCCACCGTCAAAACGCCCATTATCGCCGCAGTGAATGGAGCGGCCCTTGGAGGGGGAGCCGGGTTGGTTGCGATGAGCCATCTCGCAGTAGCCTCTGATAAAGCGAAAATCGGATTGACCGAACTGAAGCTGGGCATTGTTCCCTTTGTGATCATGCCGCTTGTAAGGCGCGCCGTTGGCGATCGTAAGCTGCTTGAAATGATGCTTACGGCAAATACCTATACGGCATTGGAGGCAAAGGATTTACAGCTGGTCCACAAAGTCGTCCCGCATGATCAATTGGAGGAAGAGGCGTGGAAGCTGGCAAAACAGGTGGCATCCTATAGTCCGCTTGCCGTACGGCTTAGTCTGGAGGCCTTCTATTTGACGGAACAGGTGGATTTGCCAAAATCAATGGATTTATTGTCGATGATGCGGATCGTGTCTTTTCAGAGTGAGGATTTGAAAGAAGGAGCCATGGCCTTTATAGAAAAACGGTCACCGGTTTGGACAGGAAGATAAAACGAAAAGGAGATGGATGAAGATGAAAGTAACGGCGCCGATGAGTGGGTCTGTTTGGAAAATCACAAGTGAGTCAGGGAAACAGGTGGAAGCGGGTGAAACGATCGTCATTTTGGAATCCATGAAAATGGAAATCCCGATCACTGCGGAAACGGGGGGAACCGTAAAGACCATTTCCGTTCAAGAAGGGGATTTCATCCAGGAACATGATGTTGTGGCTATTATCGAATGAAGGTTGAAAGGGGTGGAGCTAAAATGAAATCGGTTCGAGTCGGAGCGGCACAAGGCTTTTACGGAGATACGTTTAATGGGGCGCTCATGAATGTTCAATATGGGGATATAGATTACCTATCATTTGATTGTTTAGCTGAACTGACGATGGCCATTTTGGCAAAGGATAAACAAAAGCGGGAAGACACGGGCTATACGAAAGATATTGGCATCGCTATGAATATGCTGTTGCCTCTTGCAAAGGAGAAAGGGATCAAGATCTTGACGAATGCGGGTGGTATTAATCCGATCGGTGCACAAGAAGAAGTGCTGAGTATCGCTAGGGAGCTTGGCCTGAACGATTTAAAGGTCGCAGTCATTACGGGTGATAATATTTTGCCACATATCGATGAACTAATTGAGCTTGGAATGGACTTGGAGGATTTGGAAACAGGCCGGCCATTCACGAAAGAAGTTCAGCAAAAATTACTGTTTGCGAATGCATATATCGGCTCACAGCCACTTGTGGAGGCCTTAAGGCAAGGGGCGGATGTGGTCATTTCCGGAAGGTCAACGGATACCGCGCAGTTCCTCGCCCCTTTGATTTATGAATTCGGTTGGGAAAAGGATGATTGGAACAGGCTTGCAAGCGGCATTTTCATGGGTCATTTGTTAGAGTGTTCAGCACAATCGACTGGCGGTAATTTTAGTGGCAGGTGGCAGGACATCGAAAACTTTGAAAATATCGGTTACCCGATAGCCGAGATGTATGAAAACGGTGAATTCATCGTCACCAAGCCAAAGGATAGCGGTGGTCTCGTTTCCGTGGATACGGTCAAAGAGCAAATGCTGTATGAAATCCACGATCCATCCGCTTATATCACGCCAGACGTCGTGGTGGATATCACAGGCGTTACGCTAGAACAGGTCGGCAAGGATGAAGTGAAGGTGAAGGGAGTGAAGGGGAAGGAAAGCCCGAAAACGTTAAAAGCTGTAATGGGATTTGAAAACGGTTACATGGGTCAGGCACTCATTGGCTATTCGTGGCCCGATGCATTCGAAAAAGCGAAAAGTGCAGACCGAATCATCCGTAACCAGCTAGAGCAGAGGGGACTTCCTTTCGACGAAATTCGCACTGATTTCGTCGGTTACAATTCGCTTCATGGCCCACTTGCTAAGTTACCGCAGGAGGATATTAATGAATTGTATGTGCGGATTGTTGTCAAAGCCCAGGATAAACGGGTGGCAGACGGTTTCCGCAGGTTGATTCCCCCGCTTGCCTTGAATGGTCCGCCGACATTGTCGGCAGTAGGCAATATCCCAACCAGACAGTTGCTTGGCATGTGGTCGACGCTGATTGATCGGGAATGGGTGGAAGCAAATATTTCGGTATCGATCAAGGAGGTTGAAGCGTATGCCAAAAGTGACTCTTAATCTCATCGCACATGCCCGCTCAGGAGATAAAGGCAATACAGTCAATATCGGTGTCTTTGCCAATAGTGAGGAACTGTATCCGTATCTTAAAGTACAAATGACGTCCCAGGCGGTGAAGGAGTTCTTTACAGAGCTTGTGAAAGGGGAAGTCATCCGTTATGAGATGCCAAATATCTCCGCCTTGAATTTCGTTTGCCATGAAGCATTGGGCGGCGGCGGATCGTCATCGCTTAGAATCGACAACTTGGGGAAATGTTTCGGTTCCAATATCTTGCGTTTCCCGATTGAAGTCCCGGAAGAATTGGCTAGCAAACTATTAAAGGTTGGGGTGTGAAGAAATGAGCTATGAACCATATTTTACTGACGAACATCACGAACTAAGGAAGACGGTTCGAAAGTTTGTTGAAAAAGAAATTACACCATACGTAGCAGAGTGGGAAAAGGACGGAATTTTTCCTCGTGACCTATTTAAAAGAATGGGGGATTTAGGGTACCTCGGTCTTCGTTATCCGGAAGAGGTCGGTGGTCAAGGTTGGGATTACTTTGCTGGCGTGGTTTTTGCCGAAGAAATGGCCCGCAGCGGCGTGGGTGGCTTTCCGATGGCGATTGCGGTCCAAACTGATATGGCGACACCGCCGATATTGGAATTCGGCACCGATGAACAGAAGGAAACCTATTTAAAACCCGCCATCCGAGGTGAAAAAATTGCGGCTATCGGGATTTCCGAGCCAAATCATGGTTCGGATGTCGCCTCGATTGAAACGCGGGCGCGCCGTGATGGGGACACATGGATCATCAACGGTGCAAAAACCTTCATTACGAATGGTACGCGCGCTGATTTCATCACGCTTGTCGTAAGGACGTCAGATGCACCTGGACATAAAGGGATTTCGATGATTCTAGTGGATTTGGACCTTCCCGGTGTAACCGTAGCAAAGAAGCTGGATAAACTCGGGATGCGTTCTTCGGATACAGCAGAGCTTGTATTTGAAGACGTACGTGTACCATATACGAACCTTCTGGGCGTCGAGGGGAAAGGTTTCATGCAGATTATGTGGGAACTACAGGGCGAACGGCTGATTGGAGCTGCGGGATCAGTAGGGATGGCCGATTATGCATATGAGCTGGCACGTGATTATGCAAGAACAAGAAAGCAATTTTATCAGGAAATCGCCAATTTCCAAGTGATCAGCCATTTATTGACAGAAATGAAGACGGAGATTGAGGTCGTGAAGGAGATGACCTATGCAACGGCATACCGCTTCGGTCGTGGCGAGATTCCGGCAAAGGAAATCTCCATGGCTAAATTGGCAGCGGCGAAAATGGCTCATTGGGTCGCCGATCGTGCCCTTCAGATTTTTGGGGGCAATGGCTATATGATGGAATATCCCATTCAACGGATCTGGAGAGACACCAGATTATATAGGATTGGCGGCGGAACCGATGAAATCATGAAAGAAATCATCGCAAAAACAATGGGCTTGGAAGAATACAAGGAGGTGGTCAGACGATGAGCCATTGGATTTTTACAGAAGAGCATAAAATCTTTCGGAAATCGGTACGCAAGTTCATTGAAAAGGAGGTCACCCCTTACGTTGAACAATATGAAGAAGCAGGGGAAACGCCTCGCGTCTTATTTGAACGAATGGCTGAACTCGGGTTTTTAGGGATTAAATATCCTGAAGAATATGGTGGACTCGGTTTGGATTTAGTGACAGAGATGGTGTTTTTGGAGGAACTTTCTAAATGTGGTGCGGGAGGGACCGGTGCGGCCATTGGTGCGCATATCGGGATTGCGACTACACCGATATGGCGTTTTGGGTCCCATGAACAAAAAGAAAAATATTTGGTCCCGGCAATCAAGGGAGAGAAGATTGCCGCACTCGGCATTACGGAGCCCAGTGCGGGAAGTGATGTATCATCCATTGCCACTAAAGCTGTGAGAGAAGGGGACCATTACATCTTGAATGGATCCAAAACCTTCATCACAAATGGAGTGAATGCGGATTTCATCATTGTCGCTGCGAAAACGGCTGACAGCCTGCCACATATGAGTCTGTCTTTATTCATTGTCGAGACGGCCTGGGAAGGTTTTTCCGTTGGCAAGAAGCTCGATAAACTAGGCTGGCGCAGTTCCGATACGGGTGAGCTGTATTTTGAAAATATGAAAATACCGGTCGAAAACATGATTGGTGAGGAAAATGAAGGGTTTAAGAAAATCATGGTCAATTTCCAGTGGGAGCGGTTGACGATGGCGTTCACGAGCGTGGCGCTTGCGGAGAAGGTGTTGGAAGAAACGGTTCAATATGCAAGGGATCGCAAGCAATTCGGAGATTCAATCCTGCAGTTTCAAGTACTGCGCCATAAGCTCGTCGATATGGCTGTCGATATTGAAAAGGCAAAGAACATTACGTACCGGGCCGTTGAACAGTACGGCAAGGGGGTCAACGTAACGACCGAAGCTACGATGGCGAAGGCGTATGCTGCTGAAATGGTGAATCGGGTCTGTGATGAGGCCCTTCAAATTCACGGTGGAAACGGATATATGATGGAATACCCGATACAGAGGTACTGGCGGGATGCCCGGCTTCAGCCAATTGGTGGGGGGACAACACAAATCATGCGCGAGATTTTATCGAAACGCTTGAAAATTACAGATGGGTTTTAACACAAGTCTCTATTAATATGCCCTTGGTATTTTTAAAAGTGAGGTGGCTGGATATGAGTGCTAATGTAGGTTATTGGTTAACCCATCATAGTGAAAATATACCGAATAAAACAGCAATCGTTTATGGAAACCTGCGATTGACCTATATGCAGTTGAACAATCGGGTCAACCGTTTGTCACATGCCCTTTTGGATCAGGGTGTGAGGAAAGGCGACAGGGTCAATGTCCTGCTGTTAAACACAAATGAATTTTTGGAAACACTTTTCGCCTGTGCAAAAATCGGAGCGATATTCGTACCAATCAATATCCGCCTCAGTGCACCGGAAGTAGATTATATCGTTAAGGATTCGAGCAGTTCAGTCTTCATTTACGATGTGCGTCTCCAGTTCATCATAGAAGAGCTAAAGGAAAAGAACGAAACACACCTCCAATTCATTGAAGTGAATCCAGGAGGTGATCGTGAATCCTCTCCCTATGAAAAATTGATTGGTGAGTATCCATCCTCGGAGACTGGTTTTGAGCTGAATGCGGATGATTACTTGATGCTTATGTATACATCCGGAACGACAGGCAAGCCCAAAGGAGCGATTTTGACACATGGCAATACACTAGCGAACATCATGAATGGGCTTTACCTCTTGCCGGTGACAGCCGAGGACATTACATTGACGGTTGCCCCGTTGTTCCATATTGGTGGGCTCGGAATTTCCACAACACAAATGATGTATTTGGGCGGTACTGTCGTGCTGCTTGACTTGTTCACCCCTCAATCGACGCTAGAATGGATTGAAAAGGAGAAGGTTTCGACCGTGTTCATGGTCCCATCGATGTGGCAGTTGGTCATGCATGATTCAAGAATCGAGGATTATGATTTAAGCTCTCTCCGTTTGGCATGTTCTGGAGGGGCGCCATGCCCACTTCCGGTCATCGAATATTTCAAGGGTAAAGGCATTCCATTCATGGAAGGGTTCGGGATGACCGAGACGGCGCCTATCGTCAGTATATTGAAAGAGGAAGATACGATACGTAAAATCGGGTCGGTCGGAAAACCACCCATCCATGTCGGTGTCAAGATTGTTGATCCGACAGACAGGGAAGTGCCTATTGGCCAAGTGGGTGAACTAGCCATCAAGGGTCCAAACGTAACGGTCGGTTATTGGAATAAACCGGAAGCAACCAAGGAAGCACTTCGATCCGGCTGGTTTTATACTGGCGACCTCGCAAAAATCGATGATGAAGGCTACATCTATATTGTCGATCGGAAAAAAGACATGATAATTAGCGGCGGGGAAAACATTTATCCGATCGAAGTTGAACAAGTGCTTGTCAGGATGCCAAATGTGAAGGAAGTTGCCGTCATTGGCATCCCTAATGAAAAATGGGGCGAAGTGATCAAGGCCTATATCGTCTTAAACAGCCCACGTCAGACAATTAAGTTAGACGATATCCGAGAGTATTGTGATGGCAGATTAGCACGATTCAAGATGCCAAAGGAAATAGAGCTATTGGATGAACTGCCGAGAAATGCGACAGGGAAAGTATTGAAACGTGCTCTATCTAAACCATACGAAACGGAAAAGAGGGTGTAAGGATGTTTAATAAATATTTTGATGAGTATGAAGTCGGAGAGGTCTGGACTTCGAAAGGCCGTACAATCACAGAAACGGATATCGTAAATTTTGCCGGGTTAAGCGGGGATTTTTACTCGCTTCACACAGATAAGGAGTATGCCGAAAAGTATTCGCCATTTGGACAGAGAATTGCCCATGGGATGCTGGTATGCTCGATTGCATCTGGCCTTTCTGCATTCGAACCTGGAAGGGTCGTCGCCTTTTACGGGATCGATAAATTACGTTTTACGAATCCGACCTTTATCGGGGACACGATCTCTGTAGAGATTTCCATTTTGGAATTAAAAGATCGGGACGATGGAATGGGCGTCATTACGGCGAAACAAAAGGTGAAAAAACAAAATGGAGATGTGGTGGGCGTTTCGACGATGAAAATCCTGATGGCGAAGAAACAGGAGGTTCTATCGTGATGAAAGAGATCGTTTCATATGAAAAAGACAGGGGCATAGCGGTAGTTTATATTGATAACCCGCCGGTCAATGTGATTGGCGAAAATGTTGTCATTGGCTTAAACCAGGTATTCGATCGTTTAGCTGAAGATGACGAAGTTCGGGCCATTGTATTGTCAGGCAAAGGAGACAAGGCCTTTGTTGCCGGAGGGAACATAAAGGAATTCCCTAAATTGGTCGGCCAGGGTGTGGCATTCAATGAAGCCCGTGCCCGTGATATGCAAGAGCCATTTAATAAAATCGATAACATTGCAAAACCGGTCATAGCGGCCATTGATGGATTGGCCCTAGGAGGGGGATGCGAGTTGGCCCTCTGCTGTGATATCCGAATTGCAGAAGAACATTCCATAATTGGTCTCCCTGAAGTGAAGTTGGGTCTATTTCCGGGGGCTGGCGGGACACAGCGTCTACCAAGGCTGATCGGAGAAGGAAGGGCAAAAGAGCTAATTTTAACGGGAAGAGCCGTTACGGCGGAGGAAGCAGAACGAATCGGATTGGTGAATAAAGTGGTCCCGACCGGAAAAGGCCTGGCAGCGGCGATAGAGTTAGCTGAGGAAATAGCGGGCTATTCCTTCCAAGCGGTTTCAAGAATCAAGAAAACGATCGATGAAGGAATGAAAACGACGTTGGAAGAAGGTTTGCTGATTGAGGCAAAATACTTTGGCGAAGTGTTCCAGACAGAAGATGTTAAGACAGGTGTACAGGCCTTTATCGAGAAAAAACAGCCGGTGTTTATCCATAAATAAAATAGAGGGAAATTAGTTTAGTCAGAACGATAAATCTATTGAAAAGGGTGAGGACCGAGATGGATCAAGATCAAAAGGTTATTGAAAAGGGCAGTGAGAATTCAGAAAGATTGCAGAAGATTACGAGTGAGCTCGAGCGAATTCATAAAGGGGGATCCCCGAAGAATCATGAGAAAATCAAGACGCTTGGGAAAATGTTCGTCCGTGACCGCTTGAAGTTATATTTTGACAACGGAGAACCCACGTATGAAACGGGGACATTTGCCAACGCGACGAAAAAGGACCTGCCAGCTGATGGAGTCGTCACGGGAGCCGGTAAAATCAATGATAGACTCGTATATTTCACAGCAAGTGACTATACCGTCAAAGCGGGTTCTATTGGCCGCTATCATGGGGAAAAAATCCTGCGTATGCAAGAGGCCGCCATCAAAAGTAAACGCCCGATCGTCTATATGATCGATTCCTCAGGAGGCCGGATTGATGAAGGCGGTGGCTATCATTCCGATAAATATTCAGGCGGGAAGATTTTCTATAATCACAGCATCATGTCAGGAAGGATTCCGCAAATTGGAGTGATGTATGGGCCTTGCTTCGCTGGTACAGCATATATGCCGGTCTTCTGTGATTTCGTCGTCATGCTTGAAGGAAAAGCCGGCATGGCGATTGCTTCACCACGGATGGTACAGATGGCGACAGGTCAAAAAGTCGACATCGAACAACTAGGCGGGGCAAAAATGCATGCAGAAAAAAGTGGAAGCGTCGATTTTGTTGTCCAAACGGAAGAAGAGGCTGCCGAAGTCGTCAAAAAACTATTAAGCTACCTCCCGGATAGTTTCGAAGGCAAGCCACCTAGTGCACCTCCCGTCCCGCCGACTCGTGATCCACTGAATATTGATAATATCATTCCGAAAGAGCCGAACCAGCCCTATGATGTCCACGAACTAATCGAGAGCATTGTTGATGGTGAGAGCTTCCTTGAAGTGAAAAAAAGTTATGCGAAAGAGCTTGTAACAGGTTTTGCACGAATCGATGGACGCGTTGTCGGCATCATTGCCAATCAACCGACGGTCAAAGGAGGCGCCATCTTTCCTGATTCCTCCGATAAAGGGGCAAACTTCGTGTGGCTCTGCGATGCCTATGGGATTCCCTTGCTTTACTTGTGTGATACTCCTGGTTTCATGGTCGGTACACAGGTCGAGGAACAGGGCATTTTACGAAAAGGGAGGAATTTCATATACGCCACATCCGTGGCCAATGTTCCAAAGCTGTGCGTAATCGTACGTAAAGCCTATGGGGCGGGGATTTATGCAATGGCAGGTCCTGCATACGAACCGGATACGACCATTGCGCTTCCTTCGGCTGAGGTAGCAATCATGGGACCTGAAGCAGCCATTAACGCCGTTTATTATAATCAGTTGAGTCAAATTCCTGATCCAAAGCAAAAGGCTGAATTTGTCAAGGCACTGCGTGATCAATATCGTGAAAGCTATGATATTTATAAACTAGCAGGCGACATGCTTGTCGATGACTTGATTATCCCGGGGGACTTGCGAAAAGAACTCATTTCCCGTTATGAGGTGTTCGAGAATAAAGAGTTCCCGCTTCCAAATAAGAAGCATGGTACGATGTTGAGCTAACCCTATACAGACGAGGCAGAAGTAGAATGTCTCGTCTGTATCACTTTAAAACTAAGGAGGGAAAAGCATGAGTGAGATTACCGCGATGAACCGGCTGGCTGTTGGGGATATATTACGCAGGACAACAGGAAGGTTTCCAAACAAGGTGGCGGTCATAGAAGGGGATAAACAATGGAGTTATCGGGAGCTGAACGATGAGGTGAACCGCTTTGCCAACTATTTGCTTGATTCCGGCCTGGAAAAGGGAGATGCGGTCGCGACAATCTGCGGGAATTCCGTCTCATTCATTATCGTCTTTTTCGGCATCGCTAAGGCGGGTCTAGTGTGGGTGCCGCTTAATCCAGGCGTATCCTTTCATGAAAAGAGTTATATTCTTTCAGAGGTAGATTCGAAGTTAGTCATTGTCGATGAAATTTTTCTACAAGGAAAAAAGGAAGAATTGAAAAGTCTTTGTCCGGAACTGTTGATCATTGGGAAAAATGTCTCTCCAGTTGAACGCCTGGAGGAAGCGTATCGGCTCTCCAGTAAGCAAGAACCAGAGGTCCATATTGAGGATCGGGACTTGGCCCAAATTATGTTCACGAGCGGGACGACGGGCATGCCTAAAGGGGTGATGATTTCCCATCTATCGATTTATATCGCCAGCTTGTCCAATATTATTGGTTCCAGTATGAAGCGGGACGATATAGCCAGTGTCATCATGCCTCTCTTCCATTGTGCCCAGCATACCTTGGCCGTTTCCTTTTTCAATGTAGGTGCCACGCTGGTCATTTTGCCGGGATTTGAACCGGAATCCTTCATGAGAACGGTAGAGAAGGAAAAGGTAACTTGGATGTTCGGTCTTCCCATGATCTATAAAGCGATTCTCTATCATCCGAATTTTAAACATTATGATTTAACCTCCTTACGCTTCTGCTTATATGCGATGGCTCCCATGGACCGGGTCACCCTTGAAAAAGGGATGAAGGAGATAGGGGCGGAATTCGCACTGGCTTCTGGACAAACGGAAGTGTACCCGGGAACTTGCATGTTCGAGCCGGAAGATCAACTAAGGAAGCATGGCCCTTACTGGGGTGGGACGGGAATCATCAATGACACCGCCATAATGGACGAAGAAGGGCGGACGTTGGAAAAAGGAGAAATCGGAGAAATTGTTCATAGGGGTCCGAATGTCATGATCGGCTATTTGAATAATCCGGAGGAGACGGAAAAAAGCAAGCGGTTCGGATGGCATCATACTGGCGACTTGGGCTATTTTGATGAAGACGGATTGCTCGTCTTTGTCGACAGGAAAAAAGATATCATTAAATCCGGTGGCGAAAATGTGGCTTCGATCCAGGTAGAGCAGATTCTAGCCTTGCACGAAAAGGTGCTCAATGCTGTGGTTATCGGTCTGCCGCATGAAAGGTGGATAGAAGCTGTGACCGCATTCGTCGTTCCCAAACCGAACGTTACCATTACGAAAGAAGAAATCATCACACATTGTAAAGAGAATCTAGGAACCTTCCAAGTTCCTAAGGAAGTCATCGTGGTCGATCAATTACCGATGACGTCAACCGGTAAGATTCAAAAGCATAAACTTCGGAATCACTATCAACATCTTTATATACCGGCTGGAAAGTAGGGGCACCTTTTAGGTGTCTTGTTTTTTTCTGGGAAAGAGTTACATGTTATCAATTTCAATAAATGGGAGCAGATGTTAAACTGAAGGGTGAGGAGGGGATAAAATGGAAACTTTACAAATAGGGGAAATCAAATTAACATGGCTGAATGGTGGCGTGACCCACCTGGATGGTGGAGCGATGTTCGGTGTCGTACCGAAACCACTGTGGTCCAAGAAATATCCGGTCAATGAAAATAACCAGATTGAATTGCGGACAGATCCGATACTCGTTCAAGTGAACGGATTAAATATGTTGATAGACTCCGGGATCGGGAATGGAAAGCTGAACGACAAACAGAAACGGAATTTTGGCGTGACGGATGAGTCCGGGCTCATAGAGGATTTAGGTCGGCTCGGGATCAAACCAAATGAAATCGATTACATTCTAATGACCCACCTACATTTCGACCATGCCTGTGGGTTGACTAAGCCTGAAGGAGATTCACTGGTCCCGGTTTTCGAACGTGCCGAAATCATCACGACCCAAATCGAATGGGATGAAATGCAGCAACCCAATATCCGCTCAAAAAGTACATACTGGAAGGAAAACTGGGAGGCGATTGCCCACCTTGTCCGTCCTTTTGAAGGAGAACGTGAAATCACGGAAGGCATTAAAATGATTCATACCGGCGGACATAGTGATGGACATGCCATCATCCTGGTTGAAGACGGTAAGGACAAGCTGATCCATTTAGCCGATATCATGCCAACGCACGCCCATGCGAATGTCCTGTGGGTACTGGCTTATGACGACTACCCAATGACTTCGATCTCGGCAAAGGAAAAGTGGATGAAATATGGTCTGGAGAACGGGGCCTGGTACAGCTTTTATCATGATGCCCAGTATTGTGCCATCAAGTGGGATGAAACGGGTAAAGAGGTAAAGGATGAAGTGAAACGGAAACGGTAAGTCATAGAAAAAGGAGGCGATTTGGGTCGCCTCCTTTTTTTGTTCAATCATGTTGTGCATTCAATTCCAATATCGTCCCGGTAGTAGCATCTGCAATGAATTCAAATTGTTCGCGGTTACCATCGGTATTTCTAGTGATGCCGCCTTTATATACTTGGTAGTCCAAATCATTTTTTTGATAGGTTTCGGGTTTCATTAAAATCCAAGATCCATATATACTTCCATCTTTTCTGACTGTTTCCTTCACCTGCGCCAATACTTTGTCAGGAGAAGGCGTATTTGTTTGATTCAAAATTTGTTTTGTAGCATAGCCTGTAGCGAAGCCGGCTGCTGCCCCCAATAGAAACGTTTTCCAATTCATGAATTTCTCCTCCATTGCTTTTTATTACTCACTCTATCTAGTATACATAAGAAGTCTTTCTTTGACTAACGATTTGAAATTTTACCCATTTACTGATAAATTAAAACATGCTAGGTGGTAACTATCGTCTAAGTTAGGTAAAATAGATAGGAAATAAAAGTAGTTAAGGGGTAGAGATATGGATCAAGAGACTTTAACACTATTTAAAACATTGACGGAATTACCAGGGGCTTCAGGAAATGAGCATGCCGTGCGTAATTTTATGAGAAGTGAGCTTGAAAAATATTCAGATGAAATCGTTCAGGACCGCCTTGGAAGTATCTTTGGCGTAAAAAGAGGAAATGAAGAAGGCCCAACTGTAATGGTGGCTGGACATATGGACGAAGTGGGCTTCATGGTCACTTCTGTTACGGAAAATGGCATGATCCGCTTCCAAACACTTGGAGGTTGGTGGAGCCAGGTTCTTTTGGCACAACGAGTGGAAATTATCACGGACAACGGGCCGGTAATCGGGGTCATTGGTTCCATACCTCCGCATTTGCTTGATGAATCGCAGCGTTCGAAACCTATGGATATCAAGAATATGTTGATAGATATCGGTGCGGATGACCAGGAGGATGTGAAGCGGATCGGGGTTAAGCCTGGTCAGCAGATTGTTCCGATTTGCCCTTTCACGCCGATGGCCAACGAAAAGAAAATCCTTGCTAAAGCATGGGATAATCGCTATGGTTGCGGTCTTGCGATTGAACTATTGAAGGATTTGAAGGATGAAAAATTACAGAATATTTTATATTCGGGTGCGACGGTTCAGGAAGAAGTGGGATTACGGGGTGCCCAAACGGCTGCACATATGATCAAACCGGATATCTTCTTCGCCTTGGATGCAAGCCCGGCAAATGATATGTCCGGCAATAAAAGTGAATTTGGACAGCTGGGTAAAGGTGCATTATTGCGTATTTTAGACCGGACGATGGTCACACATCGCGGAATGAGGGAATTCATCCTCGATACGGCCGAATCCAATGATATTCCTTATCAATATTTTGTTTCTCAAGGCGGAACGGATGCAGGAAAGGTCCACATTGCCAATGATGGGATTCCGAGCGGCGTGATTGGGATTTGCTCCCGTTACATTCATACCCATGCATCGATGATCCATATTGATGATTATGCGGCTGCCCGTGAATTGATTGGGAAGTTGGTCCGCGCTTGCGATAAAACGACATTTGAGACATTGAAGAATAACGGATGATAATGAAAGCTGAAATGGAGGGGACACCCTTCCATCAGCTTTTTTTGCATAGAGGGAAGGGCATACATATGAAAATTGTAGTAGGCAGTACAAACCCGGCGAAAGTGCAGGCCGTGATTAACATCTATAAAGAAGCAGAAGTCATCTCGCTACAGGTGGAAAGTGGGGTTTCGGAACAACCATTTTCAGATGAAGAGACCATGAACGGGGCTGTGAACCGGGCCAGAAATTGCTTGCTTGAAAAGGGGGCCGATATCGGAATCGGTCTCGAAGGTGGCGTGGTTAAAATGGAACGCGGCTTATTCGTATGCAACTGGGGGGCAATGGCCACGAAGGATGGCGATATCTTCATTGCCGGAGGCGCGAGAATTCCCCTCCCCGGAATGATTGCGGATCGCTTGGAAAACGGGGAAGAGCTCGGTCCGATTATGGACGATTTCACCAAGAAAGCGAATATCCGCAAGAAAGAAGGGGCTATCGGGGTATTTACGAATGAACGGATTACCCGTGCCGATATGTTCGGAAATATCATGGAAATGCTTGCGGGGCAGTATGAATATAAGAAAAACCATCAATAAAAGAGACTGTCAGAACAAAGCAGAAACAGACAGGATTTAGGATATCGGTGCTGATAATATAGAAAACAAGGGAGGGGAAAGCCATATGGGGTGGGTAGAATCCATTCAGAAGGCCCTTGACTATATAGAGGAGCATTTAATCGACGACTTGACCATCGAGAACATTTCTAGTCAGGCGAATGCATCAGCCTTTCATTTTCAGCGGACGTTCACCATTTTGACGGACATTTCCGTTGGAGAATACATCAGGCGCCGTAGATTGACATTGGCTGCCCAGGAACTTGTAAGCACCAATGGCAAGGTCATTGATGTAGCCTATAAATATGGCTATGACACTCCCGAGGCTTTTTCAAAAGCTTTTCGGCGGCAGCATGGAGTACCTCCTAGCGAAGCCCGAAAGTATATGGGAAAGCTGACATTCTATGAACGCCTGGTTATCCAGGTGCTTCTAAAAGGGGCGGAACCGATGAAGTATAATATCGTGGAAAGAGATTCTTTTCGAGTGGTCGGTATCAAGCGGGAGTTTTCACTAGAGAACGAAGAAAATCTGATAGGAATCCCGAAGCTTTGGGACGAAGTGAACTCGGATGGTACCAGCAATCGGTTAGGAAAATTGAATAACGGCCGAATCAAAGGGTTGCTAGGGATATGTGTCGATTCCCCTGAAGATGAGCGGAATTCAATCGATTATTGGGTGGCCACGGAGTATGACGGAAGCGTCCCAAATGATTATTCTGGCTTGACGATACCTGCATCCAAGTGGGTTGTGTTCGAGGTCAATGGACCGATGCCCGAGGCGATGCAAAAGGTTTGGAAACACATCTTTTCCGAATGGTTTCCGGCAAGCGGACATGAACATGCAGGAACACCGGAAATGGAGGTATACGTTGAAGATGATGCTTCAGCCACAGATTATTACTCCGAGATATGGATCCCTATTAAGAGATAAAGGATGGGCTTGTAGGCAAAGACTGTGTCCTACAAGCTTTTTTATCCATGTAAAAAGCACTCCATAAGAGTGCCTTTAACTTCATTCATTTTCCATCTTCGAATATATAAGAAAGGACTTTTAAGGCTTGGTTCACCGATTCGACTGTGACGCTTGCTTTTTCAGATAATTCTTTTAGCGCGTGGTGATGGGATTCTGGGCGGATCAAGATAAGTGGTTTGCCAAGTGAGACCGCGGTGCTTGCATCCATGGCAGTATTCCACTGCTTATATTTCTCTCCAAATAGGGCAACGACAAGGTCAGCTTGCTTCATCAAAAGACCTGTACGCAAATTATTGATTTGAGAAGCTGCCATATCCTTTAAAACGGGGGTCGGCTGTTTCCCGATAATATCTTCCCCGATATTATCGGAGCGTTCATGATTTTCCATTGGGCCGACAAATTCTAAAGGAAGCTTTAAAGCGGCCGCCTTCTCTTTTAATTCACTTCTCCAATTTGAATGGATTTCTCCAGCCAGGTAAACCGTTACTTTCATGATGATCCTCCTTATTATCTAATTTGCTTACATTGTATCATGTTTTAAGAAAATGGATGGATTTCATAAATTAGGATATAAGTAAAGACAAGAGGGTAACGGTAGATTGTTGAAAAGGAGGGGGAAGTCTTGAAGGTCCCACCCCAAAAAAAAATTCTGATCGTCTTTTTGATGAGCATCCTGGCAGTCGGTTGTTCAGGCATTGAAAGGCAGGTGGATAAGGCCGTGACAGCAACGGTTTCCGCTTTTCGGGATGAAGCGCCGCAACCGAATACAAAAGTGGGGCTTATAAAGGTGTATCTGCCTAAAAATTTCAAGATAGAAGAGGAACATGAGAATAACTTGATCCTGAAAAGTGGTCAACAGGCTTATATATTATTTGTCAATCCAAATGAAAACAGCGAAAGCTCGCAATTATTTTTGACGGCAAAGGAGCAGAAAACTCATTATTTGACACTGGAATCCTTTCAGAATGATGATAAGTTCGGTTTTATTTCCATCATGGAATTATCGGAAGAGAAATATGAGCTTTCCGTAGGAAGCGGCGGGGTCAAGCTCACAACCAAGACGGGGAAAGAGGATTTAAAGGATGAGGCGGAGAAAATGATGGAAATCGTTTCTTCCGTTCCACAGAGGTGAAAGAAGGTCCGGCGTACCCATACCGGACCTTTTGTGCTCTCTATTACAATCCGTATTGATGGTTGATTGAAGCGGAGTCTGGTATGATGGAATTATAAAATAACTAGATGGATTTCATAAGAGCTGGAGGAATAATAAGATGGAAAACTTACAAACTGTTGAACAATACGATGCATTAAAAAATGAAGGAAAACATATTTTCCTTTTCTCGGCAACATGGTGTGGCGATTGCCGAGTGATTGAACCAATCCTACCGGAAATAGAAGCGAAGTTCCCTGAATTCACGTTCATTCATGTAGATCGCGATAAATTCATCGATGTTTGCGCTGCTAATGATGTTTTTGGAATTCCTAGCTTCATCGGATATGATAACGGTAAAGAGCTAGGCAGATATGTGAGCAGGGACCGTAAAACACAAGAACAGATTGAAGAATTCATTTCATCATTATAATGTAAGGTCCCCTTCTTTAGGGGATTTTTCAATGGATAGGAGGGTCAGCCATGAAAATGGATAGCATAAAGCTGAAGAACATATTAAAAGAACGCTTAGCGGATGAAAATCGTACGTTCAAATTCGATAGCAAGAAGGACACGTTACGGATTGAAAATATAAAGACCGGTAAAGGCATCACGGTTGAACTTCCGCCGGTGCTTGCAAATTACGAAAATATCCAAGAAAAAGCCATTGATGAAGTCATCTATTACGTAGATGAGGCACTGAATGTAATGGGGGAAGAACATAGCATGGAGGGCAAGGAGAAATTCATTTTTCCTGTAATCCGATCGACTTCTTTTCCAATGGAGGCAGAAGAGGGCAATCCCTTTTTGTTCGACGACCATACGGCGGAAACACGTGTCTTTTATGCGTTGGATTTGGGCAAGACCTACCGTTTGATCGATGAGAAAATGCTCAAGCGCGAAGACTGGCAGGGAGATAGGATCCGGGAGATTGCCCGTTTCAACGTCCGCTCCCTCTCGACTAAATTGAAGTCGGATATCGTAGCGGGGAACACCTTTTATTTCTTGAATACAAATGATGGCTATGATGCGAGCCGGATTCTTAATGAATCATGGCTTCGTGAAATGAAGGAAAAGATATCGGGGACCATGGCAGTGGCCATTCCTCATCAAGATGTCATCATCATTGCCGATGTGCAAAATGATACTGGCTATGATGTACTCGCACAAATGGCGATGAGCTTTTTCGCCAGTGGCCACGTACCGATTACGGCGTTATCTTTCCTTTATGAGGAAGATGAGCTAGAGCCGGTCTTCATTATGGGTAAAAATAAAAAGCGTGAACAATAAGTAAGCGGATGGATGAATAATGATAGGGCTCCTGTCTCTTTGGATGGATTTCCAAACTCGGCAGGGGCTTATTTTGTTATACCCTAGGGAATATAATATTTTGTATTAAAACTTAATCTCATTGTAAACTCTGTTTAACAGAGGTGTTTTAATTAAATAGTAGACTATATAATTAGAACGTGTTTAAACTCATATGAAAAGGGGTTTAAATAGGTTAAGAGTTATGTGAAATTGGGATGATTCCTGCGGAAATTTGCAAAAAACTACATATATATCCCTATTAACCTTAATTTCTCTCGATATTTCAAAAAATACTGGTAGAATTAGTTACATAATTACAGATAGTAGAAAGAGTGATAGGTTTGAAGTGGCTAAATAAAATGAAAAAGTGGTTCCAAGCAGAGGAAATTATTGAGATTGAAGAAATAATAATAGATGAACCGATCGATAAAGAGACTTTAAAGAAGATGGACTTTTCTAAACTTCCCAAGACAAAGAAGGAAGAAATCGAAGCATACAATCAAACGGTGGCAAAAATGTCCCAAACGAAAGATCCGGATACGAAGATCTTGTTTCAATATCCAAAAGGGGAATTTAAATTCCCTCTGATACCTGATAAGGAACAACGTGTGAGAAAGCCTAGGGAAAAGAGAAGAGAGGAGCGGGAGCATAAACAGGATACGGAATCTTATGAATCCAAAAGGCCTAAGCAGAGTCCCGAGCAGAAACGGAAGAACGCTGAACGGATCGCTACTCAAAAGATCCTGCCATCCAATACCCCGTTCCGACCGACGGAAATCCCTTCACCTGTTTATGGGTTTCGGCGACCGGAAAAAAAAGTGGTCAAATCGGTCGAATTTGAATTAGAGAGCAAATTTCCTGTTCTTAAAAAAGAAGAGCCTGAGGTTCCAAGGATTATTCCGAACGAGGTAAAGGAAGAGGTTTATGAGGAATTGACCCGTGAACCTTCCGTTCTTGTACCAGAACAGATAGAGGAAAAAAAAGAAGAAGCCATTTCCGAGGTTCCTGCCTATATGCGCCGGAATGAGGATACGGACCCCAAGGCGGCGACAAGTGAGCCGGAACCAGTTGCTTCAGAATTTCCGGTAGATCAAGAAGTTGAAGGGCAAGAAACGGAGCAAGTGGAATTTGGGCAGGAAGTGGCGGTCGGGATAATGGAAGCCGTTGAACCTACTGTCGTTCCAGCCGAAGAGGGTAAGCCTGAGGCCCCGGCATATATCGCCGAGGATCCTGTTGATCCCGAAGTCCTTGATCAGGGGACGGAACCGAAAACCGAGGAATCGCCTAAACGCCCGAAAAAGCATATCCCCTTTAATGTCATGATGTTAAAGCAGGATAAAGAAAAGGCTACATTCCTAAATCCTTTTAAAGCGGAAAAAAAAAGCCCTGAAATCGAAAGGGGAGTAGTGGCTGTTGAAACGAGCCCCATTGAAAAGCCTGTAACATCATGGACTACGTTGGAAAGCGAACACGTACCCGTTGCTACAGGAGTGAAGGTTGAGGAAGAAGCCATTCAAGAACGGACGGATACAGCCGAACCACAAAGGGCTGAGGAAGTTCGGTATGAACCCGTAACTCCTTCGCTACCTGAGCACGAGAAACAATCGCATTTCGAGACGAACGAGGTTCCCATTTCTCCGGTTATTCCAGAAGCGGAAGTTGTTGAACATGAAGAAAAACAGGAGGTTGCTGTTCCAGAGCCTATGGAAGCAGCCCATCCCGTCAGTACGGGACTAGTCGATTCTGTAGAAGATGAGGAAAATCCGTATTATGTATTCCCAAAGATCGAGTTATTGACTCCTCCCACATATGCCGAACATGATGATGAGTGGCTCGAAGAACAGACCGTATTGCTGGACGAGACACTGAAAAACTTCAATGTCCGGGCAAAAGTCGTGAACGTGACGCAAGGTCCGGCGGTCACTCGTTTCGAGGTCCATCCTGAACCGGGTGTGAAAGTGAATAAAGTGACGAACCTCATGGATGATATCAAGTTAAGTCTGGCGGCTCAGGATATGCGAATGGAAGCTCCCATTCCAGGTAAGCATACCATCGGCATTGAAATTCCGAATCGGAAGAGCAAGCCTGTATTTTTGCGTGAGGTTTTGGAGAGTACTGAGTTTCAAGAGCATGAATCACCGCTCGCTGTTGCGCTGGGACTAGATATTTCAGGCCAGCCGATCATCACCGATTTAAGAAAGATGCCGCATGGCCTGATTGCGGGGCAAACGGGATCGGGAAAAAGCGTGTGCATCAATACGATGTTGGTTAGTTTACTGTATAAAGCAACGCCTCAGGAACTGAAATTGATGTTGATTGATCCAAAAATGGTTGAGCTTGCTCCATATAACCAAATTCCCCATTTGGTCAGTCCGGTCATCACTGATGTGAAAGCTGCCACTGCGGCCTTGAAATGGGCAGTGGAGGAAATGGAACGCCGCTATGAACTATTTGTCCATGCAGGAGTTAGGGATATCAGCCGTTTTAATGACCAGGCTGAAAAAGCCGGCCAATATTCCAATAAGCTGCCATATATCTTGGTAATCATTGACGAATTGGCCGATTTAATGATGATGTCCCCGGCAGATGTCGAGGAAGCGATTTGCCGCATCGCTCAAAAGGCCCGTGCTTGTGGCATTCACTTAATTGTGGCGACACAGCGTCCGTCCGTGGATGTTATCACTGGTTTAATCAAGGCGAATATCCCGACTCGAATCGCTTTTTCCGTTTCATCCCAAGTCGACTCGCGAACCATCATTGATAGCGGTGGGGCAGAGAAACTGTTAGGAAAAGGGGATATGTTGTTTGCGGAAAACGGTTCATCAAAAACGGTCCGTCTGCAAGGGACTTTTGTAAGCGATGAAGAAATCGATCAAGTGGTCAATCATGTGAAACTGGAACAGAAGCCAAAATATTTATTTGAACAAGAAGATTTGTTGAATCGTGCCCAAGTGACGGAAGAAGCGGACGAGTTATTCTTTGAGGCATGTGAATTCGTCGTTCATCAGCAGGCCGCTTCGGCTTCTAGTGTCCAAAGGCGTTTCCGAGTAGGATACAACCGTGCAGCTCGTCTGATAGAAATGATGGAACAGCAGGGCGTCGTTTCTGAATCGAGGGGAAGCAGGCCACGGGATGTACTGATTACCGAGGAAGAACTTGAATTTTTACACGTAAATTAAGAGAACCTATACTAGGGTTCTGTATATAATGTGAAGGGCGAGATATAAATTCTAAAGCGAATGGAATAGAAAAGCCAATGATTTGATAAAATGGCATCTCCCTGACATGGATGTATGAATAAAAAGGTGATATAATATATTTTTGTCGATGAATAAATAAAAAGTACGTATAAAAACCTAGGCGAAAAGTACAATTCGAGCAAGTTTTCGTAATGAAAAAACAAATAAACATGACGTCATATACTGTCATACAGATAGACGATTGGTGGAGGTTCGTTATATGACTGCTTACCATTTTGTGGGTATCAAAGGTTCGGGAATGAGTGCGCTTGCTCAAATATTGCATGATATGAATATTCAAGTGCAAGGTTCCGACTATGAAAAAGAATTCTTTACACAAATAGCGTTAGAAAAAGCTGGGATAAAAATCCTTCCTTTCAACGAGGAAAACATTCAGCCTGGAATGACCATCATTGCAGGTAATGCGTTCCCGGATACCCATCCGGAAATCGTGAAAGCAATGGAACTTGGTTTACCAGTGATACGTTATCACCGTTTTCTTGGTGATTTCATGAAGACCTTTACAAGTGTTGCCGTTACCGGGGCACATGGTAAAACGTCGACTACAGGCTTGCTGGCCCATGTCATGGGTGGTGCCAAACCAACATCCTATCTGATTGGGGATGGAACTGGAAAAGGAATCGTGGATTCTACTTACTTCGTATTTGAAGCATGTGAATACCGCCGTCACTTCCTTTCTTATTATCCTGATTATGCAATCATGACGAATATTGACTTCGATCATCCAGATTACTATGCCAATGTGGAAGACGTGTTCGAGGCATTCCAAACGATGGCCCTACAAGTCAATAAAGGGATCATTGCATGCGGGGACGACGAGCATTTACCGCATATTCAAGCAAAAGTACCGGTCATTTTTTACGGATTTGCGGAAGGAAACGATTTTCAAGCGAAAAATGTTTCCGTCACTCCGGAGGGAACGACATTTGATGTGAATGTGAGAAACACGTATTACGATACTTTCTCCATTCCGACTTTTGGCAAGCATAGTGTGTTGAATGCTTTAGGTGTCATTGCACTGTGTAAATATGAAAACCTGGATACGGAAGCCGTGAAGGCTCAGTTACTCACTTTTGAAGGCGTAAAACGCCGGTTCTCCGAAAAGGAAATGGAGAGTCAAATCATCATTGATGATTATGCCCATCATCCTACAGAGATTTCAGCAACCATTGACTCAGCGCGTCAAAAATATCCAGAGCATGAAATAGTAGCGGTCTTCCAACCGCATACTTTCTCAAGAACGCAAGCATTCCTGGATGAGTTTGCCGACAGCCTGAATCTAGCCGATAAAGTATACTTATGTGAAATCTTTGGATCTGCCCGTGAACATCATGGAAAACTATCGATTGAAGATCTTCAGGAGAAAATTCCTGGTGCCGAGCTTATTACAGAGGAAACAACAACGCAATTACAAAAACATAAAAACAGTGTAGTCCTATTCATGGGTGCAGGGGATATTCAAAAATTCCAGGCTGCTTATGAGGAGTCGCTGCAAGTTAAATGAAAAATGACCAACCCATAAATGGGTTGGTCATTTTTTATGGAATCACAAGCATGATCTGCTTGAAGTAGGTCATTTTAAATTTTCTGGATTTAATGATTCAAGTTCAGGTAGAACAAAGCGTCCATCTTTTCGGATCAGCACATCGTCAAAGTAAATTTCCCCACCGCCGTATTCAGGGCGCTGGATATTGACTAAGTCCCAGTGAATACTCGAATGGTTGCCATTAAAGGCGTCATCATAACATTGTCCAGGGGTGAAGTGAAAACTTCCATCAATTTTCTCATCAAAGAGGATATCTTGCATCGGATGTAGAATATAAGGATTTACACCGATAGCAAATTCACCGACATAACGGGCGCCTTCATCTGTATCAAAGATTTTGTTGATGCGTTCAGTATCATTGGCCACCGCCTCAACAATTTTTCCATCCTTGAATGTTAACTTCACGTTTTCGAAAGTAAAGCCCTGATAAGGAGATGGAGTATTGTAAGAAATGACCCCATTAATCGAGTCCTTAACAGGTGCTGTGTACACCTCACCATCAGGAATATTCAGTTCACCTGCACATTTGATGGCTTTAATGTCCTTGATGGAGAAAGATAAGTCTGTCCCGGGACCAGTTAAGCGGACTTTATCGGTCTTATCCATCAAATCAACAAGGCTATCCATGGCTACGCTCATTTTTCCATAATCGAGATTGCAGACTTCGAAATAGAAATCTTCGAAAGCTTCTATACTCATTTTGGCTAATTGAGCCATAGAATTCGTCGGGTAACGGAGCACGACCCATTTCGTTTTCGGAACGCGGATATTTCTATGTACTTTTCCGATCGTTTGACCATGAATCGCCATTTTGTCTGCGGGCACATCGGATTGCTCATTGATATTATCTCCGGCACGAAGCCCGATATATGCATCCATCTGGCTCATCACGTTCGCTTCGAATTCACCCATCATCTTGTATTGTTCTTCCTGTGCACCCATTAATAAGGCGCGATCCACTTGATGGTCCTTTAAGAGGACGAATGGGTACCCATCAGCTGCATACGCTTCTTTTACAAGGGCGTTGACCAGTTCGCGTTGCAATCCAAAGTTTTCTATCAAGAGTTTTTCACCCTTTTGGAGTTTCACTGAATAATTTATCAGATTATGTGCAAGTATCTCGATTCTAGGATCTTTCATGTAGAATACCTCCAATATTTAGTTTTATTATTCTATCATACCTGATTAGCTGTAGAAATTTCATCCATTGGTCCCGATTAGTCGAAATTTTTCGCTATCAATATTTCCAAAACAGGTATAGATAGGGTATATTCACAAATTAAATACGTTTATAATAACGGGGAAGGGGTAATTAATAACTAAACAGTTACTAAATATGTCGATTTTTTTTCGGAGGTGTTCCAATGGAGATCATATTATACGTAAGTGCTGCAGTGGCAGCAATCGCTTTCCTGGTCCTTGTTATCTTCTTAACAAAGGTACTCACATCACTACAAACTACCTTGGACAGCGTGGCCCGGACGCTGACGGGACTTGAAAGCCAAATGCAAGGCATAACGGTTGAAACTACCCAGCTACTACATAAAACAAACTCGTTAGCAGAAGACTTGCAACAGAAATCTGAAAATCTGAACACAGTGGTGGATGCAGTGAAAGATGTAGGTACTTCCATCTCTAGCTTCAATACATCCGTCCAAAAGGTTTCTAATAAAGTGCAGGCAGAAATCGATAACAACCAAGAACGAATTTCCCAAATCGTTCAATGGAGTAACGTGGCCATGGAAATCCGTGATAAATGGAAGGCCAGGAACAAGCAAACCGCTCCAACTGCATATGAACAGGCAGAGATAGAAAGAGAAGCACTTGAAACAGATAACCTACCTAAAAAAAGGTTTTTACGATCTAGATCTTAACACCAGGTAAATAAAAAAAATTCCCAAATTTGAAAGGAGAATGTTACATGACGCAAAAAGAATATCCTACAAGCGAATATCAAAAATCATACGAGGAAGCACGCGATTCCATCAATTCGAAGGACTTCATGATCGGCGCCTTGATCGGCGGAATGATCGGAGCAGCTACAGCTTTATTCATGGCTCCGAAAACAGGCAAGGAATTAAGAAATGATTTCAACGAACAAGCTAAGAGCCTTTCCGAGAAAACAGAGAAGCTAAGACAAACCGCGATGGAAAAAGGTACGGTTTTGGCTGATACCGCTAAAGAAAAAACAGGAACGGTTACTGAATTGGTTTCTAGTAAATCTTCAGATATCGTCAATAAAGTGAAGAACCTAAAAACGGGCAAAGAAGAAAATGGCGATGCAGCTAATGATACTACGAACTCAAGCAATAAGGATATTGATGTAACGGGAACTTCCGATTCGAAAATCGTATCCGTTGAAACCAATATGCCTGAAAGTAAAGACAATAAGTCAAAAAATACACAAGCCGACCCGACTAGCGGAAACAAAAATACGGCAAAGCTAAAATTAGATGAAGCAAAAAAAGCTTTTGATGAAACCGAAAATAAATTAAAAAAATAATGTATGCTTCAATCGCTCAATATTTGCGAAGGTATGCACAATAATTGTCAAAAAAGACGATGAAGTGGTACGATGACTTCATCGTCTTTTTTCTGAAATCGAAAGGGGTTAATACACATGACACTTACTAAAATCGAAACGGAACAACAATTCAATGAGCTCGTAACGGAAGATCTTTTTTTACTTTTTAAGCATAGTGTTACTTGCCCAGTCAGTGCGGAAGCTTTTGAGCACTATCAAAAGTTCATCGCTGAACACCCGGAGTTAAAGACGGCCTACTTGGCCGTGCAAGAAGCGCGTCCGCTTTCCAACCATGTGGCGGAAACTTTTGAAATCAAACATCAATCCCCCCAAGCCATCCTATTTAAAAATGGCACGCCTACATGGAATGAATCCCATTGGAGAATTACAGAAGATTCTCTAGGCAAAGCAATCTCTCAATAAATGATGAAAGGCAGGCGTGTTGTTGAATCAACATGCCTGCCTTTTTCATTTTATGAGACTGTTTCTATGTCAACTAGTGGTGGGCCAAAGGATTCTTAATTGGTCACCGGGGGCAAGTTCATCGTGAAAAGTAGTTTCCTGCTCATTTTTAATGAGAATGAATCGGCTATTCCCTGTGGTAGGCATAAAGATTTCAACATGACGGAAAAGGTCTTGAAAGATAAAAGGTTCCACCTTATGTTCGATCATACTCAGGTCATCATTTGGCTGGATGATGTCCGTATCTTTCAATCGCTCGTCACCGCGTCTGAATTCTGCCAGATTTTTAGACAGAATGACTTGTTTGCCTTCAAAAAAAACAGGGACGTTGTAGGTATGTTGGATTTGTAAAGCTTCCATCACCTCTAATAAAGTAGGAGGGGCTGGATTTACCACTTCCAATTCATCGCCATCTTCAAAGGAGTACGTCCGTTTTGTTGCCAGTCCATTTTTGCTGATTTTACCCGTCCACGAGGGAAGCTGAATGGACTTTCCGTTCAATTTAATAGATAACGGTTCAAGGCAAGCAAGAAGTTCGGATAAGTGAAGCTCTTTAATCAACTCATTAATCGTTACTGGTATCCTGCAAGTTATTTGATCATGATCCTCGATTAATTCATGGATGGAGGCGACTTTGCCATTTCTGGTAATGGAGGCTTCGATGGTATACTTTGTACCGTTAAGGATCACGGTTTTTCTAGGGATATCATCCAATACATCGAGTATGCGCAAAATGGCCGGTTCACCGTCTTCCCCTTTTGAGGTTACGATGACGTCTTCATCCTTCACTTCATCATCTAAAGAAGCTTCCGTTCCGTTTAAGGTAATCACCGATTTCTTTCCATGATTTCCGGGAAGGGTAAATTGATTTCCGTTGATCGTGACGATTTTGGCCATGCCGGGTTTTCCATATAAAGAACTCATCTTAATACCTGCTGTGAGCAGGCAATCCCCCACTGTTGTTCGTTTCATATCAAACAAGCGGATGGGGTGCCCGTCAACGGTGATGCTCATGTATTGAATCGGATTTTTATCGGCAGCAATGGCAATCCCAATCGGTGTTACCAATTCAGGCCCTTTTTGGATTTCAGACGAAATGCCAAGGTTCTGGATCGCATCGACGCCCCGGATTGCCACACGGTTACTTGGCAAGTTTAGTTTTTCAGCTAAAAGTCGGCATAATTCCGGTGTTTGGCTTCCACCTCCGACAAGCATCACCGCTTTTGGTGAACACTCATTATTCAAGGAGAGAATTTCTAAACGGATGGCTTCAGCCAACCTATCGAGTGCAGGATGAATATGTTCGATGATATCACTCTTGGCAATCTCGGTGGAAAATCCAAGAATATCAGTGACCGTTATCGAATCTTGATCGAGCAATTCCCTTTTCGCCTTTTCTGCAAGAGGAAAGTCCAGGAGCAGGTAGTCACTTATGGCCTCGGTAATTTCATCCCCAGCGATTGGTACCATTCCATAAGCGATGACGGTCCCTGAATCGGTCAAGGCGATATCGGAAGTCCCCGCCCCTATATCGACCAAGGCGACGTTAAGGCGGCGCATAGAGGCCGGGATGAGGACATTGATGGCCGCAATCGGCTCAAGCGTAAGAGCCTGCATTTCCAATCCCGATCTTTTCAAGGCAGCTAAAAGGGATTCCACAACGACCTTGGGCAGGAAGGTGGCGATGATCTCAACTGACGCTTCTTCCCCGCTCTGATCGATCAGGCTTCCGATTTCCTGTCCATCGAGGCGATAGTATAAAACCGAATAACCAACACAATAATAAGTGGACCGGGAGTCTGATTGTTCTGCCACGGTCGCCTGGGCTTCCTGGACAGCACTGAATTCGAGGTGGAGGATATCCTCATGTGTCAGCATCGGTTTCCCAACTATATCGACAGACGTCTTCGCCCGTTCGGTTTTCAATGCCCTACCGGCTGCAGCGACAGAAACCTTTCTTAGGGGACCGTGAGTTTCCTCCAGTTTGCCCTTAATGTGAGAGATGACTTTAGCCACAGCTAGAACATCATGTATTTGACCGTCCAGCATGGCCCGCTCCGAATGCTCTTCTGATAGAATATCGATAATATTATAGCTTTCCTGTTCTTTTTCTAATATAATTCCTACAACGGAACGCGTTCCAATGTCCAAGGCAAACATTTTTTCGTGCATCAGTGACACCTTCTTTTATGTAATATATTACTTTAGTACTTAAAAGCGTTTAATTAATAAAGAAAAAAGTAGTGACATTTACAAGAATTTCATTTATAATTGTTTTTAATTATACATGAATTATTATAAAATTTTCATAGCTTAAATTATCGATTGAAATGAGTGAAAATTCGAACAGGTAAAAAGTACGGGTTTTCCATCGTGAAATCGTTGATATTTTTAAAATCGAAGGGATGGATTTGGAATGAGCAATAGAGAGCTTGATGGATTGCGTAATCAATTGGATGATGTAAACCTTCAGTTATTGCAACTGATTAATCAACGGGCGGGACTAGTACAGGAAATCGGCCGCGTTAAAGAAAAACAGGGCGTAAACCGCTACGATCCAGTCCGTGAAAGAATCATGTTGGATCTTATTGAAGCGAATCATCAAGGTCCTCTTGACCTAGGTTCGATTAAACATATCTTCAAGGAAATCTTTAAATTAGGCTTAGAACTTCAAAAAGATGATCAGAAGAAGACGCTTCTTGTTTCCAGAAAACAAAAACCGGAAGATACAATCATCGACATCAAAGGTGAACTTATCGGGAACGGGATTCCTAGTTTCGTATTCGGTCCATGTGCCGTGGAATCTTATGAACAAACGGCTGCAGTTGCTGAAGTCATCAAAGCAAAAGGCCTGAAGCTTATGCGTGGTGGTGCATTCAAACCGCGTACATCGCCATACGACTTCCAAGGACTTGGTTTAGAGGGATTACAGATCCTTAAGCGGGTTGCAGATGAATATGGTTTGGCAGTCATCAGTGAAATCGTAAGTGCAAATGATATGGAAGCAGCGGTTGAACATATCGATGTCATCCAAATCGGTGCACGTAACATGCAAAACTTCGATTTATTGAAAGCGGCAGGTGCCGTAAACAAACCAGTCCTTCTAAAACGTGGACTTGCAGCTACGATCGAAGAATTCATCCATGCAGCGGAATACATCATGTCGCAGGGTAATGGAAACATCATCCTTTGTGAACGTGGTATCCGTACGTACGAAAAAGCAACAAGAAATACGCTTGATATTTCTGCTGTTCCGATCTTGAAACAAGAAACGCATTTACCTGTCATGGTGGATGTAACCCATTCTACCGGACGTCGTGACCTTCTTCTTCCAACGGCTAAAGCAGCTCTTGCCATTGGTGCAGATGGAGTGATGGCGGAAGTTCATCCAGATCCTTCTGTTGCTTTATCTGATTCTGCACAGCAGATGGACTTCAAGCAATTTGATGATTTCTATAACGAAATTAAACGATTGAACTGGGTAACGGTTTAAGAAAGAATATTTGAAATATATGTACATTCGGCCCTTACCATCTTGGCAAGGGCTTTTTTTAATGGTAAAATACTTGTTTTTGCAGAAAAAGTCCTGAAAAAGACACTATTGGATTGCAGGAAGCATTCTACTATCGTATGATAAGTTAAAAGATGAGGACTGTTCTGAGTTAGAATCATACATAATGAAGATATCTATATAAGCTATGCTTATATAAAAATTAATAGAAAGACTTCCGTTAACCGATTAATTTTCCGTATAAGAAAAATACGTATAATAGAATCTTCTTTGAAATATTTGATGCTTTATTGGAAAAAATGAAACAAATGGAGGAATGTAATAATGAATAATATAACCATTTATGATGTGGCCCGCGAAGCAAATGTTTCGATGGCCACCGTTTCTCGCGTAGTAAACGGGAATCCGAATGTTAAACCTGCGACAAGGAAAAAAGTCGCAGATGTGATTAACCGGTTAGGGTATCGCCCTAATGCAGTGGCACGTGGGCTAGCCAGCAAGAAGACAACGACGGTAGGTGTCGTGATTCCGGATATCTCCAGCATCTTTTTTGCGGAGTTGGCACGTGGTATTGAAGATATAGCGTCCATGTATAAATACAATATCATTCTCAGCAGTTCTGATGAAAACATAGATAAGGAATTTCATTTATTGAATACGATGCTAGGTAAACAAGTAGATGGTATCGTATTCATGAGTGGAAACATCACGGACGAGCATGTCAAGGAGTTTAAGAACTCACCGGTTCCCATCGTATTGGCCGGTTCCGTCGAAGAAAGCGGGCAAGTGCCATCGGTCAATATTGATTATGAAGCGGCAGCGTTTGATGCCGTGATGTCCTTTGCCAAAAATGGCCACAAGCGAATAGGTTATGTGAGCGGGAATCTGTCCGCGCCTATTAATGAGAAGAAATTAACTGGTTACAAACAGGGATTGAAAGAAGCGGGGCTTTCTTTCGATGAAAGTTTACTGGTGGAAGGCGATTATACATATGATTCAGGAATTGAATCATTTGATAAGTTTCTTGAAGCCGAAGATCGGCCGACAGCAATCATAGTCGGAGCCGATGAAATGGCACTTGGCATCGTTCATGCCGCTCAGGATAAAGGGTTTAATGTACCAGGGGACTTTGAGGTAATCAGCTTCGACAATACACGGTTAACCTTGATGGTCCGCCCGCAGATCACGACCATCGTTCAGCCTTTATACGATATCGGGGCCGTATCCATGAGGTTGCTAACTAAATTGATGAATCAGGAATTGGTGGAGGGGCAAGAAAAAGTGATTCTGCCGCACCGCATCGAAAAACGTCAATCAACGAAATAATCCAGTATGAGAGTGTCCTTATGGGCACTCTCTTTTCATAAGGTGAAACTTGTCTTGAAATGGAGACTGGAAACACTCTTTTTTTGGCCATTTAATCCTCCGTGCTGGTGGTCGTTTGTCTGTTAGAACGGATGGGGTAGAGCGCTTTTTCGAGCGTTTGGGCATTTTTCTCGGTAATGGCCGGCTTCCGGGGAATGGGTTCATAAATATCCTGTAGGTCATCCCACTCATCCGGAAGGGTCACAGGAGCCTCAGGCTGCCACGTGTCGATCCATTCCCTTGATAAGGGTCCAGATATATCATTATTGGTCATTTCGAGCCAGACCCTGGACCAGGCGCGTGGTACGACGCGCCAGATATCGTAGCCACCGCCACCGACGGCAATCCAGCGCCCCTCACAATACTTATGGGCCATTTCATGCGCTAATTTCGGGATTTCCCTATAAATCTTCATGGTAGCCGACAAGTGGGTGAGTGGGTCATAATAATGAGAATCAGCACCGTTTTGCGTCAAGATGACGTCTGGCTTAAAGAATTCAATCACTTCCTTGAATGCGGCTGTATAGCATTCGAGCCATGATTCATCTTCCGTGAATGCATCCACCGGGATGTTGAACGAATAGCCATAGCCTTTGCCCTGCCCCCGTTCATTGATATTGCCTGTACCGGGAAACAAATAGCGTCCCGTTTCATGGATGGAAAGGGTGCAGACTTCAGGGTCATCATAAAAGGACCACTGTACACCATCACCATGATGGGCATCCGTATCGACATAGAGGACGCGTGCACCATATTTTTTTTGTAAATATTTAATCGCGACCGAGCTATCATTATAAATGCAAAAGCCTGAAGCTTTGCCTCGAAAACCATGATGGAGCCCCCCGCCAAGGTTAAGGGCATGTAGGGACTGACCAGTCATGACGGCATCCACCGCCGTAAGGGTTCCGCCAACAAGCAGGGCACTTGCTTCGTGCATATTAGGAAAGATGGGGGTATCTTCTGTACCTAAACCATAGTTTCCCGCTTTTTCGGGAAGAAGCTTTCCCTGTCCAGCCAGTCTGACAGCGTTTACATAATGCTGGTCATGAACCAGTTGTAATTCCTCATCGGTCGCCATTCGCGGCTTGATGATCTGATCTTCACGGATGGCATGGTGTTTTTTTAGGAGGTCCAGCGTGAGCTGAAGCCGTTTTTGATTGAATGGGTGCTCGTCATTGAATTTGTAGGTCAGCAATTCATCGGAATAGACAAACAAGGATTGATCAGTCATGAGACGCACCTGGCAGGCAAGGCCATAAAACGGTATAGCCTTCTTTCTTTAAGTCTTCCACGACCATGAATGGATTCATGGTTTGTACCCGGACAACGAGAATCTTGTAATCGGATTCATCTTTTTCGGGATAGACAAGCGTGCTCAGAATGTTCGCTTTGCGCAATTTGAAGATGGAGGTAATGTCGTGTAGCGTTCCCGCCGTATTGGGAATCCTGATTTCAATTTGGGAACCGGGCTGATTGACTCCCGTCAGTTCAACGAAAGAATGAAGCAAATCAGTTCCGGTTATGATGCCCACTAACCTTTTTTCCTTTAGGATGGGAAGACAGCTGATGTTATTTTCACAAAATACGGCACCAATCTCTTCTACAAAGTCCAGGGGATGTCCTGTGATGATATCGGTTTTCATGATACTTCCCAGTGATTTTTCTAAATCCTTTTTGTATTCTTCGGTGCGGAAAATAGAAGGAGAAGCGTCTCGTATGTCACGGTCACTAACTAATCCGACGAGGTGAAAGCTTTCATCGACAATTGGGATATGGCGAATCCGTTTCTCTTTTAAGATTAAGACAGCACTATGAATGGTATCTGTTGGTGTTAAGGCAATGACATCTTCATTCATTATTTTTTCAACAATCATACGTAGTTCCTCCTCTTTACTCGCCTCTTTAATACATGAAACGATTCATGAATCGTAATTGGTCAAACTTTTCGATGGACTCCGGAGGCACTCTCTTTCCTATACGCGCCATCAGGCAGTTTGCTGGATGTGAACTGATTTCCGGGTCATCCGTTGCATAATAAACCAGCCCGCCAGCACTCATCATTTTTTCCATGACCTTTCGATAGTCCCAAACGTTCAATCCCGTCCCCCTCAAATCCCAATGCCAATAATATTCAGTCGTGATGATAATGAAGTCCTCTACCGAATCATCCTCCGTAGACAGCTGAACTAAATTCTTTCCTACAGCGGCACCACGGTATTTGGGAATGACTTCAATTGCACCAAGCTCGATCAGGTCATCCATCTTGATTTCTGACCAGCGCTCCAATGGGTCGGGATATAGATAAGTCACATAACCAACGATGGTCCGTTCCTCGCGGGCTATAAAGATTCGGCCCTCAGGTAAATCGGCGATTTCAATCAATGCCTTATGCTGTTGTGCAGGAGGGCGAAAGGCGACCAAGTCTTCATGAAAATCGTATCCGGCCATCATTTCTCCGGTTAGCGGCCCTTCAATCAGAAGTGTTCCGCTTGATGTCTGGAGTTCTTTTTTGTAATAGGTCTTGCTATATTCCATTTCTTCACCACCCTAGTAAAATACCAATCTTGTATACTGATCATCCAAATAGATGGAAACCTTACATAAATTATACATAAAAAACAAGTGACAAGATGATGAAAGCTCTCTCATTTTTAAACCTTTTGTTACAGTTGAGCCTGAAGAATGAAAGGATAAAGCCATTCCTAACTAACTATACCAAGATTTACCCTGAATGTTCAAAAATATCAAGAAATATTTTCCTTGAATTTATAAAAAGGTAAATATTTTAAAAATTGAGAAAAATAGTTTTTTATACTATAATAAGAGCTATAAAGCAAAAAGAAGGGGGATTATTTGTATGAATATGAAAGCGCTACCAGCAGTGCGGGGCAATTATAATTTAGTGAATTACGATGAGAAGTACAAGCATTTTGACTGGTCTGAAACGGAGAAGGAATTCTCCTGGTCCGAAACCGGAAAAGTGAACCTTGCTTATGAAGCCATTGACCGACATGCTGAGACATACAGAAAGAATAAAATCGCCCTTTATTTTAAAGATGAAAAAAGAAACGAGAAGTATACCTTTAAGGAAATGAAAGAATACACAAACCAAGCGGCCAATGTATTTCAGAACCTTGCTGAAGTGAAGAAGGGAGACCGCGTTTTCATTTTCATGCCACGGTCCCCGGAACTTTATTTTGCGTTGCTCGGTGCAATCAAAACGGGAGCTGTCGTCGGGCCACTATTCGAAGCCTTCATGGAGGGGGCGGTGCGGGATCGCCTTGAAGACAGTGAAGCGAGCGTATTGGTGACGACACCTGAATTGTTGCCTCGTGTACCGGTAGACGACCTGCCCCATTTAAAACATATTTTCTTAGTGGGGGAGAACATCCAGGAGGAAGGGAAATACCATAACTTCAATAAAAAAGTAAAAGAAGCCGACAAGCACTTTGACATTGAATGGGTGGATCGTGAAGATGGATTGATTCTTCACTACACATCCGGGTCAACGGGTAAGCCAAAAGGGGTGCTTCATGTACATAATGCGATGATCCAGCATTATCAAACGGCTAAATGGGTCCTCGATTTACAGGAGGATGACGTATATTGGTGCACAGCGGATCCCGGATGGGTGACAGGGACGTCCTATGGTATTTTCGGACCATGGCTAACCGGTACTTCAAATGTGGTCGTAGGTGGTCGTTTCAAGCCTGAGTCATGGTACAAGACGCTTGAGGAATTCGGGGTTTCGGTCTGGTATAGCGCACCGACTGCCTTCAGGATGTTGATGGGGGCAGGGGATGAGATCGTCAAACGTTTCGATTTGGGTTCACTTCGTCATGTCCTTAGTGTAGGGGAGCCGTTGAATCCTGAAGTGGTGCGTTGGGGAATGAAAGTATTTAATCGACGCATACATGATACGTGGTGGATGACGGAGACTGGCGCCCAGCTTATCTGTAATTACCCCTGCCTGGAAATCAAACCCGGTTCGATGGGTAAACCGATTCCAGGCGTGGAGGCGGCTATCGTGGATGATCAAGGAAACGTACTGCCTCCACATCGAATGGGGAACCTTGCTATTAAAAAAGGGTGGCCATCCATGATGAAGACGGTCTGGAATAATGAGTCGAAGTTTGAATCGTACTTCATGCCAGGTGACTGGTATGTATCAGGGGACTCTGCCTTCATGGATGAAGAGGGATTCTTCTGGTTTCAAGGTCGTGTCGATGACGTCATCATGACAGCTGGTGAAAGGGTCGGTCCGTTTGAGGTGGAAAGTAAGCTGCTTGAGCATCCGGCCGTTGCGGAAGCAGGGGTCATTGGAAAGCCGGATCCAGTCCGTGGCGAGATTATTAAAGCATTCATTGCCCTCCGTGATGGGTATGTTGCGAATGATGGATTAATAGATGAAATCCGGCAATTTGTGAAGCATGGATTGGCGGCCCATGCAGCACCTCGTGAAATCGAGTTCCGTGATAAGCTTCCTAAGACCAGAAGCGGTAAAATCATGCGTCGTGTCCTGAAAGCTTGGGAACTGGATTTGCCGACTGGTGATTTATCATCCATGGAAGACTAAAAGTGCTACATTATCAAAAAAAGAGGCAACCGGAAACTTCCCGGTTGCCTCTTTTTCAGATGGGAAGCAGGGGTGTTTCATTCCTCTTCTTCCGCTATATCCTTTTCGACTTTATCAGTAATGTCGTGATCTTTATCTTTTGTATCTTCTTTTTTTTCGTCTTTTTCTTGATCGCTGGAATCAGTTTCCGTATCCTTCTTATTCACGAAGGTGCTCGACTTTTTAGCGACAGTCTGAACGCTTTGTGATGGAGCGGATTCTTTCCCGACAATGTCTACGGCGGTTACGTAATAAGAACCTCCATCAGCACTTGCCTTATAGACCAAATCTGAACCGGCACTGATGCTGGCGACTTTCTGTCCATTACGGTAAACGCGATAGCCAACCACATCTCCTTCAGGATGGAGACCCCAGGTAATGATCGTATCAGTCACCGTGACGGAAAGGGGATCGGGCACTTTTCCATTATCGTTGAGCGTCGCACTTGTACCCGCGATATCTCCCCATTTCTCGCCACCTGGTATCAAGGCGCCGGGATCATCCACGTATTTTAATCCGATTTCATCAATGGACTTGGGATCCAACATAAACCCTCCACTTGTGAATTCACTTGGTGTTTCTGAAAGGGCAGCATAACGTCTGCTTCCGACTGAAACATATTGACCATCTATCAAACTAGCGTCGCCTTTAGCTGGGACTTGGTTTGAAATGAATAAGTCTGTCTTAACAAGCCCTGCTTTTTGACAGGAGTCTGATGGCAGAAGTCCTGTTGCTGCACAGAAGGAACGACTGACGATTCCCCCAGGCATTTCAAAGCGTTTGTCAGGATCCACCAGCTTCGAATCCACTTCATAGGCAGCATTCATTAAGTCGGCCCAATAATAGATATTACGGTTATTGTACTGGAGGCCATTGTATGTTCCTTGCAAAGATTTAGGTGTATCATAACCAATCCAAGTGCCGAACGTCACATTCGGGTTAGTGGCTACGAACCATGCATCCTTATAATCCTGTCCGGTCCCGGTCTTGCCAGCCCAGTCACTGGAGAAGGCAAGGCGGTTTTTGACGGAAGCGGCCGTACCGCTGTTTACGACATCCCGCATCATATCAAGTGTCAAGTAGGCAGCCTGTGGTGAGAAAACTTCAACTGGCTTCACTTTATGCTGGTAGATGACTTCGCCGTCTTTGGATTCGATTTTATCGATCATGTAGGCATCGATGAATTCACCCGAGTTGGCAAAAGTGGTATAGGCATTGACATTTTCTTCTACGGTTACGCCATTTGTCATTGCGCCCAAAGACAGGGATGGATTGCTGTAATCGGATTTGGATAGGCTTGTGAAGCCCATTTTTTCTAAATAGGAAACAGGATTCTGGTTAAGAATTTTCATATAAAATAGCGCGGTCGGGATATTATACGAGTTCTTTAGAGTCTCCCGGGCTGTCGCTATACCAGTAAGGCTTCCACCGCCGTAGTTCCTAGGCTTCCATAACCTTCCGCTTCCATCCGGTATGGAGACAGGGACATTGGACGTCACGCTTCCTGGTGAGATCTTCCCGAGATCGATGCCTGGGCCAAATACGAGAAGCGGCTTCATCGTCGATCCATTTGGGCGGAGTGCTGCGGTTGCATGGTTGGTCTGTTCCCGTTTAAAGTCTCGTCCGCCGACAAAACTGATGATTTTACCTGTCTTGTTTTCGATGAGGACGGCACCAGTCTCAACCGGTTCCTGAACGATTTTCGATTCTTTCGTATCGGGATCGATGATGGTTTGGTTTTTATCATATCCGAAGTTCGGGTAGTTTTTCGTCACTTTCTGCATTTTATTATAGATTTTCTTATTGATGGTCGAATAGATTTTATAGCCGTTTTGACGCAAGTTTCGATCTGCTAGCGCTAGGTATTGCTCGTGCAAATCATCATTTTTTAAATCTTTTTCTTCATATCCATCTTCTTTTGCAAGGTAGACTGATAGGATATCGATAGATCGTTTTTCAATTTCATAGGTAAGCCATGGATATTTCTCGGTAGGTAATGTTTTCTTGCCAATAAAGTCTTTTGTGATATCGTATGTTTTGGCTTTTTCGTATTGTTTCTTTGTTATGTATCCGTTGCTGTGCATCCTTTTCAATACGGTTTTCATCCGGTTGATGCCTGGTTCGAGATCATCCTTGATCTCTCCCTGTTGCGTATAGGGAGTATAGCCAAAAGGACTTTGTGGCAACCCGGCAATGAAAGCAGATTGTGCGAGATTCAAGTCTTTGGCGTCTTTACCAAAAATCCCTTCCGCTGCTGCTTGGACACCAGCAATGTTTCTGCCTGATGAATTTCTTCCCAAAGTGGAGACATTTAGGTAAGTCTCTAATATCTCTTCTTTTTCAAAGAACTTTTCCACCCGGAGTGCTAGTAAAATTTCTTTTGCTTTTCGTTCGAAGGAGACTTCGTTTGTCAACACTTGGTTCTTGATGAGTTGCTGTGTTAACGTACTTCCCCCGGATTGGACGGCCGCGTTCGAAAATTCTTGATAAACCGCCCGGAGAATCGCTTTTGGTACAACGCCATCGTGTTCATAAAAGTACTCGTCTTCCGTAGCGATGACGGCATTCTTCAGGTGATCGGAAACTTTATCGATGGACACTTCTTCACGCTCAAGATCGCTTGTGAGCTTGCCTAGATATACTTTATCTGCAAAATATATCTCAGAGGTCTCTTCATAATTATAAATATCCTTTTTTAAATCTTCTTTTGAGCGCACTGGCTCATCCTTGACGAGGGCAGCGAAATAGCCGGCTCCAACACCACCGGCGAATGAAAAGCCTAGAATTCCAACAATAATTACGATCAATGTCAAATTCCAAACCACTTGGTAGGAGACTCTGGCATTCCTTATTGTTTTTTCACTTTTGAAAAATCGGTTCACTTGTTTCCATGCCGATTGAATTCTATCTTTTTGATTATTATTCATCGTATCAACCCCCTGAAATCACATATATTATAGCATATAACATCTAGGTAAAAAGGAAACTTCTACATTTTTCTGGCTTCAGCTAGGGTGCTGTTGACAATGTACGGCAGGTATGATAAAAATTTAGTATTATCTTTATTGAATTAGCGATGATAGGACCCAGTAGTTAAGCTATCCCTGTTTTAGAGAGCCGGTGGTTGGTGAAAACCGGTACAAATAGTGAGATGAATTACTTCCTTGAGCATTTGTTGTGAACCTAAATTAGTAGCGACAAACGGGTGACGACCGTTATTCGTCTCGAGCGGAGGGCATATTTTTGTCCTCAAGTTGGGTGGTACCGCGAATTTATTCGTCCCTTCATTTATATGAAGGGGCGTTTTTGTATGGTTTTTGCGGAAATTTTCAGGATATATATGAAGGAGGAAAAATGGAATGGAATTACTTAAGGATCTCGAGTGGCGGGGAATCATGTACCAACAAACGGATGAAGAAGGACTCAAGGATATTTTGGATAAAGAGAAGATTTCCCTATATTGCGGGGTGGATCCAACTGCAGATAGCATGCATATTGGGCATTTGCTTCCATTCTTAACATTGCGCCGGTTCCAAAAGCATGGACACCGTCCTGTTGTGCTTGTGGGCGGAGCGACTGGTCTCATCGGAGATCCAAGTGGTAAGAAAGAAGAAAGACAGCTGCAAACGTTGGAAAAGGTTCTTTATAATGCAGACTGCATTAAGGGACAGCTTTCCCAAATCTTCGAATTTGAAGGTGAAAATGGTGCAGTGATGGTTAATAACTATGACTGGATCGGCAAAATTGATATGGTGACGTTCCTGCGTGATTATGGAAAATATATTGGTGTGAATTACATGCTTGCCAAAGATACGGTTGCTTCTCGTTTGGAAACAGGAATTTCCTTTACTGAATTTGCGTACACAATTTTACAAGGCATTGATTTCAACCACTTGTACGACAATCATAACTGTAAGCTGCAAATTGGTGGAAGCGATCAGTGGGGGAATATCACCACAGGACTTGAAATGATCCGCAAGTCGCATGATGAAGAGACAAAAGCATACGGCATGACAATTCCACTTGTAACTAAAGCGGATGGCACGAAGTTTGGGAAAACGGAAGGCGGAGCAATCTGGTTGGATCCAGAAAAAACGACACCTTATGAATTTTACCAATTCTGGATTAACACAGCGGACGCTGATGTCGTGAAATACTTGAAGTTCTTCACATTCTTGTCGCGTGAAGTCATTGAGGACTTAGAGAAATCCATGGAAACCGAACCGCACTTACGTAAAGCGCAAAAAGCTTTAGGAGAAGAAATGACACGGATGATCCATGGTCAAGAAGCTCTAGATCAAGCGATCAAAATCTCTGCTGCTTTATTCAGTGGTGACGTGAAGAATCTAAGTGCGGCCGAAATTAAAGTCGGGTTTAAAGATTTTCCAAGTTTTGAACGTGAAAGTGACGAAGATATTTCGTTAGTGGACTTAATTGTAGAAGCGAAGATTTCTCCATCTAAACGTCAAGCACGTGAAGATATCCAGAATGGAGCCATCTCCATCAACGGAGAAAAAGTCACTGATTTACAATATATAGTAAACGAAGAGGCTAAGATTGAAGGGGAATTCATCCTAATACGTCGTGGGAAAAAGAAATACACATTAGTGAAATAAGATAGAGAAAGCCGGCTGAATCCCAGCCGGCTTTTATTTGTATTGAATTCCAAGCATAAAAAAACCCCATCCAAGGATGAGGTTCCGAAGGTATTAACGAGAGTAGAACTCAACGATAAGAGCTTCGTTAATTTCAGCTGGCAATTCAGAACGTTCTGGTAAACGAGTGAATGTACCTTCTAATTTCTCAGCATCGAAAGTAAGGAAGTCAGGAACGAAGTTAGTCGCTTCAACTGATTCTTTGATGATTGAGAAGTTACGTGATTTTTCACGAACGCTGATTACTTGTCCAAGAGACACTTTGTAAGAAGGAATGTCTACGCGTTTTCCATCTACAGTGATGTGACCGTGGTTAACAAGTTGACGTGCTTGACGACGTGTACGAGCTAAACCAAGACGGTAAACAAGGTTATCAAGACGTGATTCAAGAAGAACCATGAAGTTTTCACCATGAACACCTTTGATTTTGCCAGCGCGGTCGAACATTGAACGGAATTGACGTTCAGTGATTCCGTACATGTGACGAAGTTTTTGTTTCTCTTGTAGTTGCATTCCGTATTCAGAAATTTTTCTACGTTGGTTAGGACCGTGTTGTCCTGGTGCGTAAGGACGTTTTTCTAATTCTTTACCAGTACCTGTTAGGGAAATCCCTAAACGACGGGATAGTTTCCAGCTTGGGCCAGTATAACGAGCCATAGGATGACTCCTCCTTCGAATGTTTTTATTTTGGTAAAATAAAAACCGTGTGTGAATGAACAATCATGACCATTTTGTTTTCATGTACCTTCGCCCTAGCAGCAGAGAGTTACGAGATACACCTCTGTATGGAGGAACAAAATGAGAACATAAAGGCTGTCACATAGGCTGCAATATTTTACACAAGGAATATTGTATAATACTCTGCCAAGTGAGTCAAGCGGAATCGGATGATAATTATGATTTAGGTAGAGAATGAAATTCAAAATCTTATAAAAAATACTAGAATAAGGGAGAAATTTCAGGGTAGAAGCGTTATAATAAAGTAATAACCTAAAATGAATATTGTCAATCGTTTCCATTATTTCAGGGAGATATGGTATGATCTTGATTACATGTAGTTCTTTTGGACTAATATTTTTTAAATATTTCGTATTTATAAGTTTGCTTAAAAATAGGCTGTGATATAGGGATGATGGAGATGAAGATTAAAACAGTGCAGTTATTGAATGAATTAAGGATACTTTTCTTTCAGCATATGAAAAGTTCGGAAGGGGACCTCCATTTCCAGAAGTTTTTAGAAGGTTTTTTAATAGAGACAAAAGAGCAGCTTTATATGGAAGAGGTATCTTTCTTTAAATTTGATGAGTGGAAGCTACAATATTATAAAGAGGCTTCGACAGGCAGTGTTGAGGACTATATTATGAAGGCGCCCGCACAGGAACATATTGAGAAGGCAATGAACGAAAATAAGAATGACGAAGCATCGTTTGTATTTATGCCGAAGGATTTCCGAGATTTCCAAACGATCATTCCTCTTTGGGATCAGGGGAAGGTCAACGGATTGATAGCCCTGAAAGAACAGGGGATTTCTTTCAGGAGTCTGACAGAGGAGCAAGGGACTGATTTTGCAGGAGAATTCGCAACCATCTTGAAATCGGCTTTATCAATTTCCAAGATGTCAGTCGAGGAGAAACGGAATAAACGGTTGTTCAAGGTCACGGAAAAGTTCCATTCTTCGATGAATATGGATGCGGTCCTGGGAGAAATCATTTCGACCTTGCATACCGTGTATCCAACCTTTGATTATTTCCTGCTTCTCTCCCATGATAATGATAGTCATGAAAATCTGCCGATTAAGGATCTAGAATATGATAGCGAGAATGTGGCGGCCCTGCAAGCTTATGTAACAGGCACCATACAATTCGATGATCACCCCTCTGACGATCATTCTATCTTATATGCACCTCTAAAAGGTAAACAGGGGGTATATGGGGTTTTGCAAGTCATTGCGCCTAACACGCTCATGTTTCCTGAAAGCGAAATCGAGTTCATTGCGTTATTGGCGAATACTGCCGGAAGTGCCCTGGAAAATGCCCAATTGTATCAGCAATCGAAACGTCTCGTATCGGATTTGCAGTTGATTAACGAAACATCTCACCATTTGAATTCCAATCTACGCTTAAGTGAGACGATGGAGTATATGAAACAGCAAATCATGAAGTCCTTTGACGCAGACCAGACAGGTTTTATCTTGCTTCTGCCAGGGGAAAACGTGAATTTATTGACAGGAAGCTCTGATTTTTTTGATTCAGAGGAATCGGAACTGTATGTATCATTCATGAAAGACAAGATTGATAAAGACAAGGAATCATTATTTATAGGGGACTTAAGCGTGAAATGCCCGGGTGTTGATGTGAGGTATCACTCCCTGATGGCTGTTCCGATGATGGAAAGCAACGATGTTAAGGGGTTTGCCTTAGTATTACACGAAGAACCCTATTTCTTTTCCTTTGAAATGTTCAAACTTTTGCAATCACTCATACATCATTCAAGTTTGGCCATGGCGAATTCCATGCTCCGTGAAGAATTGGAAAAGATGGTCATAACAGATCATCTGACTCGGCTATATTCAAGGAGTTATCTCGATGATAAGATGTCCCAGTCGATGGAAGTGGATGAAGAAGGGACATTCATCCTTATTGACATTGATAACTTTAAGAAAGTGAATGACACGTATGGGCACCAAGTTGGGGATGATATCCTCATCCAGGTTGCCAATCTCATTCAGCATAACATCCGTGATACAGATATAGGGGCTAGGTGGGGTGGCGAAGAAATGGCCATTTACCTCCCACGCATACCCTTGGAAACTGGCGTCAAGATTGCGGAACGTTTAAAAGATAAGGTTGGGGAGGAATCCAGTCCGAAAGTGACCATTTCCTGTGGCGTCTCTTACTGGGCAAAAGAGCAGTTCGATAACGTTAAGGAAGTATTCAAACGGGCGGATGAAGCGTTGTATATGGCGAAGAACTCCGGGAAAAATAGGGTGAATGTAAAGGAATGGCGACTTTAAAAGACGAAGGGGAGTGACATTGTCACTCCCCTTCGTCTTGTTTCTATAAATAGTTGCAAAGGATGTCCGTTATTTTCTCCAACCCTTGCTGATCGCTTTCATCGAATCGGTTTGTGATCGGGCTGTCGATATCAAGCACGCCAATTAGCTTGTCATCCTTCATGAGCGGGACGACTATTTCCGATCTCGTGGCAGCATCGCAGGCAATATGTCCCGGGAATTGATGGACGTCCTCAACCCTCATGGTTTTCCGCTCAGCTGCTGAGGTCCCACATACACCTTTGCCGATTGGAATGCGGACGCACGCTGGAAGGCCTTGGAAAGGACCTAAGACCAATTCGTCTTTTTCGAGTAAATAAAATCCAACCCAATTGATTTCGCCCAAGAATTGGTTGAGCAAGGCGGATGCATTACTTAAGTTGGCAATCATGTTCGGTTCATCTTCGATAAGGGCTATGAGCTGTTTTTGTACGAGCGCATAGTTTTCTACTTTATTTCCTTGATACATTTCGACATTAAACAAAAGGATTCACCTGTCTTCCGCATTATATTACAGGACTTTCTTGACAAGCCACTGGATGAAGAGAAATTGTCGAGAACTTACTAAAGGAGTTGGCCGGTTTCATACAGAATTAATCCACAAGACTTGTCTCAAAGAAAGCGAGGGATTGCCGATGAATCGCCAGACGCCAACGAAACAAGCTATTGTGGAAGCTGCCCTACATTTATTTCATTTAAAGGGCTACCATGCAACATCCATACGGGATATCGCCAATAAAGCAAAAGTGAATGCTGCCAATATTGCCTACTATTTCAAGAATAAGCAGGGACTGTTGGAGTTCTGCTTCATTTCCTATTTAGAAGAATACCTTCTAGTCCTTGAAAGGAATATGGAACAACTGGAGATTAAAGGTCCACAAGAGTGCCTGATGAATCTAGTGAAGGATATCCTTACGTTTCAGAGAAAGAATTTTTTGGCGGCCCGATTCATCTATGGGGAATCGTCACTTGATTCCAACTTGAACCGTGAAATTCATTCGACCTATTTTACAAAAGAAAAATCTTACTTTCAATATATTCTGGAACAAGGGATTAAAAGCAGGAACTTCCATTCGGTTTCCATCCCCATGTTCATGTTGCAGTTAAAAGGCCTATTAACAGCGCCGGTCCTTCATACCCATTATGCAATGGAAGTCCTGCATGTGTTCCCTCAGGAAGCCTATTATACGAATCTATATGCAGAGGAAGTCGGTCGGTTCCTGGAAGATACATTATTCATTTCGGAAGAGCTGCAACCCCTGCTAGCGGGAAGACCCGAAATGTTTACTTGAATGAGCCCTTGAATTCCGGAATGAGCGACTCGAAACCCTGTCCTAAATCCTTGGCTTGATGAGCATCGGAACCATAAACGAGCGGGATGCCGAGATCCATGGCCCGTCTGGCAAAGCGCTCCGGAGGATAAGGCTCACCACAAAGTGGTTTTACGAAACCAGCTCCGTTATAATCAAGTGAATACCCCTGTTCCTTGATTAAACCCAAAACTCGGTATACGCGGTCGTCAAAATTGTTTTCAGGCGGATATCGATGCTGGAATTTATGAACAAGGGTAATGTGCCCGATTCGTTTTGGTTTATAGATTCCTAGATCAGCACGAATTGATTTTTCTAAGGTATCGTAATATTTGGCATATACAGCATCGATGGATCCTAATTCGGTCGCAATCGAACGGAATGTAGCATCACTGAAATCGATGCAGTGCCAGTTCTGTTCCTGCTTGATGAAATGGACGGAAAGAATGCTGTCATCTAGGAATTCGCCGACTTCATTGAGGAATTCTTTTGTTTCCTTTTCGAATCCCTCTATAAAGTCAACCTCCAGGCCTCTTTTAATGAGGATTTTGTCTTTGTAATGCTCTTTTAATACATGAAGCTCTTGAAAGTAATCAAGAAGCAGGGTGGGATCCATTCCACTGTCTTTTTCAGGGGTCGGATCTTGAAAACCCGGTGGTAAAGGTGCATGTTCCGTGAACGTAATTTCCTTTAATCCGAGTTCAATTCCCCTTGTAATATAATCATCAAATGTATCCGCTGAACCGTGTGGGCAAAACGAAGTATGCACATGTCTATCAGATTTCATGTTCTTTCCCTCCCATATAAACGGTATTTGTAGCAATTTTCTACAAAAATTATATTTTTCTCGTCAAAAATTATTGCTAACATGGTATCATAAAAGCATTAAATTGAACATTTTTTACATTTATATATAAAAGAGCGTGGCTGTAAGGATTAGAACAGGGGGCTTACCATGGTATTCATATACATACTTGGAATAATAATCGTGTTATTTTTAATTTTCATAGTTTGGGGCTATTTTTACAAAAAGAAATACTTCAAGGAAATCGATCGTCTTGAATCCTGGAAGATCAGTATCTTGCATCGCCCCGTTTTAGAAGAACTATCCAAAGTCAAACAATTGAACATGACAGGTGAAACAGAAGAAATGTTCGAAAACTGGCGCGTGGAATGGGATGCCATCATTACGGATCATATGCCGAAAGTTGAAGAGCTCTTGTTCGATGCGGAGGAATTTGTCGATAAATTCCGTTTCAGCCGTTCGAAAGAGACACAGCGACAAATTACGTTAAAACTCGATGAAATTGAAGAAATGATCAAAAAAATCTTGTACGAATTGAATGAACTTGTTGGCAGTGAAGAAAAGAACCGAGTGGAAATTGAGGACATAAAAGAAACGTATCGCCAATTGAAAAAGACATTGCTTGCCCATCGTCATAATTATGGGAAAGCGGCGGATAAGCTTGAATCCTCCCTTGATGAGGTATTGCAGATCCTCCAGCAGTATGAGGAAGAAACGGTCAATGGGAACTATTTAAATGCGAGGGAACTTGTCCTTTCCATAAAGGAAAAGCTCACTGTCCTGGGTACGAAAATGGAAATGCTCCCTAAGTTATTGGTTGATAGCCAATCCGAGTTACATTCGCATCTTAGTGAATTGAAAGACGGATATCAGGAGATGGCCGGTCAGGGTTATCTATTGAGCCATATCCAATTCGAACAGGAAATCTCCCGTTTGGAGAATGAACTGGACCTATATAAGACACAATTGGAAAATGCAGAAACGGAAGCGGTTGAAATGGGAATCAAGGATGTCAGGGAAAGCATTGAGGTGCTATACGACCTACTGGAGAAAGAAGTGCTTTCCAAACAGTACATCCTGAAGAATGATGAAGTGCTCCGGAATATGATAAATGACCTTGAAGAAGAAATCGATGAGCAAAAAACAGAAACCGTGCATGTTCAAGAAACGTATCATCTCACTGAAAATGAATTGGAAGCACAACGGAAGATGGAAAAGCAAATTGCCCAGATTTCCAAACGCTATCAATTGCTTGTCTTGAAAATTGAAGATAATGTAATGGCGAGCTCGCTGATCAGTGAAGAAATGCAAAGCCTTGCCAAACAGCTGAACGAATTGCAAGAAAGCCAAAAGGACTTCAGTATTAAATTACAGGATTTAAGAAAAGATGAAATGGATGCAAGGGACTCACTGGCCGATTTGAAACGGAAAATGATCGAAACCAGCCGATTGATTACCAAGAGCAACATTCCCGGTCTGCCTGAAGAGTATAAATTGGTGCTTCAGGATGCTAAGGAAAGCGTGAGTGACGTTCAAAGCAAACTGGAGGAAAAACCTCTTGATATGTCCGCTGTCTATATCTACCTAGAAAAAGCCGTTGAACAGGTCAACAAGGTTTATGATAAGGCACATGAACTCATTGAACATATGTATCTCGCAGAAAAAGTGATTCAATTCGGTAATCGGTACCGTAGCAGTCATGAGACGGTTGCTGAAAGCTTGAGACAAGCTGAAGCCAAATTCAGGAGCTATGAGTATCAAGCTGCATTGGAAACGGCTGCCACCGCGATTGAAAAGGTCGACCCAGGCAGCTTACGAAAAATCGGAGCGAATCTAGAAGAAGTTCTTTCCTGAAAACCCGCTATGGCGGGTTTTTTCGTGTGATCACAAAGTAGATGATAGCGAGGCTTGGTTGAAGGCCCTTCAGAACGTTTTTAAATCCCGAGAGGCTTATTTAATCAAGATTGTAATGTCATGCTCCATATAAGCCTCAGGATGGCTAAAAAGCGGAGGGAAAGGATGAAGCAAGCGAAAAGATGGGGGTAACTTGTTTACCTAGGTGTTTCCATTCTCTTTCAATTTCAATTATGTTAAAATTAGAAGTTGCAAGTGCAACATATGAAACGGACTAAAGACGATTTACATCATAGATACAAGAACATGGAAGGTGAAACCATGATTTATTTTGATAATAGTGCAACAACAAAACCATATCCAGAAGTGATTGAGTCATTCATAAAGGTGTCTACTGATTATTTCGGTAACCCATCTTCCCTTCATGGGCTTGGAGTGCAGGCCGAAAAATTATTGTCTGCAGCTAGAAAGCAGATGGCTGAATTGCTAAAGGTGAAAAGCTCGGAAATTTATTTCACGTCCGGTGGGACGGAATCGAATAACCTGGCGATCAAAGGGGTGGCACAGGCGTACGCTAACCGGGGGAAACATATCATCACGACGGCCATTGAACATCCATCCGTCGGTGATGCATGCCACTCTTTGGAGGAACAGGGATTTGAATTGACCTACTTGCCTGTCGATGAGCAAGGTCGAATTTCACTCTCCGACCTTGAACTCGCATTACGGGAAGATACGATTTTAGTATCGATCATGCATGTGAATAACGAAGTGGGTTCCATTCAGCCCATTGCGGAGATCGGTAGCTTGCTGAAACGTTACCCAAAAGCGCTTTTCCATGTTGACCATGTACAGGGAGCCGGTAAGGTTGATTTGCCAATAAGGGAAAGTAATATAGACCTCTGTTCCATTTCTGGCCATAAAGTTCATGGGTTGAAGGGAACGGGCATCCTTTATATCCGCGATGGTGTCCGTATTCAATCCTTGTTCCATGGAGGCAATCAAGAGACGAAAATAAGAAGTGGCACAGAAAATGTGGCCGGCATTGTCGCTCTTTCCAAAGCTTTTCGCATTAGTATGAACAATCAACAGCTGTATCATGATAAGATGCAACAAATCCGGGATTATTTATACGAGGGCCTTATGAAAATGGATGGAGTCTTGGTAAACAGCCCATTAAATGGGGCTCTTCATATCCTGAATTTTTCCGTGCCCGGTCTTAAGTCGGAAGTATTGCTTCATGCTCTTGAAGCTGAGGGAATAGTTGTCTCGACTACAAGTGCCTGTTCTTCTAAAAAAAGGACGTCAAGCAAAACGGTGGAAGCGATGTTTCATGACTCCGTCCGTTCCGAGAGCGTGATTCGGATTAGCACCACTTATAGTAATCAATTGGAAGAAGCAGAGAAAGTCCTGGCAGCGATCCAGAAAATAGTCGCTAATTTAGAAAAAATAATGAGGGTTGCGAAATGAAATTTGATCATATAATTATCCGCTACGGCGAAATCTCGACGAAGAAAAGAAACCGCAAAGGCTTCGTGGACAAGATGAAGGCACATGTCCGCTGGAGTTTAAAGGATATCGAGGGCGTGCAGTTGACTTCGAATCGGGAACGGATGTATGTCCTGTTAAATGGGGTCGATCACAAGCCGGTCATAGAACGATTGAAAGGGATTTTTGGCATTCAGTCCTTGAGCCCCGCGGTTAAAATTGAACGGGACCTGGAAGTGATGAAAAATGCGGCTTTGTATTATTTGAACAATACACTTGGGGAAGTCGCTACATTTAAAATTACGACAAAACGGTCCGATAAGGATTTTCCATACAATACGGATGAAATAAATCGGGCGCTAGGCGGTCATTTGCTTCGTAATACCGAAGATTTAAAAGTGGATGTAAAAAACCCAGATCTGAATTTACTTGTGGAAGTGCGACGGGAAGCAGTGTATTTAACAGGTGAAATCATTCCAGGAGCCGGCGGTCTGCCATTTGGTTCAAGTGGTAAAGCAATGTTGATGCTCTCAGGTGGAATCGACAGTCCTGTTGCCGGATTCCTATCAATGAAACGTGGATTGGATGTGGAAGCGATCCACTTTTACAGTCCTCCTTTCACAAGTGAACGTTCCCGCCAAAAGGTGATAGACCTCGCAGGGAAGCTTGCTGAAATTAGTGGCAGTATGAAGGTCCATATCGTACCATTCACGGAAATCCAGTTACTGATCCAGAAACAGATCCCGGAGAACTACTCCATGACGACAACACGCCGCTTAATGATGCGTGTTGCGGACAAAATTCGTGAGAAAGAAGATGCAATGGCACTGATCACGGGTGAAAGCCTTGGACAGGTAGCAAGTCAGACGATGAGCAGTATGTATGCCATCAATGAAGTGACGAATACGCCCATTCTTCGTCCGTTAATCACAATGGATAAAACGGAAATCATCAAAATGGCTAGAGAGCTGGATACATTTGAAATTTCGAACCTTCCATTCGAGGATTGCTGTACGGTCTTCACACCGGCAAGTCCGAAGACAAAGCCGAAACGCGAAAAAGTCAATTATTATGAAAGCTTCGTGGACTTCGAAACATTGATTGAAAAAGCGGTATCCGACACAGAGATTGTGACGGTCCAACCTGGACAGTTTTTCGACGATAATGAAGCGCTGGAAGACCTCTTTTAAAACCCTACAATTACCAATAAATAAGTAGGAATGAAGCCATGTGTTTTAACACACTCTATAATCACAAGGAGGTGAAAAACACATGGCAAACAACAACAGCTCAAACGACTTATTGGTACCTGGAGTAGAACAAGCTCTAGAACAAATGAAATACGAAATCGCTTCAGAATTCGGTGTGCAACTTGGTGCAGATACAACTTCTCGCGCTAACGGATCAGTGGGTGGAGAAATTACAAAGCGTCTAGTTCAAATGGCTGAACAACAATTAGGCGGCGGATTCAGACGATAAGATAATTGAATAAATATGGCTGCAGAGAGCGGGGGTTCCCCCGCTCTCTTTATTTTATTTCAGAAAAAAACATCGTTAAGATATTAAAATGGGGAAGTATCTTGTATAATGAGTAGGTACTAAGAGTTCATGAATGGAGGAGAAGAGAATGAAGCGTGAAGAATTATTGGCTCCGGAACATTACAACTTAGTGAGTGAAATGGAACGTTTTGCATCAAATCCGGAAAAAGTGGCAGTACTTTGGGAAAACGAAACCGGGCACAGAAAACAACTTACATATGAGAACTTATTAAAAAGCGCAAATAAATTCGGTAATGTCTTTATAAAAATGGGACTGGAAAAAGGGGATACGGTTCTGATCATCATCCCTCGTTTAGTTGAAGCGTATCAAGTATATTTAGCCGCCCTTAAAATCGGGGTGGTTGTCATTCCTTGCTCCGAGATGCTCCGTGCAAAAGATTTAAAATATCGGATCAATCACGGTGATGTAAAGGGCATTGTCAGTTATCATGAATACACCCATGAATTCAATGAAATTAAAGAAACAGAAAATCTCTTGAAATTCTCGATAGGACAACAAGTGGATGGGTGGCATGATTTGAATGGATTAGCTGAAGATGAGTCCGAACAGCTTGCTTTGGCTGATACGAAAAGTGAGGATATGGCCTTCTTATCCTATACTTCAGGTACGACAGGAAATCCTAAGGGAGTTGTACATACACATGGTTGGGCTTATGCCCATTTAAAGACATCGGCGGCAAACTGGTTGGGAATTAGCGAGGGAGATGTCGTCTGGGCAACCGCTGGACCCGGGTGGCAGAAGTGGATTTGGAGTCCGTTCCTGGCAGTCCTGGGGACCGGTGCAACTGGGCTTGCATATCATGGGAGATTTGAACCGAAGAAGTATTTGCAGTTGCTGCAGGATTACAAAGTGAATGCCCTTTGTTGTACGCCTACAGAATACCGTCTGATGGCGAAAGTGGATAATCTCGATGATTATGACTTATCTGCTCTCCATAGCGCTGTATCGGCCGGGGAACCGTTAAATCAAAAGGTGTTTGAAGTGTTTAAGAATCATTTTAACATCGAAGTGCGTGACGGATATGGCCAAACGGAAAATACGCTTTTGGTCGGTGTGATAAAAGGCATGGAAATTAAAATGGGCTCAATGGGCAAACCGACTCCAGGAAATCATGTCGAGATCATCGATGATGCCGGAAAGCCATGTCTTCCTGGCGTGGTAGGGGATATCGCGGTGCATGTGGATACGCCTGCCCTCTTCAAAGAGTATTTTAAGGATCCGGAACGCACGGCGAGACAATTTCGCGGTGACTATTATGTAACAGGGGATCAGGCTAAGAAAGATGAAGAAGGTTATTTCTGGTTTGAAGGCCGTTCCGATGATATCATCATCAGTTCGGGGTATACAATCGGGCCCTTTGAAGTCGAAGATGCGCTCATTAAGCATCCCTTCGTGAAAGAATGTGCAGTCGTAGCAAGTCCGGATGAAGTGCGGGGGAGTGTTGTTAAAGCATACATTGTCTTGATTGATAGTGTAGACCCTCATCGTCCAGATTTAATAAAGACGCTTCAGCAACATGTGAAAGACATGACGGCTCCTTATAAATACCCTAGAAAAATAGAATTTTTAAAGGAACTTCCTAAAACGACGTCCGGTAAGATCAAGCGGGTCGACTTACGTAAAATGGAAGAAAGACTCCTGGAAAAGTAGGAGGAAACTCGAACGTCAGCCATTGTGCTGGCGTTTTTTTAGTGAAGCAAAAATGTGGGATTAAATCAAATGAGGTGATACACTTACTGCATATTATGGGAAACTTACGTGCTAAAGAAGATCGGCAAGTTAGGGAGAGGCAGGCTTCTTATGGAAAAATGATGTCTGCAATATTTCCGGGGAAATCGACCTGAAAGGACAATGTTTGCTTTCTAAGTAGGTGGTCCTTGTCGTTTAAGGAAGACAATCGAATCGGAAGGGGAAAAGGGTAAGGGGTAAGTCATCAAAGAAATGAAGGTACAGAAAAAATCGTTCCATTAGAGCAAATTTGAGCGTGACTATGGAATGATGCAAAGGGAAAGAAGGAAAGGTTATGAAAGTAAGCGAACAAAAAGAAGGGGCGATTTATGCAGCCGTTTCTTATATGATGTGGGGCATTGTCCCGATATATTGGAAATTTCTTCAGGGCGTTGGGGCAGCGGAAATTTTAGCTCAGCGGGTATTATGGTCCTTCGTCTTCATGGTGGTTTTATTGGCATTCATGAAAAAATGGCGGGCTTTTGTCGATTATGTTAAAGAAATCCTAGGCAACCCCAAATTATTTGCCGCATTATTGACGGCCTCGCTATTGGTCTCAGCTAACTGGGGAGTGTTCATATGGGCTGTTAACTCAGAACGAATCCTCGACACGAGCCTTGGTTATTATATCAATCCGCTTGTCAGCGTTTTGTTGGGAGTCATCGTCTTGAAAGAAAAACTAAGCCGATCGCAGGTCGTTTCATTCATCCTCGCTGGAATTGGTGTCTTGATCCTTGGTATCCACTTTGGAACGATTCCATGGGTATCGCTCATCCTGGCCATCACGTTTGGACTCTATGGCTTGGCGAAAAAGATGATCAAGGCCGAATCAGCCGTGGGACTGACGCTTGAAACGATGATGGTGACGCCACTTGCGTTGGGTTACTGGATATATTTGATGCTCCATTCGGATTCGCAATTTTTCGCATCCAGCGGAACGAGCCTGATGTTGATGGGTGGGGGAATCGTAACGGCACTACCCTTACTGTACTTTGCGAAAGGTGCAGAGAAGGTGCCTTTGTCCATGCTTGGCATCCTGCAGTACATTGCCCCAACCTTGACTTTGCTCCTAGGGGTGTTCGTATATCATGAAAGCTTTACAAAAGCACACTTCTTGGCCTTTATCTTCATCTGGTCCGCATTGGTCGTTTATACACTTTCCATTACGAAATGGGGAAAAGTGGGTGCTGGTAGATTTAAAGGAAAAAGAAATATAGGTGCCTAAAAAAGCGCTTGGAGGGATGATTCCCTCCAGGCGCTTTTTAGGTTAAATAGGTGTTGGAACCTATCTCGCCAACGATCATATTATCGAGTGAATCCGTATCGTCACGTTCACTTTTTATGGAGTAGGGCCGATAAGCGGAACTGTCGATTTGGATAATATGTGTTGTCAGGTAGGCGGAGATCATGGATCCCCAAATTCTGTTACTATTCAATTCGGTAATGATTTCTTGTTGATCGGTGACTCCGATACCATGCGCAAAGAAGAGGTTCTGGCCTAACATGATTGCATTTTCCCCTTGCCATTCCGGGGTGTTCGGAGCAAAGTCCGGATTTTTGAAGTATAAGCAGTCACCAGGTAAATAATCTATCCCCTCATGGACAAGGATGGAAAGATGATGATGATAGTGCCAGTTGTAAAGAAACAGATCAGGAAAAATACGATCGAAATTCTTAGGTCCGATTGAATCCAGTATCGCTTTATAAAATACGACCAATATGGCTGTTCCGCATTCGAAAGAGTATAGTCTGCCGTTTATGAATATGTCATTCAATGCCATGTGTGGAGGGATATTCGGCCAGAGTTCAAAAGCCCGGTCTTTCGTGAGTTGCCAAACTTGTGGATTGCATAGGGAATCTTCGAGGATCGTAAATTCGGCCCCACTTTCCTCTAACAATACGGAAGCCTGAATGGCCTTCATACGTATTTTTAAGTCGAAACGAAAATCTTCCAATGTGTCAAACTCAAAAACGGTAGGATATATGGCCATCAGCTGAATAATGGTTGATAGGTTCTTGTTTGTTATACCGGCTAGCAGCTGGCTAGCGTCGATCGGTTTGTGATTGATTTTTATCATGATGATATCCGCCTTTTGGTGAAGTTAATGTAAGGGGTGTTTGCATATACATGATAATTATATGAGTACTTGCATGAAAGTGTTAGACGACTAGACTCTTTTCCGGACTTTATCCTTAACAGGAGTGCAATCATAAAAAAGGCTTGGAAGAAACATCCTCCAAACCTGCAAATCTAGGCGTTTTATAAAAAGGTGCGTTTTACTTTTTCCCAATAGGAATTATCCTTTAATTTGACCGTTTTCATGACTTTCTTGCTTAAGCGGATCTTGATTTTCTCTATATTGCGAATACTCAGGGCCTCGTTGTCCAAGCCAATGATCGGGTAGCTTGGCCCGTTTTGCCCAAGGTGGACGGTCAGCGTTCGGTCGCCGCTCAGGATGAAGGACGAGCCTAAGGTCCGGTAGGTATTATTGTTGATCGAAGCGAGTTCACTGACCTGGAAGCATGGTAGAAGCGGATCGACTACTGCTCCATTCACGGACTTATTATAGGCGGTGCTGCCCGTCGGGGTCGCGATGATGATTCCATCTCCGCGCAGTGTTTCAAAATGGATGTGATCAATGAAAATGTCCATGATAAAGGTTTTGATGACGGATGTGCGGATGCTGAGCTCGTTCAAGGCATAGAAAAAGGGTTGGTCATCGAGCTGGATATCGATAACAGGATATTTACGGACCTCGATTTGTTCGTTCGTCATGGCAACGATCATTCTGTTTACGTCTTCCATGTAAAAATCACAATACATGTTCAAGTTGCCTGTGGTAGAAACGCCTGCATATAAACAGTCATCCCGAAACCCGGTTTTCCGGACGGCTTGTAGAAAGGTGCCGTCATCACCGATGCTAACGATGATGTTGGCCTTTCTATAATCCTTGACGACTTCAAATGAATATTGTTGCGCCAACTCCGTCAATCTCTTGACGTTCTTTATCATCTGCTCGTTCTGTACATGAAAAAAATAAATATTCCGGCGATTGGTCATCATGATTCCCCCATTAAATATGTATAGTCTTGTTAGGGCCTACTCAATAAAATCAAGGAAAAAGTTGATAGAACAAGATGCCTTGCCATTTCCAATTTGAGGATTATTTGCTACAATTTTAAGATGGTCTCATTTTATCATGGATTGAAACTTTTTTGTTTACAGTTCGTAAGATAAGAGTGATAGAAATTTAAGGGGGAACACATATGAATGGGAAGCGTTGGGCTGCTCTGGGTATCGCAGCCGTTTTATTTTTTGTTTCTATTGGCGTAGGTCTAGCCACCACTTTATTTGCAACCGATACAGAAAGTGTTTTCGAAGATTTTTTTGCGTCCGATAGCGGATTTTACGAAGAAGTCATAGAAGGCGAAGATCCAACCAATGTCATCGCGGTATTGGATGTAGAAGGAACGATTCAGGATACAGGGGAAGCTTCCCTGTTAAGTTCGGAAACCTACAATCACCGGGATTTCATGGACAAGCTGCAAATGGCGGAAGAGAATGACAATATCAAAGGAATTATCCTTCGAGTGAATTCACCAGGCGGCGGGGTTGTGGAAAGCGCTGAAATCTACGACAAAATCCTTGATATTAAAAAGGTGAAAAAGCCCGTATATGTGTCCATGGGTTCCATGGCGGCATCCGGTGGGTATTATATTTCTGCACCAGCCGATAAAATCTTTGCCAGCCCCGAAACCATGACAGGTTCACTTGGTGTCATCATGCAGGGGTACAATTACGAGAAATTAGCCGAGAAATATGGTGTCGAATTTGAAACGATCAAAAGCGGTACATACAAAGACATTATGAGTCCGACGAGGGAAATGACCAATGATGAACGGAAAATCCTCCAAAATATGATCGATAATTCTTATGATCAATTCGTCAAGATCATTGCCAATGGACGTGGCATGTCCGAAAAAGAAGTAAGGAAGATTGCGGATGGGCGGATCTATGATGGACGTCAGGCGAAAGAAGTTCATTTAATTGATGACTTCGGCCATTTGGATGATGTGATTGCTGCCATGAAAAACGATATCGGTCAAAAAAATGCGCAAGTCATTCGTTATACAGGTGAAGCCGGATTAGGTTCATTGTTCAGTATGGGAGCGCAAAAAATATTGGGAAATGATGTGGAAACGGCCGTGTTGACAAAAATCCTTTCCTCTTCAAATTCCCCACGCTTGATGTATTTGTATGCGGAATAGGGGGGCTGAAGAATGACGGAACAAAATGATAGCAATGAAAGAATCGTACCATCCAATCTAGCATCGGAGCAGGGACCCATACAGCCAGAGCTTTTGCCAGTCCAACCTCTAGAGGATGATGGCGATGTGAAAGTCGTGTGTTTTGCCGGTTTTTGGATGAGATTTTGGGCCTATTTAGCGGACTTGTTTGTGATTGGCAGTTTGAATCGCATCTTGATTCACCCCATCTTTAAGTTTTATAATGAGTCAGATAACCTTTGGTTTTCTGCTGAGGCCTTATTGACGGCCATTGTCTTTTTCCTTTATTTCATCCTGATGACCAAATTCTTCAATCAGACATTAGGCAAGATGATTTTTGGTTTGAAGGTAGTGGCCTTGAAGGAAGAGACGATTACCTGGGGTACGGTATTATTCAGGGAATTGTTTGGACGTTATATTTCCAAAGTTACCTGGGTCGGCTACCTTTTGGCAGGCCTATTACCTAAGAAACAGGCTTTGCATGATATCTTTGCGGACACGAGCGTCGTTTTAATTAGAAGATGATGACCTTTTTTAATAAATAAACCTGCCGGACTGCCATTTTAGGTCCAATAGGTTTATTTTTTTTTGACGAGGCCGATAATGAATGGCTGAAAGGGTGTGGATATGTGAAATGGATTGTAATGATATTGGCTATCCTCATAGCGGTGTTGCTTCTTCTCATTTTCACTAAAGTCAGGGTGCATTTTACCTATAAGCGTATTCAAAAAGATGATCTTATCCATATGAAAATGACGGCCTGGCATGGCTTATTGCATTACACATTGAAGGTGCCAGTCATAAAGAAAGACGATGAATCGACGGCTCTCATCGTGGAGAAAGAAACGGACACGATGAATGATACGGAAAAGAAGTCGACGGCCAAGCTTACACCGGAAGAGTTCATGGATGGTTTAAGCGATATGCGGGCCTTGATCAACCATATAGTTGATTTGCATCGGATCATTCGGCACTTCCTCGGGAAAGTCCAAGTGAAAGAGTTTGCATGGCATAGTATGATAGGGACGAAACATGCTGCCCAAACAGGGATATTAACAGGTAACTGTTGGGCCCTTAAAGGATCAATCATTGGTTTATTGACCACCTATCTGAATTTTCGGGTCATGCCATCCTATACGATTACACCGGATTTTTATCGAAAACAGGCCAATACGTCCATTGCTTGCATATTAGAATTCAGAGTCGGGCAAGCTATACTGACTGGGATAAAACTGCTTCGCTACTGGAAAGGCGGTAAAGTGAAATTCAAGTCTAAGAAATTAGCGAAGCTAACTGGAGATTCCAATAATCAATCGATGTAGAGTGGAGGAATTTAGATGTCTGATCACCCAATACAAGGTTTAATGAAAGAAGCCATGGAGAACTTGAAAGAGATGGTCGATGTTAACACGATCATCGGAGACCCGGTGGAAACCCCCGATGGAAGTGTCATTTTAACGGTTTCCAAAGTGGGCTTCGGATTTGCCGCTGGAGGCAGTGAATTTGTGATCGATGGTAACCATCAAGGTCAACAGGGCGACTCAAAGCAACCATTTGGTGGGGGTAGTGGTGGTGGAGTATCCATTACGCCTATAGCTTTCCTTATTGTTGGTACACATGGCGTGAAGATGATTCATTTAGATGAAGGTACGCATCTTTTAGAAAAAATGATGGATTTAGCACCGCAGGTCGTTGATAAGATCCAATCGATGCTAGCTAAAAAAGATAATAATCAATCAAGGCAAGATAGCGGTCAAAGGAATTCAATGAACATGAACAATCAACAACCTAAACAGGATTTGGATTTCTAATGCGACTCGGCGTCCGCCGAGTTTTTCTTTTTGATGTAAAATTCTAAAATCCAATTAATTGCAAAATTACGATAAAACAAATATCATAAAGCTTGTACATAAAGCATATAAAGGAGGAATTTTTAATGGCTTCAGTTACTTTTAAAAACAACCCGGTCACTTTAGTGGGACCAGAACTTAAAGTTGGGGATAAAGCACCTGATTTTACAGTATTGGCTAATGATTTAACACCGGTTACATTAAACGACTCAAAAGGCACAGTCCGCATTATCAGTGTCGTTCCGTCCGTTGATACAGGCGTTTGTGATGCACAGACACGCAAATTCAATGAAGAGGCTGCCAAATTGGATAATGTGAAAGTATTGACGATCAGCAATGACCTTCCATTCGCACAAAAACGCTGGTGTGCTGCAAGCGGACTCGACAATGTCCAAGTCCTTTCCGATCACCGCGACCTTTCTTTTGGGGAAGCTTACGGTGTTGTGATGAAGGAACTTCGTTTACTGGCACGTTCCGTATTCGTCGTGAACAGTAACGATGAAATCACTTATGTTGAATATGTAAGTGAAGGTACGACTCATCCAAACTATGAAGGTGCCATTGAGGCAGCTAAAGCAGCAAAGTAAGGACTGAGCTCACTGAACCAGGCGCTGATGTGCCTGGTTTTTCTATTGGGTCGAACATCCTAAAAACAGGAAGATTGACTTATGATGAATAAAGATAGAACCCCTCAAAACCAGACCTTTTCCTCATTCCCCAAAGAAACGCCTACCTGTGAGTTCACTGACAGACATTGCTTCAACCCAATGATAGGATAGCATGTACCGAATGGCTCCAATAAGGAAACATTCTGTCAAATAACTGATGAATGATAAACGGGGCTTACGACTTGTAAGTCTTACTCCTTACCTTTAAAATAAGGACAGAAGCAAACAGGAGGAATAAATAAGTGAAGTCTACCCCAGTTGAAGAACTATTTTATGAATTTGATGAAACAACCAAAATATTGCAAGATGAACTGTCGTGCACGTATCTCGATGCTTTGGGCGAGACCGGAGAGAATTTTTTCCAAGGGAAAGTGATGCAGGAAGAAATCAGTGAAGAATCAAAGAAAAGTTTAATGAAGCATTATGCTGAATTTTCATTGGAAAAGTATGAAAAGGAAGCCATCCGTAAAGCATACCAGCTGGCCATCCTTAAAGGCATGCAACAAAGCGTACAACCTAACCATCACATGACACCGGATGCCGTCGGGATTTTTGTCAGTTACTTAGTCGGCAAATTCACGAAGGATCAAAAAGAGATCGTCATGCTCGATCCAGCTGTTGGGACAGGAAACCTACTCTTTGCGATCATGAACCAGTTGACCGATAAAAACATGGCGTCATTTGGTGTGGAAATCGACGAAACCTTGATCAGACTTGCATATGCCGGGGCTAATCTTCAAGAGCATCCCTTATCATTTTTCAATCAGGACAGCCTAGAGCCGCTTTTCATTGACCCAGCGGATGTGGTAGTCAGTGACTTGCCGATTGGGTATTACCCGAATGATGTCCGTGCAGCGGAATACGAACTGAAGGCAGAAAACGGCCATTCCTATGCACATCATCTATTCATAGAGCAAAGTGTCAAACATGTGAAAGATGGAGGATATCTATTCTTCATTGTCCCGAATAATTTATTTGTCTCGGAAGAAGCACCTAAACTCAATGACTATTTGAAAAAAAATACTCACATTCAAGGAATGGTGCAGCTTCCGCTTACCATGTTTAAAAACGAAGCGGCTGCCAAGAGCATTTTAATCCTTCAAAAGAAAAAGGATGGCGTCGAGGCTCCTAAGAAAGCCTTGTTGGTACAACTTCCGAAGCTATCTGACTTCGATGCGACTAGGTCGGTCATGAACCAGATGGACGATTGGTTTAAGGAAGAAAAATAAAAACAAAAGCTGATGCCAAAAGGCATCGGCTTTTGTTTTTAGAAGATAAAGAGTTTTTTAAATTATTAAATTTTTTATTGGTGGAATCCATTTGCCATGATAAGATATATACATTATATACTGCACGTTTGTAGACTAGCTTAGAGTAAAGGAGCAGGATGGATGTCTAAAATTATGGCTATAAACGCAGGCAGCTCTTCTTTGAAGTTTCAGCTTTTTGAGATGCCTAGTGAACATGTTATTACGAAAGGTCTTGTGGAAAGGATCGGTTTGAAAAACTCCACATTCACCTTGAGTGTTGAAGGCGAGAAGATTTCTGAAACGTTACACATCCCAAATCATGAAGTGGCTGTCGGGCTTTTACTAGAAAAACTGATTCACCACCAAATCATACACTCTTTCGAAGAAATAGATGGCATGGGCCATCGAGTTGTGCATGGTGGTGAAGTGTTTAGCGACTCCGTCTTAATCACAGAGGAAGTTATAGAAGAAATAGAGAAGCTTTCGGATTTAGCTCCCCTTCATAATCCTGCCAATATAACGGGCATCAAGGCGTTTAAGCAAATATTGGGTGAAGTGCCGGCGGTTGCTGTCTTTGATACGGCCTTCCATCAAACCATGGAACCCAGTTCGTATATGTATAGCTTGCCATTTGAGTACTATGAGAAATACGGTATCAGGAAATATGGATTCCATGGTACATCACATAAATATGTTTCCCAACGTGCAGCGGAAATGATAGGAAGACCGATAGAACAGTTACGGTTGATATCCTGTCATTTGGGAAATGGCGCTAGCATCACGGCCATCGAGGGAGGAAAGTCGATTGACACGTCGATGGGATTCACTCCATTGGCCGGCGTGACGATGGGTACACGTTCAGGGAATATCGATCCAGCTTTGATTCCTTACATCATGGAGAAAACGGGGACAACGGCAGATGAAGTACTGGATGTCTTGAATAAGAAAAGTGGGATCCTTGCACTGTCTGGCTTCTCCAGCGACTTACGCGATATCCAATTGGAAGCCGATAAAGGAAATGAGCGGGCTGAGCTTGCGCTAGAGGTATTTGCTGGCCGCATTCATAAATACATAGGTTCTTATACAGCAAAAATGGGCGGCGTGGATGGAATCATCTTTACGGCCGGCATTGGTGAAAATAGCCAGGACATCCGGGGGAGGATCTTGGATGGACTTGAATTCATGGGAGTTTATTGGGATGAAGACCTGAATCGTACCTCTGGTGAGGAAGCCTTCATCAATTCCCCATTTTCCCCGGTGAAAATCATGGTCATTCCTACGAATGAAGAAGTCATGATTGTCAGAGATACGATGAATATCACAATGAATGAAAGTTTAGAAGATATGCTTTCCTAGAAGAAAAAAGCCTCCATGCCCATCAAGGGAATGGAGGCTTTTTTACGTGCGGATTTGCCCGGAGTTCTGTTTAGATGTTGATTTTCGGTTAGGTTGTAAGCTGCTTCATATTCTTGAAAAGCTGTGCCGTATGGTATACTTAAAGGGAGAATCCACCAATTCTTTATAAAGGAGGCTTGTTGCATGGAATTCACAAATCGGGACATGAAAACTTGGAATGAAATTAGTGAATGGCAAGATAAACTGAACCAATATAATCCGACAGACCTGGCATCATTATATGATAAATGGCTAGAGCAAAGTTTTTCACGGTTGCCTGAAGATGTTCAACAACAATTTTTTGAAAAGCTTGATACTTGGTTATTTCACTTGCATGCGATGGTACAGAGCTCATCCATTCAAATAGACGCAAGAGACCGCATTTTGGCCTCGGCACGCGTATTCAATGATGAGATTGAGGAGATCAAGGATGTACACCTTTTAACAATCGACCAGTTGAACTACATAGCGAACCAGCATATTGCGAAGCATCGTTTATATTCTTTTGTGCAGGGAGGAATAAGCGGTCGTGGAGGGTTGCTCCTACTGGGAAGTGATATCCCGGCCATGACAGTCATTAATGTTCGAACCGTACAGCTGATAGCGATGTCTTATGGTTTTGAAGGGAATACACCCTTTGAAATGATGATGGCCTTAAAGGTATTCAATGCAGGGGCGATGCCTAAGCGGCTCCAAGGAGTGGCTTGGGAAGAATTGGTCCGGGAAATTCAGACTGCGGAAGATGAATATTGGTATATGGGAATAGAGGAGCTGACGAATCCAAAGTGGATGGAACAGCCATTAAAGCAATTATTAAAAGCTGTATCCATCACGGTTTTCAGGAAAAAACTATTGGGCGGCGTACCGCTTATCAGTATGGCCATTGGCGCCGGGGCTAATTACCAAATGACGAAAGATGTCAGTGAATTCGCCCAGAAATTCTATCAGTATCGTTATTTACAGGGAAAGAAGGCCGATGAAGAATGAGTGTCAAGGAACATAAAAAGGCCACTACGGAGCCGATTCGATGCAAGGTGATCACGGTCAGTGATACGCGAAACGAAGAAACGGATAAAAGCGGATCCTTGATGATGGACCTCCTAAAATCACAGGGCCATGTAGTGACAGAATATGAAATCGTGAAGGACGAACGTGGTGCAATCCAAGAGGCGATTACGGCCGGCGGAAAAAGCAATCAAGTCGATGCCATCCTAACCAATGGCGGTACAGGCATCGCCAACAGGGATGTCACGATTGAAGCGGTAAAAGAATTGATGACTAAAGAGATACCCGGTTTTGGTGAGCTTTTCCGTATGTTGAGCTATCAAGAAGATATCGGATCGGCAGCCATCCTATCAAGGGCGATTGCTGGAGTGGCATTTAATAAAGCGATCTTTTCGACTCCTGGTTCATCTGGGGCGGTTCGCCTTGCGATGAATAAACTAATACTTCCGGAATTGGGCCATGTTGTCGGGGAAATTCGGAAGGATACATAAGGAAACGGACAAAAAAAGCCCCGGTTTTAAAAACCGGGGCTTTTTTTGCATGGAAATGGGCTTAATTATGCATCTTTTCACTTATCCCCTGATCGGTCCGATACCAAAGCCAAAGATCATTTATCACGGAAGCCAGTTCGGAGATTTCCGTGTTGAGTTGGCATGACAAGACAAAATTACTTTCATCAGAGAGCTGTGTCTGTTTCCGATTGATAATGGCTTCCAGCTCCTGTATACGGTCCGGGATATGACCCCGGATAGTTTCCCAGTGTGCGAGTATGCGGTGCTGCTTTCCTTTAGAGTATTCATCCCATTCCATGGGGAGGTCGGGGATGGAGATTCCAAGCCGTTCATCATACGTAAAAAGTTCTTTCATAATGCCTCCTGTAATCACAGTTTTCATACTCTTAGATTACTATATTTTAACCGATGTATCCATTGTGTAAATTATTTGGAATATCGAAAAAATTTTACTGAAATCAGTAAAATACCCCTTGTATTCCTTGTATAAAAATGATAAAGTACTAAACATAGATTGAATAAAAATAACAACGAATGAATTTTTATTCACACGAAAGGGACGATAAAACATGGGAAATCAAAAAGTAGTTTTAGCTTATTCTGGAGGATTAGATACCTCTGTTGCAATTAAATGGTTACAAGATCAAGGATACGACGTAGTGGCATGCTGTTTGGATGTCGGTGAAGGAAAAGATTTAGACTTTATTAAAGAAAAAGCAATCACTGTCGGAGCGGTTAGTTCTTATGTAATTGATGCAAAAGACGAATTCGCCGATGAATTCGCATTGACGGCTCTTCAAGCCCATACACTATATGAAGGAAAATATCCTTTAGTATCAGCTCTATCGCGTCCACTTATCGCGAAGAAGCTAGTGGAAGTGGCTGAAGAAGAAAATGCAGTAGCCGTTGCGCACGGTTGTACGGGAAAAGGAAATGACCAAGTGCGTTTCGAAGTATCCATTTCGGCTTTAAACCCTAATTTACAAGTTCTTGCACCTGTACGTGACTGGAGATGGTCTCGTGAAGAGGAAATCGAATATGCTGCCAAGAATGGAATTCCTGTTCCAATCGGTTTAGCCAGCCCTTACTCAATCGACCAAAACCTATGGGGAAGAAGTAACGAATGTGGAATCCTTGAAGATCCATGGGCTGCTCCTCCGGAAGAGGCATATGATCTGACAACAAGCCTTGAAAACACACCGGATACTGCCGATATCATTGAAATCGGATTTGAACAAGGTGTACCGGTTACACTGAACGACAAGAACTACAAATTGGCTGATTTGATTGTTGAATTGAATCAAATTGCCGGTAAACACGGTGTCGGACGTATCGACCACGTGGAAAATAGATTAGTAGGTATCAAATCTCGTGAAGTATACGAAGCTCCAGGTGCCATGACATTGATCGCTGCACATAAAGAACTTGAAGATATTACTTTGGTAAAAGAACTTGCCCATTTCAAACCAGTGATTGAGAAGAAAATGACGGAATTGATCTATGAAGGACTTTGGTTCTCACCACTTCAAAAAGCGTTGGCTGCATTCTTGAAAGAGACACAAGTGAACGTTACGGGTACTGTCCGTGTGAAACTGTTCAAAGGCCATGCCATTGTCGAAGGAAGAAAATCAGAGTACTCTCTATACAATGAAAAACTAGCAACCTATACAAAAGCGGACGAATTCGATCATGAGGCAGCAGTTGGTTTCATTAAATTATGGGGACTTCCAACGAAAGTGAACAGCATGGTCAACAACAAGAAGGTGACAGTGTGAGCAGCAAGCTTTGGGGAGGAAGATTCACGAAATCTGCCGAAGAATGGGTAGATGAGTTCGGGGCTTCCATATCCTTTGATCAGGAACTTGTCCTTGAAGATATTCAAGGCAGCTTGGCACATGTCACCATGCTGAAGACATGCCAGATCCTGCCAGAAGAGGACGCTGATCAGATCATTGTGGGACTGAAGGGTTTACAGGAAAAAGCGGAAAAAGGTGAATTGACTTTCAAGGTGGAGATGGAAGATATCCATCTTAACCTTGAAAGCATGCTCATTGAAGCGATCGGCCCGGTCGGAGGCAAATTGCATACTGGCAGAAGCCGTAACGACCAAGTAGCAACAGACCTTCATCTTTACATGCGCAACCAAACGAAAGTGATTCTGGAACTCATTAATGGACTCCAAGGAGCAATTTTGGAACAGGCTAAAAAGAATGTGGAAACACTCATTCCAGGGTATACGCATTTACAGCGTGCCCAGCCAATTTCATTCGCTCACCATTTAATGGCTTATTTCTGGATGCTGGAGCGCGATAAACAACGTTTCACTGAAAGCTTCAAGAGAATCAACATTTCTCCCTTGGGTGCAGGAGCGCTTGCTGGGACGACTTTTCCGATTGACCGTGCGTTAAGTGCAGAGCTACTTGGCTTTGATGGCATATATGAAAATAGTCTGGATGCAGTGAGTGATCGTGATTTCGCCCTGGAATTCATGAGTAACAGCGCAACGATGATGATGCATTTATCTCGTTTCAGCGAAGAAATCATTCTTTGGTCAAGCCAGGAATTCCAATTCGTTGAACTGGATGATGCTTTCTCAACGGGAAGCAGCATCATGCCACAAAAGAAAAACCCTGATATGGCGGAGCTGATCCGCGGTAAAACAGGACGGGTTTACGGGAATCTAACAGGGTTACTGACTGTATTAAAAGGACTGCCACTTGCTTATAACAAAGATATGCAAGAAGATAAAGAAGGCGTTTTTGATACGGTTAAAACGATTGTTGGTTCACTTAAAATCTTCGCAGGCATGATTTCAACGATGAAAGTGAAAAAAGACGTGATGGAAAAAGCAACGAAAAATGACTTTTCCAATGCAACCGAATTGGCCGATTATCTGGCTTCGAAAGGCATGCCTTTCCGTAAAGCCCATGAAGTCGTCGGCAAACTTGTTTTATTCTGTGTACAAAACGGCTGCTATTTAGTTGACCTTAGCATGGAACAATTCAAGGAGGCATCCGAGTTGTTTGAAGAGGATATTTACGACGCATTAAATCCATACGAAGCAGTTAAACGCCGTAATAGTGCAGGTGGTACTGGGTTTGCCCAAGTGCAGCTTGCGATTGAAAAAGCGGAGAAACTCATAAGTGCATAACAAATGAAAAGATCGTACACCGATTTGGTGTACGATCTCAGACTGTAGACAAACTCGATGAAAATCGACTTTGTCTACAGTCTTTTTTATTTTAAAATAAAAGTATTAAAACTTGAGGTGATAAAGATGCTTTCGAAACATGATTCTATTCAGCGAGATCAACTTGAAA